>JBAPUA010000191.1:0-8159 GCA_049282435.1 Cyanobium sp. | reverse complement strand
CGGCTTCCAGCGCGCGTCAGAGGCGCCTATCAGGTCCCTGACGTGCGGACTCCGTAACCGGATCCAGCGGGTGAACCGGGAGCCAGCCCAGTGCTGGCAAGGGTTCTGGGCGACCTCGGCCCGGATCCGGCAGCAATCCGGCTCCAGCCCGCAACATTGCGTTACACTTGCGTCACACACCGCAAGGTCCCCATGGCTCAAGCCACTAGCAATGCCCCCACCGCCGCTGCATCTGCAGCGATCCGCGGCGCCACCGTCACCACCGAAGATGGCGGCCGCCTCAACGCCTTCGCCACCGAGCCCCGCATGGAAGTCGTCAGCGCTGAAAGTGGCTGGGGCTTCCACGTGCGGGCTGAGAAGCTGAACGGTCGCATGGCCATGCTCGGCTTCATCGCCCTGCTGGCCACCGAGTTCGCCCTCGGCGGCGAATCCTTCACCCGCGGCCTGCTCGGCATTGGCTGATCGCCTTTGGTCCTGATTTCCAGCCGCTTCTCAGAGCTGCACCGGACCCGCAGAGGTCCAGCCCCCTGCTGCAGCTCTGAGCCGGCCCTCAAGCCATCGCGCCGCAGCAGTTTCTGTTGCGGCGTTTTGTGTGTCCCCCGACCTTCGTCCCCTGCCCATCCGTGGTTGCCGCCCCCCCCCGGTCCGCTCGCCGGGCACCCGCCGGTGGGTTCGTCGCCAGGGTGCTGGGTGCCGGACCCACCGGTGCCCTGGCGGCCCTGGCCCTGGTGGATGCCGGCTGGTCGGTGGAACTGCACGATCCGCTCAGTGCCGAGGCCCTGTGCCGGCGCCGCCGCGCCTACGCCTTCAACCAGTCCAGCCGCGAGCTGCTGCAACACCTGGATCTCTGGTCCCAGATCGAGCCCCAGCTCGTTCGCTTTGACGAACTGCAGCTCTGGGATCTGGGCGCAAATCGTTCGCTTGTGTTCGACCTGGCCGATCTGGCGCCCCGCCAGGCCGGCTGCGCCACGGCCGCCATCGGCTGGATCGGTCGCCACGACGCGGTCATGGCCGTCCTGTTGCGGCAGCTGCAGGGCTCGGCCGCCGTCAGCCTGCAACTGGGCCTCGAATCGCCCCCGGATCCGGCGGCCAGTCGGCCGGTCGATCTGGTGGTCGGAGCCGATGGGCCGAACTCGGCCACGCGCAGCCAGCTCGGCATCGGCAGCTGGCGCCGCACCTATCGCCAGGCCTGTCTGACGGCGGAGGTGTCCCTGCGGGGGGCAGCCGATGTCCAGGCCTGGGAGTTGCTGCGGCCGGAGGGCCCCTTTGCCGTCCTGCCCCTGGGGGAGGGGCGCTTCCAGCTGGTCTGGAGTGCGCCCGCCGGCCGCTGCCACCAGCTGGAGGGCCTGCCGGCCAGCGCTTTCCTCGATCGGCTGGCCGGGGTGCTGCCGGATCGCTTTCAGGTCGAGACCCTGTTCGATCAGCCCCGGGCCTATCCGGTGGAGCTGTTGATCGCCCATCGCCTGCACCGCAACGGCACCCTGCTGGTGGGGGAAAGCGCCCATCGCTGCCATCCGGTCGGCGGCCAGGGCCTCAATCTCTGCTGGCGCGATGTGGCGGTGCTGCATCGCCTGGCCCGCAGGGTGGCCCGTGGCGAGCTCAGTCCCCGGCGCCTCGGGGCGGCCTACGGCTGCCGACGCTGGCCGGATCTGCTGCTCACCCTGCTGGCCACGGATTTGCTGGTGCGCCTCTTTTCCAATCGCTCCGCCGCTCTTCTGCCGCTGCGCCGACTGGCCCTGAGCCTGCTGGCCCGATGGCCCCAGCTGCGGCGTTTCACCCTGGCGGTGATGAGCTCGGGGCCTTGTGCAATCCAGGGCTTCGCTTCAGAGTGAACTGCGGCTTTGCCTGTGGCCATCACAGCCTGGATCATGGTGATCAGCTCCTCGCCCCAGGCCCCGGCGGCGGCGGCGCTGCTGCAGTTCCTCCGTGACCAGATCGGCCTCGGTGACAGTGCTCTCGATTTGGGCCTCAAACAATCCCAGCTCGAGCAGGCCCCCCTGCCGGTGGTGCTGTGGCGCTACGGCCTGATCAGCCTGGAGCAGCTGGGCCAGGTGCTCGATTGGCAGGACCAGCGACCCTGAGGCGGCGCAGATCGGCTGCGCATCAGCTGTAGATCACCAGAGAATCCACAGCTACGCCGGCCGGCAGCTTCTGGCGGCCGTTGAGATCGGCCAGTTCGATCACGAAGGCGAAGCCGCAGAGCAGCCCTCCCGCCAGCGTCACCAGCTCGCCGGCGGCGGCGGCGGTGCCACCGGTGGCCAACAGATCGTCGACCACCAGCACCCGTCGGCCCGCGCAGAAGGGTGCCGTGGAGCTGTCGTTGATCGTCACGTAGGCCGTGGCGCCAACTTGATGGGTGTGGCCACGGTCGGAGAAGATCCGGATCTCGAGCACTTCCGGCCCTTCGGTGCACTCGTCGTTGGCGATTGTGTGGGAGAAACGGAAACAGCCGTCACTCCCCACGGTTTCCTCGCCCGTGAGCGTGCCGGAAGCGAAGTCCGCGGCGTTGATGCCCCTGCCGCTGAGGAGGTAATGGAGGGTGGTGCCCGGGGGAATCGCGGTGGTGCTGACGGTGGTGGTCAGGACCTGTCCTTCATCGATCGTGGTGGCCGATGGTGTGATCGTGACGAAGGCATCCGTCTGGATCTCAAGCCTGTCACTGCCGTATTCGAGCTCGTAATCGACGCGATGCAACGGGCCAGGCAGCTTGCCGGGCTTGCGGATCGGCACGAAGCCCAGGCCCATGGCCATGGAGAGGGCCATACCGACAATGAAACCGCGGGACTCGATCCCGACGATCAGATCGGGCTGCAGCGGCTCGCACTGGGTGGCCAGGCGGCGGATCGTCTCCTGCCAGACGTCGACATCGCGCATCAACGGCGTCAGGTCGCGAAAAAGAATGCCTGGCTTCGGGAAATCAGGGATTTCCCGCACAAGCTGGCGCAGATCGACCGAGGAGGCGCTGACGATCATCGAGGGGACAATGGCTGGTGAACGGACATCAGGCTGGACGCTACGGGTGACGGAACACCCCCGCTGCTGGCATCATCGCAGCCATGACCCAGGTTCCCTCCCAGGCCCCGCCCGCCCGTACCCTGCCCCGACGCGGGCTGGAGCGCCTTGATCTGCTGCTGCTGTCCCTGGAGGCCCTCGACCTCAATGGCGGCGAGGCCATGGTCTGGATGTCCCAGCAGCTGGGCTTTGCCGACCTCTTCCCCAATCGGGTTGAACTGTGGAAGCGGCGTTGCCACAATCCGCTGCGCCGAGCCTGCCGTCGCGGCCCGATCTCCGCCAGCGAAACCGACGCGCTGATCACAATTCTCTGCCAGATGGCGGATCGTCTCTACCCGATGCTGCGCACCCTGCTCTCCACCAGCGAGGCCCCGGAGCTGCTGGCCCAGCGCTGGCACCTGTTTCAGGATCGCCTCGCCGAGCTGATCCGCGAGCGCATGAATCCTCGACGCAGCGGGGTGCAGCATTTGCTGGATCCCGAACTCGGGGCCGCCGAACGGCGCCAGATGGTGCTCAGCCTCTCCCTGGCCGCCGGTGAAGGTGGGTTCGACCGCCTGCGGGCCAGCCTGCTGGATGCCGCCGCCTGAAGGGCCGAAGCGCCTCGCCAGTCGCCGATCCGGACCATCCGATGCTTCAGAGTGCCCCGATGAAACAGACCCTTCGCCACGATCAGCTGAGCTGTCGGCTTCTGGTCGAAGGTGTCCCGGATGTCTCCGCCGGTCAGGCCGCGGACGCGGTGGGGATCATCACGGGCTGGCGGTTGCAGTGGGTCGGCCGCCCGGAACTGGAGGGCGAGCGGGAGCATCTGCTGGCGCTGATGGAGGTGGTGCTTCCCTATGCCCGCCATCTGATCAGTGGGGTCGGCCGCCGTTTCGGCGGCGAAGAGCGACCCGTGCAGATCGAACCGGCAATGGCCGGTGCCCATCGGCTGGAGCTGCGCAGCCGCCAGAGCGGCAACCCCTCCCTGGTGGTGGAGCTTGACGATGCCGAGCTGGCCGACCTGGTGCGGGTGCTGGATGGCCTGAGGCTCGACCCCAGGCTGCAGCTCCAGCTGACCGTGCCGCAGCCCCTGCCCCTGCGGCAGCGGGAACTCGCCGAACGCCTGCCGCTGCAACGCCGTCTCGCGGCACCGGTGGCCGGCCTGACCGCCCTGGTCGCCGCGGCCGCTCTGGCCCTGATCCTGCCGCCGCCGCCGATGCCGGCGCCCGCCCCCGGGGTGCCGGCCGCAGCCGGCAAACCCTGAGCAGCGCCGGCTGGCCCCCAGGGCCGGCAGCCGCCAACCTCAGCCCCAGGCCCTGATGAGAGAGTGGGGCCTGGTCCATGGATCGGGCCTGGGAGAAACGTGATGACTTGGTCCGACCTGCGCCGTCGCGTTGCCCGGCTGGGAGCCGCCCTTGATGTGGTCGTGCGCAGTGACCCCGAAGTCTGTGGTCTCAGTGGCGACCAGTTCCTGCTCACCCTGCACCACGGCGGCCACGGTGATTGCACGGTCCGGAACCTGTCCCTGATTGACTGCCCCAATGAGCTGGTGCTGATCGAGTTCGAGCGCTGGATGCGGGGAGCCGGCTACCAGCTCGAGCCCTGAAGGCCGCCCTGGCGGCAGGCTCAGCAGCACCTCAGCCGTGAAAGCGCTGCAACCAGAGTCCGGCGAGCTGCCAGGAGGACCAGAGAAACGCGAGCAGGATCAGCCAGTTGAGCCAGGCGGGTCGGGAGCGGTCGGGCAAGGCCATCGAGCAGCAGGAAGGGAAAGGACCGCGGCGGCGGTCAAGACGCATGGTGGCACTGACTGCACGTGTGCTTCCAGGTCCCGTGTTTCGCTCCCCTGCGCCCTGCTGGGCTCTGCTCTCCGTTCTGGGCGTGCCGGGCTGGGGTCCCGTGCATCTGCTGCTGAAGCAGGGCGCCGATCCAGCCCAGATCGCCGGGCGCCTGCGCCAGTCCCTGGGCCACGCTGGATTGCCCGTCAGTGGCTGCGAGGTGCCGGCGGGTCGGCTGCTGGCCGCCCTGCTTCGCAGCCAGGCCGACCTCGATCCGGTGGCAGCCCTGGAAGACGGAGTCATGTTCGTCTGCCTGCGCTTCCGGCACCGGCTGGTCTGCCGCGAAGCGGGCCTGATCATCCGCAGCTGGGAACGCCGCAACAGCCGCTGCCACAGCCGCCGCAGCAGTGACGGCGACAGTGACGGCGACAGTGACGGCCGCGGCCACCGAAGGGGCGACTGGTGCTCCCTGGGCCCGGGCCAGCGCCTGGAAGATTTCCTGCGGTCGCCCCGGCGAGGCGCTGAAGATTGGTCGCCCGCCGCCACAGCCCGCCGACCCGGGAATTGCATCGAGCCGGAGCCAACAGGTTGATCTTGAGCTGGCGCCAAAAAGCTTGACTTCAAGCTGTCGCCACTAGTTTGATCTTGATCCGTTGCATTCCAGTCCTAGAAATGCATCTGATCTGCAGCATTTAGCATCACCCCCCTTGGCAATGCCTCCGTAATTGTACAAGATTATCTGTATTCAGATTCCTCGCTGATCGGCCGACTTCTGTCATGGCCAATGCCGGGGTGAGTCACATCAAAACAAGTGCTTTGATAGCCCTGCTTTTCTTGCTTCGTCCGCCCTCTCCCCTGACCAGCTGCAACTGCCGCCTGGGGCACCGTCAGCAGTTGAGCGGTCGGCCCCGGCACTCCCTGCCCCTCCAAGCTTGCTGACGCTGACGGGCTTAATCAATAGCTCACCACTGCCCGCCCGGACCCTTCCGCCTGATGACAGCGAAGGCCGCAGGGTTCAGTACCTCCCCGCAGATTTCCCCCATCGTGCCTCCCTGGCTGCTGATTCTGATCCTGATGGAAGGGGTGATCCTGTTGATCAACCCCACCCGCAAGGATTTCGCCTGGTATCAGGGGCTGCGTCGACCTTCCTGGCTGACATTCTCAGCGTCCATTCCCCTGATCTGGTTGCTGATTCACGCCTGCTTCTACCTGTCGGCCCTGATCAGCTGGAGCGCCCGTAACAGCTGGAACCTGGTGCTGGCCTATGTGGTGCTGCTGATCCAGGTCGAGGGCTACACCTGGTTGATGTGTCGGTCCCGCCGCCTCTCTGCCGGCACAATGATCTGCCTGATCAGCTGGACCTACGGCCTGTTTTTGACCATGCTGCTGTCCACCATCTCCTTGTCATCAGCCCTGTTGATGCTTCCCTTCCTGTTCTGGACTCCCATCGAAGGCCTGATCACCTGGCAGATGCGCCAGCTGAATCCGGGCTATTGATCCCACCGGCGACCACCCCGCTGCCAGCCCCCCTTCGCCCCCCTGCCTGACCAGGCCTTGCCATGGAGCCCCTGATCGCCTCCCTGCTCCGACCCGAGGCCTATGACCATCCCGTCGGCCCGATCGAGCTGCTGGAGACCCACATCTCCTGGGTGCTGCTGACTGGAACCTACGCCTACAAGATCAAGAAGCCCGTCCATCTGGGCTTCATCGACTTCAGCACCCCCCAGCGGCGCCGGCATTTCTGTCAGGAAGAGCTGCGTCTCAATCGCCGGCTGGCGCCGGAGCTCTATCTGGGGCTCCGTGCGATCCATGGGCCAGCGGCTGAGGCCAGCTTCCGGGGCGACGGCCCGATCCTCGAGACAGCCGTCCAGATGCGCCAGTTCCGGCACCAGGATCTGCTGCCTGCGGTGCTGGAGCGCCCTGAGCGGACCGCCAGCGCGCTCCCAGCCCTGTTCGAGCAGCTCGCCGACAGCCTGGCCCACTTCCATGCCGACGCGGCCGTGGCGAGCGAGCAGGAGGGATTCGGCTCGGCGCGGCAGGTCCGTGCACCCGCCATCGCCAATCTGGATGTGCTGGAGCGCGTGCTCGGCGGCGATCGGCGCCTGAGTGCCCTGCGCCACTGGAGTGAAACGCAGGCGGAGCAGCTGGCCCCCTGGTTCGAGGCCCGCCGTGCGGCCGGCTGGATCCGCGAATGCCACGGGGATCTGCATCTGGGCAACATGGCCCTGTGGCGGCAGCGCATTCTCGTCTTCGACTGCCTTGAGTTCAGTCCACCCCTGCGCTGGATCGACCTCATCAGTGACATGGCCTTTCTGGTGATGGATCTGCGCCAGCGCCGGCGCGGCGACCTGGCGGCCCTGGTGCTCAACCGCTGGCTCGAACACACCGGCGACTACACCGGCCTGCGCGGCTGGCGCTGGTATGTCGTCTACCGGGCGCTGGTGCGGGCCAAGGTGGCAGCCCTGAGGCTGCAGCAGGCTGATCAGCCGCCGGCGGAGCTGGCGGCCCAGCGGCGGGGCATCCAGTCCTATCTGGCCCTGGCGGAAGCCAGCGCCGCCCCGCCGCCCCCCGTGCTGCTGATCACCCATGGGATCTCGGGCAGTGGCAAGAGCCATCGGGCCCTCCACCTGGCCCGGCGCCTGGGCTGGATCCATCTGCGCTCCGATGTGGAGCGCAAGCGACTGTTCGGGCTCTGGGGCCTGCCGCTCCGGGAGGTGCGCCACGGCGATCTCTACGCGGCCGACGTCAGTGAACAGCTCTTCGGCGACCATCTGCCCCGCTGTGCCGAGACCGTCCTTGAGGCCGGTCTGTCGCTGATCGTCGATGCCACCTTCCTGCAACGCCGCCATCGCCGCCACTTTGCCGATCTGGCGCGGCGCTGCGGGGCTCGCTTTGTGATCCTCGACTGCCGCTGTCCACCTGAGCTGGCCCGCCGTCGCCTCCGTGCCCGTCGGTCGCTGGGACTGGATCCCTCCGATGCCGATCTGACCGTGCTGGAACGGCAACTCGGGCAGCGGGAGCCCCTCGCAGACAACGAACTGGCCTCAACCCTGGTGGCTGAGGCCAGCGATGGCAAGAACGATGCCGAGACTCTCAGTGCGGCGGATCAGCCCATTCGGGCTGTCACTTCTGGCAGCGATGAGGAAGCCCTGCTGGAGCGGCTGGCCGAAGCGTTGAGCTGCAGCCCAGCCCCACAGGCTTAGAACCAGTCGGGGACGGCCGCTTCCTTGGTGTTGACGTTGGCCTCCGGAGTGGTGCGCTGGAATTCGAGGGTGATGTTGCGGCGCTGCTCACCGTCGGCGGCGACGGCCTCGATCGGGTAGAGCTGCTGACCGTCGCGGAAGGGCACCTGGATGCGGAAGGTGCCATCGGGGGAGAGGGGGACCTCTTCGC
>JBAPUA010000190.1:0-43107 GCA_049282435.1 Cyanobium sp. | reverse complement strand
GCGCCGGCAGCGGCCGGCGCCGCCGCGACAGCAACCACCAGCCCCCGGCCAGGGCACCGAGCCCCAGCAACGATCCGCCCTCGAGATGCAGCAGGTGCGCCATGGCGTCACTCGCCAGGAGACCGGCACCGGCCAGCACGATCGGCCGGCGCCAGAGGGGAGCGGCGGGGGCGACCTCAGGGAGGGCCAGGGGGGCCGCGGGGACAGCAGGGAAATCCGGGCGGGTCACGGGGGCAGCCGGGGGCTGAGCCTCTCTAGCTCAGTTGCTGTGTGGAGCACCATCGTCCTGCCATCGATGACACCATCCGCCATCGCCCGATCCCCATACCCTGGATTGGCGCGCCATGTGATGTCCGGAGGTTCCAGGTCCGATGGTGAATGCCCTGATGTGCCTGCGTCCCCGCCAGCAGGAGGAGCTGCAGCGACGCCTCGCCGTGCTGCAGCAGGAACAGCGCTGGCACGGGGGGTTGCCGGTCCTGCTCCTCGATCGCTGCTGGCTGCGGCTGGAGAGCGTCCGAATCGATCAGCTCGCCAAGCGGCTGCCGCCGGACATCAGCCGGGAGGCTCCCGAACTGGCCCATTACCGCGAGCTGCTGGCGTCCGGCCTGCAGGGATGGCAGGCCCAGCAGCAGTGCTGGCAGGAGTTCGGCGGCGAGGCCTGTCGCGAAGCCCTGCAGCGCTACTGGCTGGCTCAGGAGCGCGGCAACCATGGCTGGACCCTTGAGCGCTACCTCGCCCTGGTGCAGGAGTACCGCGCTCGCTTCGCCAGCCAGGCCGATCGCCCCCTGCCCCTGCTGGTGCTGGCCCGCGCCGGGATTCCGACAACCAGTCAGCACGCCCTGCACTGGCTTCACGCCGAAGGGGATCCCGCCCGTCGCTCGATGCGCCACACTTGCGCCTGAATGCGTGCTGCGGGCATGGCCGACGACACCAACACTCCCCAGGCCAACGGAGGGTCCGAGGACTCGGGACGTGGGCGCTTCGCGGGCAATCCGCGCGAGTCAAGGCAGCGGGAAGGGGGGCCGCGGGAAGGGGGGCCGCGGGAAGGAGGACAGCGCCAGGGTGGTCAGCGCGATGCCGGGGGCTTTCGCATCCGCCTCAGCGACAACGAGCTGCAGGCTGCCCGGGCTCTGCAGGAGGCCTTTGGCCTGCGCTCCACGGTGGCTGTGCTCGGTTTTGCCCTGCGCACCCTGGCCCAGCAGCTGGAGGCGGGTCAGCTCGATGAGCTGGTCAGCCAGCAGCGGGCCCAGGCGGCCCAGCGCCCTCCCAGCCCCCGCGCCGCTGGCGGTGGGGAACGGGAGGGTCGCCGCGGCGAGGGCAGGGCCACCGGTGCGGGCGGTGGTGGTCGCGGACAACGAATCGATCCGTTCGCCAGGCCCAGCCGGCCGGCCGCCCCTGCAGCGGAGCCGGACCTTTCGGAACAGCAGGCATCAGCACCGGCTGAAACCGAAACTGCTGCCGATCTCGACCTTGCTGTGACGGAGGCCGGGCCCGATTCAGCGGTCCCTGATCAGGCCGATGGTGGCGCCATCCCAGACATCAGCCCGGAGGCCGAAGCCGCCGTGGTGAGCACCGGCGACGCCTGAAGCGCCCGCACCATGCCAGCAGCCAGCCCCAAGCCTGCGAACCGGCCGCGGGTTCTCTCGGGAGTCCAGCCCACCGGGGCCCTCCATCTCGGAAACTGGCTGGGAGCCATCCGCAACTGGGTGGATCTGCAGTCCAGCCACGACACCTACTTCTGCGTGGTCGATCTGCATGCGATCACGGTGCCGCACGAGCCGGCGCGGCTGGCTGAGGACACCCTCACCACAGCAGCCCTGTACCTCGCCTGCGGCATTGATCCCCAGCAGTCCACGGTCTTCGTCCAGAGCCACGTCCGTGCCCACAGCGAGCTCTGCTGGCTGCTGAACTGCGTGACGCCTCTGAACTGGCTGGAGCGCATGATCCAGTTCAAGGAAAAGGCCGTCAGACAGGGCGCGGATGTCTCCGCGGGCCTGCTCGATTACCCGGTGTTGATGGCCGCCGACATCCTTCTCTATGACGCCGATCGGGTGCCGGTGGGTGAGGACCAGAAACAGCATCTGGAACTGGCCCGGGACATCGCCCAGCAGCGGATCAACGCTCGCTTCGGGTCCAGGGATGCAGCCGGCGAGCCGATCCCGATCCTCAAGGTGCCCGAGCCCCTGATCCTCAAGCAGGGCGCCCGGGTGATGAGCCTCACCGACGGCAGCAACAAGATGAGCAAAAGCGATCCCAACGAAGGATCGCGGATCAACCTGCTGGATCCTCCCGAACTGATCAGCCGCAAGATCAAGCGGGCCAAGACCGATCCGCAGATGGGCCTGGAGTTCGGCAACGCCGAGCGTCCGGAGGCGGACAACCTGCTGGGTCTCTATGCGCTCCTGGCCGGCCGCAGCCGCGAAGCCGCCGCCGCTGAATGCGCAGCCATGGGCTGGGGCACCTTCAAGCCGCTGCTCGCCGAGGCGGCCGTGGCGGCGCTGACCCCCCTGCAGGAGCGCTACCGCGAACTGCGCAGCGATCCCCAGTATCTGGAGACGGTGCTGCGTCAGGGCCGGCAGCGGGCCAGCACCGTGGCCGATGCCACCCTGGAGCGGGTGCGCCGGGCCCTGGGCTTTCTGGCGATCACCTGAGCCGTCGCTGTGCAACGCCGGCGCTAGGACCATGTCTGGCGGTGGGCGCCAGCGACACCAGCTGCCGAGCAGGGTGTGCTGGACCTGAACCCCCGCCTGCCGTTGCGTCGCTGGCGCCAGCTTCGCCGGCAACAGCGCCTTCAGCCCGGTCTGCCAGCCCTCCACCAGCCGATGCTCGCTTCGATGGCCGTCCTGATGCTGTTGCCGAGACCTGGGCCGCAGCCCCATCTCCGTGTTGCCATGATCCAGGCTTTATCCCTCACGGCACTCCCCACCCACAGTCAGGGGGGGTACGAGATCACATCGGAGCGGCGGGCGCTGTTGCCCACGATCCGTCACGCCCAAGGCGCCTGGCTTGGCGATACGGTCGAGGGATATCGCCTCCCGTAGGGCGGCGGTCACTTCCAGTGCCTGGATCACCATCCTGAGATCACCTTGCATCGCGGCGATGTCAGCGCCGCTGCCGAGGCCTAACAATTCCGGCCAGCCAGGATCAGGCGCCCCTGCGCCTAGTGGAGAACTGCGGTGCTCCGTGCAGCTTCAATCGCGATGGGCTCACGGTTGGGCTCACGGTTCGCGATAGACGACCCGCCCGCGCTCGTCATTGCCTACATCGAGCAGCTGGCGATGGAGCAACCGCTCGATCTCGGCGGCGACCACCACGCTGTCGACGTCGTGAGGCAGCTGGAGTTCAATCAGGGCGTCATTGATGGTGAAGCCGCGGCCGCCGCAGCGACGAGCCAGCTGCAGCAGCTGGCGCTCCAGGGGTGGCAGGGAGGCGGACTCTGCCGCAAGCAGGGCTTCTTGGAGCAGCAGGGGCTGGTTGGCCTGCTGCACAAGTCGGGGAATGAGCAGAAGATCTACAGCTTGGCCGATGAAGCAGAGGCCAAAGGTGAGCAGCCACACTGTGCCGCTGATCGGCCGACGGTTATAGAAACGCTGCAGTCCACAGACCCCAACCAGGGACAGACACCAGAGCAGATAGCTGACGGCGACGCTGCGGCGTTCAGCAGCCAGCGCCAGGGCGGGACGGGTGGAGGGGGATGGATGAGGGGGCACCGCAGCCTGTTGTGGCCGAAAGCACCGTAGTGCCCATGGCAACGGCAGCACCGCAGCTGCATGGAAGCCCATTGCCGAACGCCAGAGCCGTGCCGTAAGCCATCTGGTTTTACACCGCTACACTCCCTCGGATGAATGATCCATGAAAGCGAAATGAACGATTCGTATAGCCGCTCCCAGTCAGAGATCTCCCGCATTTTTCGGATCACGGCCTTCGGTTTCTATGTGCTGTTTGCCTGCAACCTGGTCGGCAGCGCTCTGCCGCTGCGCCTGATCGATCCGGCCTGGCAACTGAACGCCCTGAACACCCTCCAGAACCTCGCCTTCCTACCCCTGATCGGTACCTGCCTGCTGCTGGCGGGACCGCATCTCGCGGCAACCGGCAGCCGCCAGCGACCGGGCTGGATCCGCAGAGGCTCTGCTTTGGCCTGCATCGGCTTTCTGCTGCTGATTCCCCTGCAGGCCACCTCCATCTGGCGGCTCGGGGCGGTGGTGGAGATCCCGACCAATCGCACCATCGCCACCATCACTGCGGCCCGCTCTGAAATTGCCTCAAGCCGCGACCTCATCGAACTGAACACAGCCCTGGCCAAGCTCCCGGGATCCCCGAAGTTGCCAGCGGGCTTGAACCAGCCCATCGCCCAGTTGCGCCAGAGCTTGCAACAGAAGCTGGCCACAGATCTGGAAAAGGTGCGCAGCACCCAACAAGAACGGATCAATCAGCGCCGACTGCCCGCATTCCTGCTGTTCTGCCGAAATCTGATCGTTAATTTGGTCTTCGCTGTCTGCTTCGGCGCGATCGCAGGATTCCGGGTTCCACGGCTGCGAACCAGGCTCCAGATTGCCAACCCCTTCGCCCAGCTTTCCAAAGCCATTGAGAACTGGGAGCGTCACCGCTCGGCCAAACGCAGAGCTGCCGAGATCTCCGGCCGACAAGGCCCCGTCGGGCAGCTCATCAAAACCATCGGCATCCAGCTCAACCAACTGCAACGCCAGAGGCCGACCCAGAGCCTGGCCACCAGGACGGAGACATCCCGCCGCTCGCGACGCGGTTAGGCAGATCGGATCGGAGCCATGGAACGACTTCGTAAGATTCCTCTCAAGACGCCCAGCTGTGATTCCGTGACCAGTTCTCCGATGGCCGTGACACCCCAGACGGCATCGGGCCAGGTCAACACCACTCCGATCCATCTGCCCAGGACGAGCGACAGCCCGACCCTGCTGCGTATCCGCCACTCGATGAGCCACGTGCTGGCGATGGCGGTTCAACGCCTGTTCCCCAGGGCCCAGGTCACCATCGGCCCCTGGACCGAGAACGGCTTTTACTACGACTTCGACAACCCCGAGCCGTTCACCGAGGCCGATCTCAAGGCGATCCGCAAGGAAATGCTCAAGATCATCAGCTCCCGCATGCCTCTGGAGCGCATCGAGGTCAGTCGCGAGGAGGCCGAACGTCGCATCCGCCAGCAGAACGAGCCCTACAAACTGGAGATCCTGGCGGGTCTGCAGGAGCCGATCACGCTGTACACGTTGGGCGAGGACTGGTGGGACCTGTGCGCTGGTCCCCATGTGATCAACACCAGCGAGCTCAATCCCAAGGCCTTCGCCCTCGAAAGCGTCGCGGGAGCTTACTGGCGCGGTGATGAAAATCGCGCCCAACTGCAACGGATCTATGGCACGGCCTGGGAAACAGCCGAACAGCTGGCCGAATACCAGCGCCGTAAACAGGAGGCGCTGCGACGGGACCATCGCCGGCTGGGCACCGACCTCGATCTCTTCTCCATCGAAGATGAGGCGGGGGCTGGCCTGGTCTTCTGGCATCCGCGCGGCGCCCGCACCCGCCTGCTGATCGAAGACTTCTGGCGCCAGGCGCACTTCGACGACGGCTATGAGCTGCTTTACACCCCCCATGTCGCCGACATCGAGTTGTGGCGCACCTCCGGCCATCTCGACTTTTACGCCGAGAGCATGTTCGGCCCCATGCAGGTGGACGAGCGCCAGTTCCAGCTCAAGCCGATGAACTGCCCGTTCCATGTCCTCACCTATGCCAACAGGCTGCGTTCCTACCGCGAACTGCCGATTCGCTGGGCTGAGCTTGGCACCGTCTACCGCTATGAGCGCCCCGGCGTGATGCACGGCTTGATGCGCGTGCGCGGATTCACTCAGGATGACGCCCATGTCTTCTGCCTGCCCGACCAGATCGGCGATGAGATCCTGCAGGTCCTGAATCTCACCGAGCGTATCCTCAGCACCTTTGATTTCCGCCAGTACGAGATCAATCTTTCGACCCGGCCGGAGAAATCGATCGGTGATGACAGCGTCTGGGACCTGGCTACGCAGGGTCTGATCGAAGCCCTGGAGCGCAAGGGCTGGTCCTACAAGGTGGACGAGGGAGGTGGAGCCTTCTATGGCCCCAAGATCGACCTCAAGATCGAAGATGCGATCGGTCGCCTCTGGCAGTGCTCCACGATCCAGCTGGATTTCAACCTGCCGGAGCGCTTCAATCTCGACTATGTGGCGGCCGATGGCAGCCGCCAGCGCCCGATCATGATTCACCGGGCGATCTTTGGCTCGCTAGAGCGTTTCTTCGGCATCATGACCGAAAATTACGCCGGCGATTTTCCGTTCTGGCTGGCTCCTGAGCAGATCCGCCTGTTGCCGGTCACCGATGAGGTGTTGGGCTATGCCGAATCGTTGCAGCAGCAACTGGTGCGGCACGGGGTACGGGCCACGATCGATCGCAGCGGCGAACGCCTCGGCAAACTGATTCGCAATGGCGAACAGATGAAGATTCCCCTGCTGGGTGTGATCGGCGCCAAGGAAGCCGAAACTGGCACGATCAGCCTGCGCAGTCGCCGCGACGGCGATCTCGGCGCCGTCGCCGAGGCCTCGCTGATCAGCAGGGCTGCTGCCGCCAACCTGCAGCGACTGGCCGGTCTGGCCGCAAGCTGAACCAGCCGCGGCCGCGGCTGCCCCCCCGGCAACAATGGTGACCATTCCCCCCACCATCGGATGCGGCCATGACCACTCTGTTGGCCGGTGATATCGGCGGCACCAAAACCCTGCTGAGTCTCCATGACGCGGCCGGCCTGGCGACCCTCAGCAGCTGCCGCTATCCCTCCGCCGACTGGGAGGACCTGGGGTCGATGGTGCGGGATTTTCTGAGCGGCACCACCGCTCGGGGCCTGGCCCGACCCGTCGCCGCCTGCCTGGCGGTCGCTGGCCCGGTGCACGGCGGCCAGGCCCGGCTCACCAACCTCAGCTGGCTGCTGCGCGAACGGGATCTGGCCGATGCCTGCGCCATCCCCCGGCTGGAATTGGTCAACGATTTCGCCGTGCTGATCTACGGCCTGCCCCACCTGCAGGCCCATCAGCTCGCCGCAGTGCGCGGCGGTGAGGCCGAGGCGGAGGCGCCCCTGCTGATTCTGGGCGCCGGTACCGGCCTGGGGGTGGCGATGGGGCTGCACACCGGCACGGGTCTGCAAGCCCTGGCCAGCGAAGCCGCCCACGGCGAGTTCGCCCCCCGCAGTCAGAGGGAGTGGGAGCTGAAGCAATGGATCCAGGCCGATCGCCAGCTGGAGCGGGTCTCGATCGAGCGGGTGGTCAGCGGCACGGGATTGGGGGATGTGGCCCGCTGGCTACTGGCCAGCCGCGATCCCGGGGGCCTGCATCCCCTGACGACCCATGCCAGCCGCTGGCTGGCCGGGGAGCTGGAGCTCGACAGCGGTGAAATCTCCGGCGGCCAGCGCGCCGATCTGCCGGCCGCCGTGGCCGCAGCGGCCGCCAGCGGCGATCCCCTGGCCCAGGACGCGCTGGAGCTCTGGCTGGGGGCCTACGGATCGGTCTGCGGGGATCTGGCCCTGGTCAGCCTCAGCCGCGGTGGCATCTGGCTGGCTGGGGGCACGGCCGCGAAGCTGCTGGACGGGCTGCGCACCCAGCAGTTCTTGCAGGCGTTCCTGGCCAAAGGCAGGTTGCGGGCCGTGCTGGAACCGATGCCGATCCAGGCGGTGATCGACCCGGCCTTCGGCGGATTCAGCGCCGCCTGCCGGGCGCGGATGCTGCTGGCCTGAGCCCGGGCGGAGGCGCAGCGGCAGATGCCCATTCCGCGACTGTGCAGCCCTGAGCCATGTCCCATCCCCCCGGCCAGGGGGCCGACCCATCGACTGCGACACTGGGGTGACTAAGACGACCTAGATGGCGCGCCCAAACCTCGGCCAGGGGGTGGTGGTAGAGGTCCCCGCCACCACCGCCAACCTCGGCCCCGGTTTCGACTGCCTGGGAGCTGCTCTCGACCTGGGTAATCGCTTTGAGTTGCGGGTGATCGAGGGAGGCGGAGACCGCTTTGACCTGATCATCGAAGGTAGCGAGGGCGCCCATCTGCGCGGCGGTCCCGACAATCTCATCTACCGCTCCGCCCAGCGGGTCTGGAAGGAGGCGGGCGAGGAACCGGTGGCCCTGGAGGCCCGGGTGCAGCTGGCCGTGCCGCCGGCCCGGGGCCTGGGCAGCAGCGCCACGGCGATCGTCGCCGGTCTGATCGGCGCCAATGCCCTGGTCGGCGAACCCCTGAGCAAGGAAAAACTGCTGGAGCTGGCGATCGACATCGAGGGCCATCCCGACAACGTCGTGCCTTCCCTGGTCGGGGGACTGTGTCTGACCGCTCGCGCTGCCTCCCATCGCTGGCGGGTGGTGCGCTGCGAATGGGCCAGCAACGTGCAGGCGGTGGTGGCCATCCCCTCGATCCGCCTCAGCACCGCCGAAGCGCGGCGCGCCATGCCGCGCAGCATTCCGATCAGCGATGCGGTGGTCAATCTCGGTGCCCTGACTCTGTTGCTGCAGGGCCTGCGCACCGGCAATGGCGATCTGATCGCCGACGGCATGCACGACCGCATCCACGAGCCCTACCGCTGGGGCCTGATCCAGGGCGGCAAGGCGGTACGGGCAGCGGCCTTGGGGGCGGGAGCCTGGGGTTGCGTGATCAGTGGCGCCGGACCCACCCTGCTGGCGCTGGGGCCCGCCTCGGTCGCCGAAGCCGTGAGCCAGGCCATGGTGGAGGCCTGGCGCCGGGAAGGGGTGAGCAGCCGCGGCGAGGTGCTCCAGCCCCAGCACGAAGGCAGCCACTGGAATCATCTGCCGCCCCTGGGCGGCTGAGAGGACACCCAGAGAGGAGATGCGCCCCCTAGCCTCCCCAGCCGAAAGGCTCCAGCGCCACAGAGCCCAACACTCGCAGAAGCCCCAGACCCACCGCTCCCAGCACCGGCCATGAGTACATCTACTCAGCTGATAGATTCCTGCACCCAAGGACCCGGACCGGCCTCAGGGCGCGCGCTCAGAGATCCTCAAGTCACCAATCGGATCCAGTGATGGACGCCACCCTGCCCATTTCGGCCGCGTCCTCGCTCCCCGCGGTCTTCCCATGGCTCAGCCTGATCGTGCTGCTGCCGGCGGCGGCGGCGCTGCTCATGCCGCTGCTCCCCGGAGACGCCGACGATCCCAGGCTGCCCCGGCTTCTGGCCCTGAGCACCCTGGGCGTTGATCTGGCGCTGATGCTCTGGGTGTTCAGCCGCCACTTCGATGGCCATCTCTCCGCCCTGCAGCTGGTCGAGCGCGTGCCTTGGGTGCCGGCCCTCGGTCTGGAGTGGTCGCTGGCCGCCGATGGCCTGTCGGCCCCCGTGGTGGTGCTCAGTGGCCTAGTCACCCTGCTCGCCGTCGCCGCCAGCTGGAATGTCAATCGCAAGACCCGGCTCTACTTCGGTCTGCTGTTGCTGCAGGCCTCGGCCCAGGGCCTGGTGTTTCTCTCCCAGGACTTCCTGCTGTTCTTTCTGGCCTGGGAACTGGAGTTGGTGCCGGTCTACCTGCTGATCGCCATCTGGGGCGGCAAGCAGCGCCAGTACGCCGCCACCAAATTCATTCTCTACACGGCCACCGCCTCCCTGCTGATCCTGATCAGTGGCCTGGCCCTGGCCCTCTCCGGCGACAGCTTCACCCTCAATCTCTCGGAACTGGCGGCCCGCTCGCCGGGGGGCACCTTCGGACTGCTCTGTTACCTGGGTTTCCTGATCGGTTTTGGCGTCAAGCTGCCGATTTTCCCCCTTCACACCTGGCTGCCCGATGCCCACGGCGAGGCCAATGCGCCGGTCTCGATGTTGTTGGCCGGCGTGCTGCTCAAGATGGGCGGCTACGCCTTGCTGCGCTTCAACGTGCAGATGTTGCCGGAAATCCACCTGCTGCTGGCCCCCGCCCTGGTGGTGCTCGGGATTGTCAACATCATCTATGGGGCTCTCAACGCCTTCGCCCAGGACAACGTCAAACGGCGCATCGCCTGCAGCTCGGTCAGCCACATGGGATTCGTGCTGCTGGGCATCGGTGCCATCGATGCCCTGGGCATGAGCGGCGCCATGCTGCAGATGATCAGCCATGGCCTGATTGCCGCCTCGATGTTCTTCGTCACCGGCGTCTTCTACGAGCGCACCAAGACCCTCTCCATTCCCAACATGGGCGGGCTGGCCAAGGCCCTGCCGATCACCTTCGCCTTCTTCCTGGCCAGTTCCCTGGCCTCGCTCGCCCTGCCGGGGATGAGCGGCTTCATCAGTGAGATCACCGTCTTTCTGGGGGTGACCGCCAACGACGGTTTCACAGTGCCGTTCCGGGTGCTGACGATCGTGCTGGCCGCCATCGGCCTGGTGCTCACCCCCGTCTATCTGCTGTCTCTGTGCCGCCGGGTGTTCTTCGGGCCCAGGATCCCCGCCCTGGCGGTGGTCGGTGATATGAGTCCGCGCGAACTGGTGATCGGCCTCAGCCTGCTGGTGCCGACGCTGGTGATCGGCTTCTGGCCGCGGGTGGCGATCGATTTCTACCAAGCCAGCACCAACGCCCTGGCGGTTGAGCTCAGCAACACCAGCCAGCTGGCCCTCAGCCACTGGCCGATCTTCGGCTGATCGCCCCCAGCCGGCGATCGCCCCGGTGCGGGGATCCCCGCCCCCGGCCGAGCCCCAGCCACGGCCTCGCCCGGCTGGAATGAATTCCCAGTCAGCCTGCCGACGAGCATCATCATGAGCACGGATCTTCAGAGCCGACCTGCGCTGCTGGCGGGTGAGGGACTGCCCCAGTTCGAGCAGATCACCCCGGAGCAGGTCAGCCAGCACATCCCGGAGCTGATGGCGGCCCTGGAGAGCGAGCTTTCCGCCCTGGAGGCCCAGCTCGATCACACCGGTCAACAAGGCCTGACCCCGAGCTGGCATCAGGTGATGGATCCCCTGCACCGCCTCAACGAGCGGCTGCGTTGGAGCTGGGGAGTCGTGAGCCATCTCAACGGGGTCTGCAACAGCGCCGAACTGCGCCAGGCCCACGCCGAGCAGCAGGCGTCCGTGGTGGCCTTCGGCAATCGGGCCGGCCAGAGCGAGATCCTCTACCGGGCCCTCAAGGCGCTGCAGGCCGGCGCCGATCTCGATCAGACCCAGCGGCGCATCCTGACGGCCGAGCTGCGCGACATGGATCTACGCGGTGTCGGGCTGCAGGGGGCTGAGCGGCAGGCCTTCAACGCCGCCAGTCAGGAGCTGGCCGAACTCTCCACCAGCTTCGGCAACCGCCTGCTGGATGCCACGAACCGCTGGACCCTCCGGCTCACCGAGGCGGCGGAAGTGGAGGGACTGCCGGCGAGTCTGCTCGACCAGCTGGCCCAGGCCGCCCGAAAGGCTGACCCGGCTGACGCCGGGGCCTCGGCCGAATCGGGCCCCTGGCTGATGGGACTGGATTACCCCCGCTTCGGACCGTTCATGCAGTACAGCCGCCGCCGCGATCTGCGCGAGCGGGTGTACAAAGCCCAGGTCAGCCGGGCCTCCGGTGAGGCCAGCGAACCCCTGCTGAACGGCCCCGAGCCCACCGCCCCGGTCGACAGCAATGGGCCGGTGATTGAGCGAATTCTCAGCCTGCGGCTCGAGCAGGCCCACCGGCTCGGCTATGCCAACTGGGCGGAGGTGAGCCTCGCCGCCAAGATGGCCGAGTCAATTGCCGAGGTGGAAGGGCTGCTGGAGGATCTGCGCGCCGCCGCCCATCCGATCGCCGTTCAGGAGCTGGCCGATCTGCGCGCCTGCGCCGAGCGCCACGCCGCGGCCGAGGCCGCCGACCTGCGGCCCTGGGACGTCAGTTTCTGGGCCGATCACCTGCGCCGCGAGCGCTTTGACCTCGACAGCGAGGCCCTGCGACCCTGGTTTCCGCTGCCGCGGGTGCTGGACGGGCTGTTCAGCCTCTGCGACCGCCTGTTCGGCATCGCGATCACCGCCGCCGATGGCGAGGCGCCGATCTGGCATCCGGATGTGCGCTTCTTCCGCGTCCATGACCGGGACCAGGGCCGCCCGCTGGCGGCCTTCTACCTCGATCCCTACAGCCGGCCGGGCAGCAAGCGCGGCGGTGCCTGGATGAATGATTGCCTGAGCCTCTCCCGCTCAGCGGATGGCACCCCGGTGCTGCCGGTGGCCTATCTGATCTGCAACCAGAGCCCGCCGGTGGGGGAGACCCCCAGCCTGATGACCTTCCAGGAGGTGGAGACCCTCTTCCACGAGTTCGGCCACGGCCTGCATCACATGCTGACCACCGTCGAGCGGCCCGAGGCGGCCGGCATCAGCAACGTCGAGTGGGATGCGGTGGAACTGCCCAGCCAGTTCATGGAGAACTGGTGCTATGACCGATCCACCCTGCTGGGCATGGCGCGCCACTGGCAGAGCGGCGCACCGCTGCCCGAGGGAGAGTTTGAGAAGTTGCTGGCCGCCCGCACCTTCATGGGGGGCAGCGCCACCCTGCGGCAGGTGCACTTCTCTCTGACCGATCTGCGCCTGCACAGCAGCTGGACGCCCGACTGCGGCCAGACGCCTGAACAGCTGCGCCGCCAGATCGCCGCGACCACCACGGTGCTGGAGCCGATCGAGGAGGACGCCCTGCTCTGCTCCTTTGGCCACATCTTCGCCGGGGGCTATGCGGCCGGCTACTACTCCTACAAATGGGCGGAGGTGCTCAGTGCCGATGCCTTCAGTGCCTTCGAGGATGGGGGGCTGGAGAACGAGGAGGCGATCCGCGCCACCGGCCGCCGCTTCCGCGACACCGTCCTCAGCCTGGGCGGCAGCCGCCATCCGGCCGAGGTGTTCGAGAGCTTCCGCGGCAGAGCCCCATCCACCGAGGCCCTGATCCGCCACAGCGGCCTGGTGGCGAGCTGAGCATTCCTGGGGGCCATGGAGCCCTGCTTTCCCCGTTGCCTCCGGTGCACTCAGGGCCGCAGCAACTCGGCCAGCAGCGGCTTCAATCCCTGGGGCGCCATCAGGAGACGGTCGTGGCGCAGCACCGGCAGCCGCCGCTGTCGGCCCACCGGCAACACCGCTTGCCAGCCCGGGAAGACCGTCAGATCAGTGGGGCAGTAGAAGCTGCAGCAATCGATCCGGCGCAGGGGATCCAGATCGGCATTGAGCCGCTCGAGCAGCGAACTGCGGGGCTTCATGTCGGCGACGCCGGCCAGCCAGGCACGCGGCCAGGGCACCGCCGCCAGCGTGCCCCGGTGCGGACTGGCCACGCTGATGAAGCGGCGCGTGCGGGGCGCGCCGCCCAGCAACTGAATCCAGCTGCGGCCGATCACGCCTCCCATCGAGAACCCCAGCAGATCGATCGGCTGATCCGGCCCGAAGGCCGCCCGGATCCCCTCATCGAGGCGCTGGGCCAGGTCGAGCAGGGGGATGGAGCCCAGGCCATGGGGCAGGTGGGGCAGCAGCAGCGGATCGCGGCGATGGTCCAGTTCCCGCAGCAGCGGGCGGAACACCCTCGGGGTGTCCCAGAGGCCATGAATCAAGACCAGCGGAATGGCTTCAGCCATGGCGGCAGAGATCGGGGAGCGGGCTGATACCCGGCACTTCCGACTCCACGATGCCAGGTTCGAAATCGCCTCAGAGCGTCTGCTGCCAGCCCCAGCGCCGCTGCCGCAGCACGGACACCTGCCCCTGGAAGCCGGGGATCGGCGGCTGGCACTTGCTCAGCTCCAGCCGGATCGCGATCGCTCCATACACCTGCTCCAGCTGGTCGAGGATCAGCTCGCTGTAGTGCTCGATCGTCAGGCAGCACACGCTGCGGCTGTGGCGCTGCAGGGTGCTGATCGCCAGGGCGTAGTCGAAGCTGCCCGCCAGCTCATCACGGACGGCGGCGGCCTGCAGATCGCCGCCGAGCCAGAACTCCAGCTCGAACCACTGGCCATCGCGGCGCTCGTGCTCGAACACCCCGACATGGGCCCAGAGCCGCAGGCCCCGCACATGGATGGCATCGACGGGCATGGTCACAGCGGCAGGGAGCGATGGCTGAACTGGCGCTCGCCTCTGGCGTAGTCGCCGGCGATGTGGCCCTCACCGCGCAGCCGGTAGCGATAGGTGACCAGCCCCTCCAGCCCCACCGGCCCCCGCGGCGGCAGGGTCTGGGTGCTGATGCCCACCTCGGCGCCGAAGCCGTAGCGGAAGCCGTCGGCGAAGCGGGTGGAGCAGTTGAGGTAGACGCCGGCGCTGTCCACCGCCGCCAGGAAGCGATCGGCGGCCAGCGGGTCGGTGGTGGCGATGGCGTCGGTGTGGCGGGAGCCGTAGGTGCGGATGTGCTCCAGAGCCGTCTCCAGATCCGCGACGATCCGCACGCTGAGGATCAGGTCGGAGTACTCGGTGCGCCAGTCCTGTTCCTCGGCCGCAGCGGGCACTCCCAGGTCGCAGGCGGCCGGGTCACCCCGCAGTTCGACGCCGGCAGCGGCGAAGGCCTCGATCGCCGCCGGCAGAAAGCGGGGGGCGATTTCGCCATGCACCAGCAGGGTCTCGATCGCGTTGCAGGCGGCGGGGTACTGGATTTTGCTGTCGAGGGCGAGGCGCAGGGCCTGCTGCAGGTCGGCGCCGCGATCGACGTACAGATGGCAGATGCCATCGGCGTGGCCCAGCACCGGAATGCGGGTGTTGTCCTGAATGAAGCGCACCAGATCGTTGGAGCCGCGGGGAATGATCAGATCGACCAGGCCATCGAGCTTCAGCAGACCCAGGCTCTCCTGGCGGCTGGTGAGCAGGGCCAGGGCCCGGGGATCGACGCCGGTCGTGGACAGGCCCCGGTGCAGGGCGGCCAGGATGGCTTCACAGCTGTGGACGGCCTCCCGCCCCCCTTTGAGCAGGGCGCCATTGCCGGAGCGGATCGCCAGGGAGGCGATCTGCATCACCGCATCCGGCCGGGCCTCAAAGATCACGCCCAGCACCCCGAGCGGCACGGTGATCCGCTCCAGCACCAGCCCCCGATCGAGCTCGGTGTGAAGCTGGCGCCGGCCCAGCGGGTCGGCCAGGGCGGCCACCTGGCGCACCCCCTCGATCGCCGCCGCCAGCTTGGCCGGATCGAGCCGCAGGCGAGCCACCAGGGCCGGGGCCAGGCCATCGGCCTCGGCCGCCTCGAGATCGCGCTGATTCGCCGCCAGGATGGCGGCCCCATCGGCCTCCAGGGCCGCTGCCATCGCCTGCACGGCGTCGCGGCGCTCGACGTCGGCGGCCTGCCCCAGGGCCAGGGCGGCCCGGCGCACGGCCATGGCCCGCTGCAACAGCTCGGGCGAGGGATCGGGAATCTGGGTCATGGCCCCATCATCCCAAGCGATCCTGCGCCAGTCGGGCGGCGCCGAGCCGGCCGGCTCCATTGCCGAGGGCGCACGGCCGGATTTCCAGCCCCTCGCGCGACACCGCCAGCACCCGCTGCTCCAGCTCGGCCCACACGGCCGGCAGGAAGTGGTGACAGGCCCCACTGAGTCCCCCCCCGATCAGCACCAGCTCCGGGGTGAGCACGTAGAGCAGGGAGCTCAGGCCGATGCCCAGCAGCCGGCCGTAGCGCGCCCAAATCGCCAGGGCCTCGGCATCGCCCGCATCGGCGAGACGACAGAGTTCAGCCGGATCGATCGGGCTCAGCCGGGCCAGGCCGGCGATGCTGCAGTGCTGCTCGAGGGAGCCGCTGTTGCCGCTGCGGCAGGCGGGGCCGTCGGGATCGAGCCCGATCAGACCCAGTTCGCCGGCGGCGCCGCCATGGCCGGTGAACAGGCTGCCGCCCAGCATCACGCCGCCGCCGACGCCCGTGCCCAGGGTGAGCAGGATCGTGTCACCGCAGGCGCGGGCGGCGCCGAGCCAGGCCTCGCCGAGCAGGGCGCAGTTGGCGTCATTCGCCAGGGTGACCCGCCGCTGCAGCCGGGACTCCAGCCAGTCCGCCAGGGGCACATCGATCCAGCCCGGCAGATTGATCGAAATCCGGGCGATGCGCGCCGCCCGATCCGTGGGCCCCGGCAGTCCCACCCCGACCCGATCGGCCAGGCGCTGCGGATCGAGTTGCTCCACCGCCTCGGTGATCGCCATGGTCACCGCCCCGGGCATCGCCGGCTGGGGGGTGGGCACCTCCAGCTCGGCCAGCAGCTGCCCCTGCTCGTTGAAGCGGGCGAGCTTGATGGCGGTGCCGCCCAGATCGACGCCGATCAGCTGGGCAGCGGCCTCAGGGCCGAATGCGGCCCCAGACCCATCGGCAGAGAGGCCATCTCGAGGCTCGGTCATGGCGGGGTAGCGGCAGAAACGGTCTCAGAAGCCGGCCCTTGAGCCTGACCCAGCGGCAGCCGGCCGCAGGCGCTGCTCCTGGCCAGGCGGTCCTGATCGGCAACGAACCGCATCAGAAGCGGAAGAACAGCTGCAGCAGGCTCTGCCAGGCCCCCTGGCTGTCCACCGAGGCCTGCACGTTGAAGGTCTCTGAGGCCTTGTAGCTCAGGGTCAGCTGCGGCGGTACATCCGAGCGGTTGGGGGCCAGCAGCAGCGAGGCGTTGAGCCGATCGGTGAGGTCGTAGCCCACCTCCGTGGCCAGCACCAGCTGGGGGGGCACCCGGCCGGAACGCAATTCACTGCGCAAGGCGATTGAGGGATTCACGTAGGTGGGATAGAGAGCCAGGCTGACGCGCTGGCCCAGGGCATCACTGAAGGAGGCCAGCAGCGGTGACAGCAGGGACTGGCCGAGCACGGTGGCCAGGGCGGTGCCGGCCTGGGCCCCGCTGAGCCCCGCCAGCGAGTTGCCGCCGATCAGGGCCACCAGCCGCTCCTGGGGCAAGGGCGGGCTGCTGCGCAGGCGGATGTTCTCGGCGATCCGGTCCGCCGGTCCGCTGACACTGACGGTGACCAGGATCAGGTTCAGCTGATTCAGGGACGAGAAGCCCCCCTGGCTCTCCGTCTGAGCCAGGGAGGAATAGCCAGAACTGCCGATCCCCCCCTGGCCCAGACCACTCGGGGCAATCCCATTGAGACTGTCGGCGATGCGGGTGCGCAGGGCGATGTCGAGGTAGGGCACCAGGCCCAGTGAGGGCGTGAACACGGCCACGTTCGGCGCATCGGGGTCGAGGCTGAAGGTCGTGGTGAACAGATTGAGGCGCCCTCTCAACAGACGCACCACGCCAGAGGCCCGCAGGGAGGGATCAAGTCGGCCACTGATCCGCAGCGAGCCACCGGTGCTGAAGTTGGCGATGTTCGGCAACACCACCCGCAGCCCGGGACCAAAGCGCAACACCAGGTTGTTGAAGCTCAGCCAGGGGAGATTGGGAAGCGAATCCTGTAGGTCGGCGTTGGTGGCGGACTCGACATCGGGACCGAGCAGCACCAGCGGCTCACTGAAATCCCACTTGCGCTGCAGCAGCTCATTGATCGTGGTGGGCTGCACCCGAACGCCGCCGCCGGCCTGGGCGGTAACGGCACCCTGCGGCGATTCGGGTCGGCCCAGCTGGCCGGGCTGGGCATTGATCGTGCCGTTGCTGATCGTCAGCTCGCCACCGAGCCTGGGGGCCACCAGACTGCCGGCCAGGGTCAGCTGACCCGCCGCCGTCGCGGCGACCCGTGACTGGGCGAACGGCACGTCCTTGAGCGTGAGCGCCAGAGTCGGCTCAGGGCTCAGGGCACGGACCAGCCCCAGGCGCCCCTCGCCCCGGATCTGACCGCGCCTGCCGACCCGGGCGCGCAGATCCTGGACCAGCAGCTGCTGGAAGTCGAACAGAACGGTGGCCTCCACCCCCTGCACCGACTGGCCGACGAGCTCATAGTCGCCATTGCGGAAGCGCAGGAAGCCGTTGGCGATCGGATCGGCGAGGCTGCCCCGCATCAATAACTGCAGGTCGACACTTCCCTGGCGCCAGGTCACCGCCCGACCGGTCAGATCGGTGAGAAAGCGCAGGCCATCGCCGCGGCTGGCCAGGCGCAGTTCCAGCTTGTTGCTGCGCAGCTCCAGAGGGATGGTGCCCGCCAGATCGACACTGCTGGAGGCCCCGGCCGCCCTCAGCGCCAGGTCCACCCCCAGGCCCCCGGCCTTGAGCTCCACGTGGCCGCGATCGAGCTGCAGGGCCCGCTGGGCGAGCGCCGCATCGTCGAGGGACAGATCCATCGCCAGCTGGGGACGGCTGGCACCGAGGCGATAGCGACCCCGCACCCCGAGATAGCCCCGCAGACTCTCCGGCACCGGCGTGAGCAGGGCCAGCAGCGCCAGAGACACGCCCGAGACATCGAAGCTGCCATCCCCGGCGAACAGAGAACCTTCCAGCCGCACTTGGAAGGGGGCCTGGGCCAGGGCCAGATCCCGGTCCCGCAGAGCCAGCCACAGATGGCCCCGGGCCTTGAGATCGGCCCGGGCCCGGCGCAGGTCGGGGCCGCGGATGGTCAGGTCCGCGTCCAGCCGGATCTGCAGGCGGGAGAGACGCTCAGCTCGGGTGGCGCGGCGGCGCTGCTGATCCCAGCTCTCCAGGTTCTCCTGCACCTTGCGCAGCACCAGCAGCTGCTGCTCGATTGAGGAACCGAGGGTTTCGATCGACGCCAGTCCCAGATCGTCCGCGCCGCGATGGCGAGGCAGGGGGGCACCGCGCCAGACGGCCCAGGCCTGCAGGATCTGGTGAAACAGCAACGAGGAGAGATCCGTCGCCTGGAAACGGGCCTCGAAGGGGCCCGCCCACCGGCCCTTGAGCGCCACGTCGACGCTGCCGGACGCCAGCGGATCGACGGTGCCCTGGAGGCTGTAGCGGCGGTCGGCATAGGCCACCTGGGCCCGGACTTTGCGGCCCCCGAGCCCGAGGAACTGGGGTCGATCCAAGGCCGCATTGCCAGCGAAGGCCAGGGGCTGGAGTGCCAGGCTGCCCGAACCACTGAGGCCGCCATCGAGGGGCTGAAAGGGGCGGTTGCGGCCCAGGGCCAGCGACAGTCCGTGCAGAGGCAGGTCGCGGGCCTGCCAGCGGTAGCGGGCCAGGGTGCCGTTGAGCTCCAGGCTGCCGCCCTGGCGTTGCAGGGCGATGGCGATCGGATGCCAGCGGCGATCGAGCTGGGCCGAGATTCTGCCGTTGGGGGCCGGGCTTCGGGCCTGGAGCCGCAGCTGGCCACCACCTGTGCTGAGGCCCATCAGGCGCCCAGCCCAGGTTTCCTCCAGCAGCAGGGGGCCGGCTCCCGGGCGGCGCACCACCAGATCGAGATCGGGCACCAGGGCCGTCAGGGGGCCGTGCACCCGTCCTTGGGCGTCCAGCCGGCCCTGAAGCTGGGTGCCGACCAGAGGGCTGAGGCGGGTGAGGGGGAAATCGCGGAGGTTGAACTCAGCCTGCAGCTCCCCCCAGCGCAGTCCCCGGCCGGCCTGGAAGGCCAGCGGCAGCGAGGCCGTGACCTGCAGGTGCTCCGCCTGCAGGCGCCCCAGCTGCAACTGGCCGTCGGCGAGGCGCAGCGAGGCCTGCCAGCTGCCCAGCACGGGATTGGACCGTTGCAACGCCGTCTCGAGCAGCAGACTGGGCTGGCGCAGCGGTCCCGTCGCCAGGAGCGTGCCCGCCAGCGGCTGATCCCGCAGCCAGTCAGGCAGCCGCTGGCCCCGGGGCAGATCGTCGGGATCCAGTCGCCAGGCACCGGCCAGATCCAGCTGATGGCCGATGGCCCCGTCCAGCGCCAGCCGGGAGCGGCCGCGCCAGGCCCGCAACTGGGCCTGTTGCAGGCGGCCCTGGCGCCAGCGCCCCTGCAGGGAGACCCGGATCGGATCGGCGCCGAGATTCAGGGGGAGGGGTGGCCGGGCCAGTAGCCGCAGGGCCAGGGAACGGTCGGCGTCGATGCGGCCGGAAGCCTGGCCCGTCCAGCTGCCGAACTGCCAACGGCTCGGGGCCATGGTGAGCACCCGGGCTCTGCAGCTGAGCGGCAGCCGAGCCACCGCCAGGGGCTGGACCACACCCACCTGCCGCCAGCGCACGGTCGAGAGCACCAATTGCCCCTGACAGCTCGCCAGCTCCCGCTCCAGGCCGAGGGACACCAGACCGTCGGCACGGCCGCTCAGCTGGCCCTGCAGGGGCACAAACCGAGCCAACGGCTGGATCGGTAACTGCCGGGGACTGATCTGCAGCCGCCAACTGCGCTTCTGCCACTGCCCCGTGCCCA
Organism: Cyanobium sp.; assembly: GCA_049282435.1. Lineage (GTDB taxonomy): Bacteria > Cyanobacteriota > Cyanobacteriia > PCC-6307 > Cyanobiaceae > Cyanobium. Next base: position 22,961 of record JBAPUA010000190.1, on the reverse strand, counting down.
CCAGCACGGCCGCACCCTCCTGGCCGGGTACCTCCACCCTGAGCCGCCCTTCGAGCCGCCGCAGGTGGGGCCAGAGGCCGACCTGACCGACCGCAGCCAGTTCGATCGGCTGGCCGCCCTGACCCAGTCCCCAGATCCGGACGCGTCCCGGCCGCACCAGGCGAAAGCGCAGATCCAGCCGCGGCGGCTGGCCTCCGGCGGGGACCGGACCCAGCACCCACCACTGACCGCGGGCATTGGGCCGCAGATCGGCGCGGGCACCGCTGAAGCTGATGTCGAGCACCAGACTGCGCCGTCGCCAGCTCGCCAGGGGGTCCAGCAGCACGTGCCCGCTGCGAGCCTCCACCGTGGAGCCATCCTGCGATCCGGCCAGGAAGCGACTGGGACCCACGCAGAGACCATCGGCGCTGATGCCGCAATAGGGACCGAGCCGCAGAGGCCGGCCCATGATCGTGCTCACCTGGTGCTCCAGGTGCGGCCGCCAGCGCTCGTACAGGCCCGCCAGAAGCCGATCCGCCGCCAGCCAGAGGACCACGCCACCGGCAGCCAGGACGGTGCCGCCCAGCAGTGCTGTCGTCGCCAGCCGGGGCCGCCCAGGGGGGGCTTGGTCGCTCCCTGGCAGGGCCGGTTTCGCGGGCCAGACCCTGCGCAGGGTTCGAGACCATCGTCTGGGCCTCCATCTCATCTGCCCAGGTCGATCACCGGCGCGGTCGGCCGCAATATAAGGAGGATGCTCCGCCTTCCCCAGTTCTGATGGCCGCCGATCCGATTCTGCTCGTGGCCGCGAAATGGCTCGGCCTTGCCAGTGGTCTGCTGATCCTGACCACGGCAGCCGGCTTCAGCCTGCGCTGGGGAATCCGCTTCCGGCTTGTCGGCATCACCAGCTTCACCGCCCTGCTGGCCATCTCCTGCCTGGCCTTCTCAATCAGCTACAGCCCGCGGGTGACGATCAGCGGCGCCGTGGTGGCTCCGGTGGTCTTCGACGGCGGCGGCGATCTGGTGATCGCCGCCGCCCCCAGGGATCTGCCCCGCGAGGCGATCGGCCCCACCGTGATCCAGGTGGCCAGCAATCTGCACGGCGGCGGCAAAAAGACCAGCGATGGTCGGGTGCGGGTGCGACTGCGCGCCATTGAAGCGGTCGGCGACGGCACCGGTCGGCCCGTGGTGCTGGCGGAAGCCGTGCGCGATCTGGCCAGCGGCGAGGTCACCCTGACGCCATGAAGGAGTCCGTCGGCCCCGCCAGCGCCCCGGAGGTTCCCTGGGAATTCCGGCTGCCCCCCCACTTCAGCCGTGAAGCGGCCCGGCTCCAGGCCCATGGCATCGGCGACTGGTCGGGCCTGGCCCAACTGGATGACGCCAGCCTCAGGCAGCTGGCCCGCGCCGGGGGCGCCAGTGAGGCCAGGTTGATCAAGCTGCGCGGTCAGGCCCGCCTGGTGATCGAGGTCGGGGTGTCCCCGGCGGACGCCGCGCTTCTGCTGTATTCCGGCATCGCCAGCCGCCAGGGTCTGGCCCAGGCTGATCCCGATCGCCTGCACCTGCAACTGGGCCGCTTCCAGCGCCAGCTCCTGGGCCGGGCGGCCGTGGCCATCGATCCGCTCCAGGTGCGGCGCTGGATTTTCCAGGCCCGCGGCCGATCCAGTCGCTCGCCGAACTGACCCCGACCGAACAACAGCCAGGCCGCCCGGTCCCTGAAATGGAGAGATCCCTGGGAGGCAGCGATGCCCCGCCATTCCAGCGTGCACCCCGTTCCCCTCCACCAGGCTCCCGGGCCTGAAGCCGGCAGCGTCCTTTCCGGATTCCTGAGCGTCGCGATTCTGATGGTCGGGCTCGCCCCCATCGCCCCGGCTGGGGCTGCCTCCGCCCTGCTCGAATCGGTCAAGCAGAACCCCCAGCTGGCCCGCAGCCTGTGCGAGCGGTTCAAGCGCTACAACGCCGAAGGCAAGTTGGCCACCTCCAAGGAGTCGATCGACTGGGTGGCTGCCAGTCAGGGGCTGAGCCCGATGGATGCCGAAGTGCTCACCACCTACGTGATCGGCCTCTACTGCCCCGACGTGCGCTGAATGGGCCCAGGCACCGACCTGGCGATGCTGACCCCGGACGGCGTCGCCCTGGCCAGCCGAATCTTCAGGCCGGAGGGGGACGGTCCCTGGCCCGTTCTGCTGATGCGCCAGCCCTATGGCCTGGCGATCGCCTCCACCGTCACCTACGCCCATCCCAGCTGGTATGCCAGGGCCGGTTTCCTGGTGGTCGTGCAGGACGTGCGCGGGCGGGGCGAGTCCGGCGGCGAGTTCGGCGGCTTCCGCCAGGAAGGAGCCGATGGGGCGGCAGCGGTCCGCTGGGTGCGAGACCTGCCGGGCAGCAATGGCAGGGTCGGGACCTATGGCTTCTCTTATCAGGGGTTGAGCCAGTTGCTCAACGACGGCGATGGCCCCAGCCTGCCGGACTGTCTGGTCCCGGCCATGTGCGGCGTCGACGAGCGGCTGCACTGGGCCAGCGAAGGGGGAGCCCACTGGTGGAGCCTGGGTCTGGGCTGGGCCCTGCAGCTGGCGGCCGAAGGCTGTCGCCGGCGGCGCGATGACGAGGGCTGGCTGCAGATCCGCCGCAGCCTCGAGGGCGGTGCCTATCTGCATGAAGGGCTGGCGCTGCTCGAACGGCACGATCCCGACGGCATGGGCCTGGACTGGTTGCGCCGCGATCCAGGGCGCCCCGAGCAGTGGCGGCTTCATCCGGTGGCCCAGGAGCTGCTGCGGCGGCCGATGCTGCTGATCGGAGGCTGGCACGATCCCCAGCTGCGCGGGGTGCTGGATCTGTACCGCCAGGCCCGGGCCGCCGGCGGCCAGCCGGAGCTGCGCCTCGGCGCCTGGAGCCATCTCAACTGGCAGGGCGGGATCGACGACCTGCAGCTGGAATTCTTCCGGCGTCATCTCCAGGCGGCGGGGCCCGCAGCCACCTGCGAACGGACGGCGGCTGCACCGGCTGCCGTCGCGGCATCCGCGCCAGCAGCCCCGGAGAGCGAGCCCGTCCCGTCTCCACTCTCCCAGGTCCCGCCCGTCTCCTCGTCTTCGCCTGGAACGGGGCCTGCCGCTGGCTCCGCAGCCGGGCCCGGGACGACACCGGCTCCGGCCTCACTCCCAAGCGCCGCCAGCGCTGCCGGGGCCTCGCCAGGAGCTGCCACGGCTCTGGGGGAACCTGGCCGATCAGCGCTGGCCCTGCAGTGCATCCGCACGGGCTTCTGGCGGGATCAGGCGCCCCCACCCGAGGCGATCGCCTGCCAGGGCTGGGTTCTGGCCAGCTCGGGGCTGGCCGGGATCCGCACGGACGAGGGCCGGCTGCTGGCGGCGAATGACCGGAACCAGGAGCCGGGCTGGGGTCGACTGAGCCTCGTGCATGATCCCTGGCGTCCGACCCCCAGCCGCGGCGGCCATCTCGGCCCCGACCCCGGCCTGGCGGAGCGCCGTGACCTCGATCAGCGAGCCGAGGTCGCCTGTTTCACCTCCGCAGCGCTGCCGGCAGCGCTGCGACTGCTGGGGGAACCGCGCTTGCGGTTGATCGCCTGGGCCGACCAACCGGGTTTCGATCTCTGGGCCAGCCTGTCGGTCCTGACCCCGGATGGGGCGGTGCAGCAGCTCTGCACCGGGGGCCTCCGCCGGCTGGGGAATCAGTGCTTGATCTCCCAGCCTGCGGAGCTGGCTCTCCAGCCGCTGGATGCGACCCTTCAAGCCGGCGAATGTCTGCGCCTCTCGCTGGCACCGGCCGCCTGGCCGGCCTTCGCGCTCAACCCCGGTGATGGCTCCCTGCCCCGGGGGGGCGTGGGCCCGCAGCATCGGGTGATCACGATCGAACTCGATCTCAGCGGCTCAAGATTCTGGCTGGAGTCTCTTTCTGCGGCAAACTGAGTCGATCCGTTGTCCGACTCCATGCTCCGCCCGATCGCCAGCTCGAGTCGTCGCCTGCTGATGGCCGTGGTGCTGGCCTGTGCCGCGGGCCTGGGATCGGCGATGGCCGCTGCCCCAGCCACCGCCCAGACGGAGGCGATACCGATGAGCCATCGGGCCGAACCCACCGCCGCCATGGCGGAGGAAGCGGCCCGGGCGGCGGCGGAACGGATCCTGATCGCCGTGCGCAGCGGCGATGCCCAGGCCCGCTTCAACCAGTTCGCACCAAGTCTGCAGCGGGTCAGCAGCCCGGCCATGGTCGCCGAATCGATCAAGCGCATGCCGAGGCTGCTGAGCTGGCAGATCACTTCCATCCAGCCCGGCATGGATTCCAGCAGTGTCGAGGCCAGGGTCCTGACCAGCTCCGGCAGCAGGGAGTTGACGATGGTGATCGATGCCAACGGCAAGCTCGAGGGTTACAACATCGCCGCCCAGGACATCGCCGCCGAGCAGGTGGTCAGCGAGTTCCTGAAGGCCCTGACCAGAGGTGAGTACATCACCGCCAGCAGCTTTCTGAGCCCGACGCTGCAGGAGGACATCTCCCAGGCCACTCTTCAGAAAAAGTGGCAGCTTCTTCAGCGCATGACGGGCAATTTCGTGCGGGTGAAGAAGATCTGGAAGGCTGAAAGCACAGCCTTGATGAAGCTGGTCATCGTCAAGACCCAGTTCAACCGCCTCACCGACAACCTGTTTGTGTCGCTCAACGAACGCAACCAGATCATCGGCGTCGATTTCCCCACCGACCCCGAGCCGTCCCCCGTTCCCGGCCGCTGACACCCGTCCCCGGCCCCTGCCAAGGGTCGGGTCGAGCGGGACCGGGGCGCCGTAGGCTCCGATCGCGTCGTAACCAGCCTCGGCCATGGCTCCACTCAGCCTCGATTGGATGATCGACGACGCCCAAAGGCTGGCGGAGTGCCGCCACGACCATCCCTTCTCGCTTCTGGGGCCCCAGCCGATCGAAGCTGGCGGCTGGGTGATCCGCGTCTGGATGCCGGAAGCCGAGCGGGTCGAGTTGCTGCTGGCGGATTCCAGCCAGCCGATGCACAACCCGAACCATCCCTGGATCTTTGAGGCCGACGTCGACGCTGATCCCGGTTGCGGCTACCGGTTGCGGGTGCTGCGCGGCGGCCTTGAACACGAACAACATGATCCCTGGGCTTTCCGCCACGAGTGGATGGGCGAACTGGATCGCCATCTGTTCTCCGAAGGCAACCACCACCACATCTGGCGGCGCATGGGCGCCCATGTGGGCGAACGCGACGGCATCGCCGGGGTGCAGTTCTGCCTGTGGGCGCCCAATGCCCGCAGCGTCTCCGTGCTCGGGGATTTCAACAACTGGGACGGTCGACACCATCCGATGCAGCAGCGCCTCGGCGGCAGCTGGGAGTTGTTCATTCCCGGGCTGAAGCGCGGCGATGTCTACAAATACGAGGTGCGGGCTCAAAACGGCCATTGCTACCAGAAGACCGATCCCTACGGATTCCGGGCCGAGGTGCGCCCGAACCACGGCTCGGTGATCGATCAACTCAGCCAGTACCACTGGCATGACAGCCACTGGATCGAGGAACGGGACCATCGCAACCCGCTCGATCAGCCGATCTCGGTCTACGAGATGCATCTCGGCAGCTGGATGCACGCTGCCGCCGATGCCCCCTATATCGAGGCCGACGGCACGCCGCGGCCGCCGGTGCCGGCGGCCGATCTCAAGCCCGGTGCCCGCTTGTTCACCTATGCAGAGCTGGCCGACAAGGTGATCCCCTACGTCAAGGCGCGGGGCTTCACCCACATCGAACTGATGCCGATCGCGGAGCATCCCTTCGATGGTTCCTGGGGCTATCAGGTGACGGGTTGGTATGCCCCCACCAGCCGTTTCGGCTCCCCGAATGAGTTCCGTGCCTTTGTCGATCGCTGCCATGGCGAAGGGATCGGTGTGATCCTCGACTGGGTGCCGGGTCACTTCCCCAAGGATGCCCATGGCCTGGCCTTCTTCGATGGCGCCCATGTCTATGAGCATGCCGATCCACGCATCGGCGAGCACAAGGAATGGGGCACGCTGATCTTCAACTACAGCCGCAACGAAGTTCGCAACTTCCTGGTGGCGAACCTGGTGTTCTGGTTCGAAGAGTTCCACATCGATGGCATTCGCGTCGATGCGGTGGCCTCCATGCTCTACCGCGACTACCTGCGCCCCGATGGCCAATGGCTCGCCAATGAGCACGGTGGTCGTGAGAACACCGAAGCCGTCACCTTCCTGCAACAGGCCAACCACGTGCTGTTTCAGCACTTCCCCGGCGCTCTCTCGATCGCCGAGGAGTCCACCACCTGGCCGATGGTCACCCAGCCCACCGACATCGGCGGCCTGGGCTTCAACCTCAAATGGAACATGGGCTGGATGCACGACATGCTCGACTACTTCGAGCTGGATCCGTGGTTCCGCCAGTTCCATCAGAACAATGTGACGTTCTCGATCTGGTACGCCTTCACCGAGAACTTCATGCTCGCCCTCAGCCATGACGAAGTGGTTCACGGCAAGAGCAACTTGCTGCACAAGATGCCCGGCGACGATTGGCAGAAGTTCGCCAATGTCAGAGCCCTGCTGGCCTACATGTGGACCCATCCCGGCAAGAAGACCATCTTCATGGGCATGGAGTTCGGTCAGCGCGCCGAATGGAACGTCTGGGGTGATCTGCAGTGGGAACTGCTGCAGCACGAGCCCCACCAGGGTCTGCTCAACCTGGTGGACGATCTGAACACCTTCTACAAGTCGGAGCGGGCCCTGTGGGGCGATGACTTCGACCAGTACGGCTTCCAGTGGATCGACTGCAATGACACCACCAACTCGGTGATCAGCTTCATGCGGCGCGAGAGCAGCACCGGCCGCTGGGTGGTGGTGGTGGCCAACTTCACCCCCCAGAGCCATTCCCACTATCGGGTCGGTGTCCCGCTGGAGGGCTTCTACGAGGAGGCGTTCAACACCGACAGCGCTCGCTACGGCGGCAGCAATTTGGGCAATCTGGGCGGTAAATACACTGAGGCCTGGGGTGTGCACAGCTACGAGCAATCGCTCGATCTCTGCCTGCCGCCGCTGAGTGTGCTGGTCCTGCGCCGCGATGAGGTGCGCAGCCTGGCTCTGGTCGAGGAGAGCGTCGCCGCGGCCTGAGCCCCCACCCAGTGCGCGACTCCAGCGGGCCGCCCCCCCGGTCCAGCCCAGGCCCCGGCGCGATGCGCCATCGCCCCGCAACCGGAGGACCGCGAACCGGCCCGGACGCCAGGATCCAGCGCCACCGCTTCTACCGCCAGCTGCTGATCATGACCCTGGTCGTGGTCGGCTGTTTTGCGTTGCCCGGTCGCCTGGCCAGACTCACCTGGATCGGCTACCTGGGCCTGACGGCCCTGATGCTGCGCATTCCCGGCGCCGGGCGCTGGCATCGGATCCTGGGATCGACAGCGCTGCTGGCCGAGTTGCTGTGGCTGTTCGCCCCCCAGGCCCTGCGACTGGCCGGTCTGCCGCTGCTGCTGGTGTTCACCCTGTTCGTCGGCCGCAGCCTGCGCCTGTTGCTGCACGCTCTGGCCCGGGAACGGGAGGTGGAGGGCCGGGTGCTCGCCGGCGCCACCGCGGGCTACCTGCTGCTGGGCATTGCCGGGGGCCTGGTGCTGACGGTGCTGGCCGGCCTGATCCCGGGCAGCTTCCGCGACAGCGTCAGCGGCGAGGGACTGATCCTGCCGGCCCTCGGCTCGGTGGCCCAGGCCGGCCCTCTGTGGGACCACGGCTTTCAACGCCTCAACTACTTCGCCTTCGTCACCCTCAGCACCGTGGGCTACGGCGATGTGATTCCCACGGCGCCCGTGGTTCAGGTGGTCTGCATCGCCCTCAGTGTTCTCGGACCGCTGTACATGGCCCTGGTGCTCGGTGTCCTGATCAGCCGCCTGGGCAGCGGCGGCCCCGGCGCCAGGAGCGGTGAAGACCCCTGAGCGCGGCGTTCAGGACTGGGGCGGGATCGGGTCGGCCGCACCGGTCTCCCGCTGCAGCACGGCCCAGTCGAGGGCCTGGCGGGTCAGGGCCGTCAGCAGCGCGGCCTGGGAGAGCTGCAGATCCCGCTGCACCAGCAGCACCTCGGTCACGGGCTCCACCAGCGCCCGGTAGCGCAGCTGGGCGTCGTGCAGGGCCTGTTCCCCCGCCTGCACCGCTTGCCGGGCCGCTGCCACGGATGCCCCCGTGGCCGTGAGGCTGGACCAGGCGGCACTCACATCCATGCGGATGCGCCGCCGGGCAAGTTCCTCATCGGCCTCGAGGAGGGAACGCTGCCGTTCGGCCAGCGCCGCTGAGGCGTTGGCTCGGCCCCCATCGTAGAGAGGCTGGCGCAACAGCAAGGCCGCGCCCCAGTTGTAGAAAGAACCCGAGGCCACGGCGCTCTGACGCAGCTCCGGCAAGGGCAGTGAACCGAGACTGGTGTTGAAGGAGCCGCCCTGGTTCAACACCGGCGTCGCCAGACGATCGCCGCTGTATCCGCCGCCCACCACAAGGCTCAGGGAGGGAAGCAGGGCCAGCTTCGACGCCCTGGCCTGCTGGCCCTGGGCCAGCTGCTGGGCCTGCAGGGCTGCCAGAAGGGGGCGATCCCGCAGAGCCTGCTCCAGGGTCTGCTGCAGCGGCAGGGGCCAGGGCCCCGACTCCTTGATCGGATCGGCGGCCACGGGGGCCTGCTCGACGGGAAGCGCCAGCAGGGTGGCCAGCTGCAGGCGACTGGTCTCCAGATCGGCCTGGGACTGGGCCAGCCCCTGGCCATCCTGCGCCCGCAGCATGCGGGCGCGCAGCACATCAATGCGGGCGGCCAGACCGCGCCGTTCGATCGCCTCGGCATCGCGCTCCAGGGCCGTAGAGGCCTTGAGGGCTTGCTGCCAGACCGGCACCAGCGACTGGCGAAGCTGCAGCTGCCGGTAGGCACTCACCAGCTCGAAGCGCGTCTGCCGTTCGCGCTCCCGCGATCCGGCGCGGCTGCTCTCCAGCACCAGCCGGCTAGCAGCGAGCTCGGCACCCTGGCGCAGGGGGAGCAGATTGACATCGAGCACCAGGCCGACGTTGCCAAAGGTGTTCTGCAGCGTGGTGTAGCCGTTCTGCTGCAGACCCAGACTGATGTCGCCCAGGGTGGGCAGATTGGTCAGCAATCCCACCGAGGTGCCCACCTGGGTGAAGCTGGCGCTGCTGATCAGGGCCAGCTGGGGTAGCCGGGCCGCGGCCGCGAGATTCAGCAGCGCCTGGTCGCGGGCGATGCGTCTGCGGCTCTCCTCCAAATCTGCCGAGGCCGGCATGCCGATCGCCAGCACCTGCTCCAGGCTGAGGGCCTCGGCGCGACCCCGCTGGGCCCCGCCGGCGACCAGCAGCAGCAGCAGCAGACAGACCGATTGGCGCACCGCAGCCTTGCCGGCGCTCAAAGGGCTGCGATTCGGGGAGCAAAGCACGGAACGGCTGGCGCAGACCGGAGTGTAGGGGGGTGTTCCGGGGGGACAGGGCATCCGCAATCCCCCACAGCTCGGCAGCCGATCGCGCCTGAGACGATCCCGGAACCCAGATCGGGATGACAGAGCCCAGAAGCGGCCCCCTGATCGTGACACCAAACAAAAAGCCCCCCCTGCGCGGGGGGGGCTTTCAGGCCAGGGAGACCTCGCCTGTCACTGGGCCGATGCGAAATCGGGATAGGCCTCCATCCCATGCTCACCGATGTCGAGACCCTCTACTTCTTCTTTTTCCGTGACGCGGATGCCACCGAAGATGACGCCGATAATCGACCAGACGATCCACGAGGCAACAGCCGAGAAGATCGCAAAGGCCAGCACACCGACGCACTGGATCCCCAGCTGGGCAAAGCCATGACCGGTGAGGAGACCCTTGTCCATATTGAAGAGGCCGACCGCCAGGGTCCCCCAGATGCCGCAGGTGCCGTGCACCGACCAGGCCCCCACGGGATCGTCGATCCGGAGCTTGTCGACGATGGAAACTGAGAACACCACCAGGATGCCAGCAATGAAACCGATCACCCAGGCCGCGGGCATTGAATAGCCGTCGCAACCGGCGGTCACGCCCACCAGGCCGGCCAGAATGCCGTTGATGGTCATCGACAGGTCAGGTTTGCCGCCGCTGTACTGGCTGAACAGGGTTGCGGAGATGGCACCGCCGGCACCGCCGAGGGTTGTCGTGACAGCGATGTAGGGCACCTGTTCGTTGAGAGCCAGCATCGAGCCTGGGTTGAAGCCATACCAGCCCAACCAGAGGATCAGGCAGCCCAGGGTGGCGATCGAGAGGTTGTGACCCGGAATGGCCTGAGGCTTGCCGTCGATGTATTTGCCGATGCGGGGTCCAAGCAGGATTGCACCGATCAGGCCGGCCCAGGCGCCGAAGGAGTGAACCACAGTCGAACCGGCGAAGTCGATGAAGCCGAGTTTGTTGAGCCAGCCTTCGCCCACATTCCACTGCCAGGAGCCGGAGATGGGGTAAATAACGCCACAGAGGATCAGTGAGAAGATGATGAATTCACCGAATTTAATCCGTTCAGCGACCAGGCCAGAGACGATCGTCGCGGCTGTACCAGCGAAGGCGAGTTGGAACAGGAAGTCAACGCTGGGGACCAACTTCCCTTGCGTGACCATTTCGGGGGTGACGGTGGGATCGAAGAACAGGCCACCAAATTTGAACCAGCCAGGAATGATCCAGCTGGCGTTGTACATGATCTTGTAGCCGATGAACCAATATGCCGTCGCCGCCAGGGCAAAGACGATCAGGTTCTTGGCAAGAATGTTGACGGCATTCTTCTGTCGGCAAAGCCCGGCCTCCACCATGGCGAAGCCGGCGTTCATGAAGATCACCAGGGCCGCGCAGATCAGGATGAAGCCGTTATTGGCTAGAAAGGCCGGCGTGAGTTCGGGCAGTTCAGCAGCGTGGGCCGCCAGGTTGAACAGGCCAAGACCCATCAGAGCAGTGGGGACACAGGCCAGCCAGGTGAAGGTGCGCGACGAGGTAAGGCCCCGGATTCGGCGCAATAGAGCGCCAGGAGCGTCCAGCAGACTGAGCTGCGTGGCGCTGCGGATCCGACGGCGCCGCGGCGCGGGCATGTCGAGAGTCATGGGATAGACATTTCAGAGCGGATGAGTCCGCATGGGCACAGATGATTCCCCCAAACCAATTGTCGAAAAGGTGCGGAACACTACAGAACCCAAAAATCGCCCGGCTGCGCTAAAGGGTCTTCAAGGGCAATTTCAGGGCATTACGGTGCTTTGTGATACACATAACGGCGCTGCTCCATGAAGAAGTTCCCAGAGTGTCCACCGTGAACAACCTTGACGGGCTAGAAATGTCTCGAGGACAAAACGTTGGGTGCCTGCCCGCTCCGATCCCCGCGGATCGGGCACGCCGGAAGTAGTCCACCGCACGACGAAGCAACGCTCCTCATCCAACTGCGGACTCCCCGAATCCTGGAGATTCCGATCCATGACCCGACTCACCTACCGCGGCATCAGCTACGACAACAGCCGCCATGAACAGCGTTCCGCCATGCCGGTGGAGCACACCTATCGCGGCCATCACTTCCATGCTCCACTTCACCATCAGGCCGCTGGGGTGGATCCTGAACTGGAGCTGCATTATCGCGGTCACGCTTATCACTATCGGCTGCAACAGCAGCCCCATCCCCACGGCTGAGTCCAGCTCACGCCTTGGTGCCGATCACTCTCCTGCCTCGGAGCAGGGAAGAGTTTTTTGGGGTTGATGGGCGCGGCCGCCGCTGCGTCCAGGCCGAGAGCGATCGGCCACGTCAGGGGCCCTCTCCCCCGTCGCCGGGTAGCCGCTGGAACCAGCCGCGGGAACCAGCACGGTCGGGTCACTGGCCAGCCGGTATCCGCGGGCGCATCCCCGTCGCCGGTAAGGAGCAGCGAGGCGGAAAGGCCCCATCTGCGGCGATGCTCGTAACATCCGCCAAGCCAACCCCAGTCATGGGCACCTCCGCGGCCTCGATGCTCCATCGGCTCTACGCCAGTCTGCCGATGGGACTGGTCGTCGTGCTCACCGCCGGCTGGGCGGCCCATCCCGGGGTGCCGGTGCTGGTGCGTGGCATGGGTCTGCTGGCCGCACCCGAATCGCGGCGAGGCTTCTATGCTCGCGGCCCTGGCGAGGTGCAGGCGCTGTTGGTGTCGGTAGGCGAGCAGGTCCGCCAGGGACAGCGACTGGTCAGCCTCGATCGGGTCGGACAGAGCGCGATCGGCCCGGGCTCGCAGGCCTTTCCCCCCGCTCCCCAGACCCTGTCGGCTCAACGGGCCGCCCTGGCCCAACAGCAGCGGGCCCTCAACGCTCAAGCGCGGGCCCTCGACGATCAACACAACGCTCTGCAGGCGCGCCGCCATCAAATCGAAACCACCAACCACCCGGTCCGAAAGCAGCTCACAGCCCTTGAGGATCTGCGCCGCGAACGGGTGATCGCCCGTTACAGCCCGCTGTGGGTGGGGGCTCAGGACCTGTGGCTGCGCAATCGGGCCGACATGGCTTCCATCGACGGCAGCCTGGCCCAGCTGCGGGCCCAGCGCGCCGCCCTGATGGCCCAGGGCGCTGAACTCCAGGCCCAGCGCGCCGCTCTGGAGAGCGACAGCCTCAGTCAGGGTGTGTTCAGCCCCGTCGGCGGTCTGGTGCTCGATCTGGCCGTCCAGCCCGGCCAGCCCGTGGCGCCGGGACAGAAGCTGGGCAGCATCGGCGTGCCCTCGCCGCGTCCGGGCCGGCAGGCGGTGGTCCTGTTCACGGCCGCCGATGCCAGCCGTCTCTCGGTGGGCGATGCGGTGCGGCTCAATCCGCAACTGCTCAGCCGCGACAGTTTCGGGGGTACCGAGCAGCGCTATGGACTGGTGCCGGGCCGGATCCTGGCCCTGTCCAGGGAGAGTGTGGAGCTGGCGGATGTGACCGCCGAGGTCGGCAGCCAGGAGGTGGCCGCCAACCTGATGGCCAGCGCCCGCCAGCGCTCCTTCGGCGATGGCGGCGACCTGACCAGCCAGCTGCCCGGGCGGGCGGGAGCCCCCCTGGTGCTGGCGGTGGTGCAGCTGGAGGCGGCCGCCACGCCCAGCGGACTGGCCTGGACCCTGGGGCAGGGACCGGAGCGGCCCCTGCCCCCACGCACCCCGGCCGAAGTGGAGGCGGAGGTGGAAACCCGGTCCCCCCTCAGTTATCTGCTGCCCTTCTGGCGCTGGATGAGCGGGTCACGCCCATGAAGTTGTCAGCTCTCAGCCGCCGGCGGCGTCAGGCCCTGCTGGCTCCATGGCTCCAGCCCTGGCCCTGGCTGAGCCTGGCGCTGCTGCTGCTCTGCAGCCGCACCGAGCCACCGCGGCTGTGGTTCTGGCTGGCCCTGTTGCTGATCAGCCTGCTGGTGGGGCTGCTGCAGAGTCAGGCGCGCCGCCCTTGAGCCGCCCAGCCGAACCCCAACCGTCGCCGGCGTCGATCGCCCCTCGCGGGGATGACAGCCCGAATCAGGAAGGACATGCGCTTCCGAACGAGCCGGTGGTGGCGAGTGAGGTCACCGGAACCGCTCGGGGCCTGCGGCTGGTGCTGGTCGTCGGCCTGGCCGCCGCCCTGACCTGGGTGATCTGCCACAGCTTGGGGCTGGGCGGGGCCACGGCCTACGGCGTCGTGGTGTCGGCCTTGATCGTCCGTCCCCGCTTTGATCGCTGGCCGCCGGCGGTGTTCGTGCTGCTGCCGCTGGTGGTGGTCATCGGACTGGGCCTCGGCACGGCGCTCAAGCCGCTGCTGGAGGCCCCAGCGGTGTGGCAGTTCGCCGTGGTCACGGCCTGCGCCCAGATCCTGGGTCAGGCCCTGCCCGACAAACTCCTGTTGGTGCGCAACCTCCTGGCGGTGCTGGCGGTGCTGCCGCTGCTCAGTGGCAATGCCACCTGGCTGGGCGCCTGGCAGCAGGTGCTAGCGGTGTGCGTCGGCCTGGCGGTGGGGATCGCGGTGCAGGCGGCACTGCGGCTGCCGGGCGAGGCGGGCCCGCCGGAGCCGGAGGTGGCCATGCCCGCCCGCAATCTCGCCGCCCGCTTCAGCGACCCGTTTTTCTGGCGCAAACTGGTGGTCTCCAGCCTGGCCCTGAGCATCGGCCTCGGCCTGGGAGCCGTCAACCCCAAGTACCTCTACTTCGGCGTGGTGCTGCTGCTCAACGACAGCCTGGGCGCCACCTTGAGCCGGGTGAGAGATCGGATGGTGGGGGTCACTCTGGGGGTGCTGATGCCCTGGCTGGTGTTCAACACCATCGGGGTCAGCAGTGTGACGGTGGCCCTGGTGATGGGCGGCACCACCGGCCTGATGCTGGCGTTCGGCCTCGAGTCCCACCTGCGCACAGCCCTGATCTCCAGCGGTGTGACCTTCGTCGGCTACGGAGCGCTCACGGACTGGTACGTCCCCAGCCGCTGGATCGATTACCTGCTGGGCTGCGGTCTGGCCCTGTTGGCCTGCCTGCTGTTGCGCCCCGTCTCGGCGCTGCGGCGCTTCCGGCAACTGGCAGCGGCTGAGCCGAGCCGAAGCGGTGGACTCTCGCCCGAGCTGTCCCTGCTGCTTCCCAGTGCTCTGGAGGAGGCCCGGGTGCTGGGCCAGGAACGGGAATTTCGCCGGCTGCTGGCCCAGCTGCAGGCCTGATCCCCGGGCTCGGATCCCGGTGTAGGGCGCCGATGCTCGCCCCGGGCCTGCAACCAGGCATCCCGGTCGATCGGCTCGGACCAGGTTCTCCAGAGCCAGGACCGCTGAAACGGCATCTGCAGGCCGTTTCAGCGGAACCGTTGCCGCAAGGCTTGAGCTGCCGATCGATTTCAGCAGGGCGGATCCACCCCCCGATCGGCAAAACCCCGGCAGATCGCCAGGCGCAGCTCGGCACTGACGGCCCCGGCCCGCAGCGGATCGTCCACGGCCACGGTGAGGCTGTAGCGGTAGGTGTCGGGGCCGAACTCCTGCAGGCGCGCCTGGGGAGGGGGCTGGGCCAGCACCCCGCTCAGGGAGGCGGCGATCCCCTCCAGCAGCACCACGATCTGATCGGGGGACCAGCGGCGCGAGATCGCCAGGTTGATCGTGCAGCGCCGCAGCCGATCGGTGTGGGTGTAGGTGGTGGTCGACGTGGTGAAAAAGGTCTGGTTGGGCACCACCAGCTCGGCGTTGTCGCTGCTGCGCCAGAGGGTGGTGGCCCGGGGACCGAGCCGGCGCACCTCACAGGCCTCGCCGTCGTGGATCAACACCTCACCGGGCCGCACCGATCCCTCGATCAACAGCCACAGGCCACTGACGATGTTGGAGAACACCTCCTTGATGCCGAAGCCGAGTCCCACCGAAAAGCCACCGGCGATCGCCAGCAGTCCGGTCTGATTGATGCCCAGCCGCTGCAGCGCCCAGATCAGGCCGAGGGTCAGGATGACGTAGTGCAGGATCTGGTCGATGGCCTTGCGACTGCCCTCACTGAGGCTGAGGGAGTGCTTGAGCAGGCTGCTCAGCCAGGCGGCGGGCAAGGGCATGCCCACCAGCAGCAGGTAGAGCAGGGCCAGCACCTGGGCCAGATCCCCCAGACTGATGGCACTGCCGAACCAGACCCCCAAGGGCAGGTCGGCCAGGTCCTGCAGGCTGCCCAGGGCCTGAAGCAGCTGCAGCAGCACCGCGGCGAAGAAACACGGCCGCAGCAGACGGCTCACCAGCACCTGGTACTCAACCGGTGGCAGGCGGGGCTTGAAGATCCTCCGCTCCAGCAGACCCAGCAACAACCAGCCGAGGCTGACCTCGCCCGCCAGCAGCACCAGCCCGGTTCGCTGTCCCGCCAGTTGCAGCCCCACAGCCAGCGGGGCCAGGCCGGCCAGCAGCGGCAGGGCCCAGGGCAGGCGCCGCAGGGGCGGCCACTGGCGCCGCAACTGCAGCAGCAGCAGCACCGCCCCAGCGATCAGCAGCAGCTGGAGGAGAACGAAGGGACGGTACAGAAAGGCCAGCCAGGCCAGCAGCACATCGAACAGGACAGCCATCAGCGTTGAGACTCCAGCCGCAGCAGCACCTCGGCCCCCTGGCTGGGGGAGAGCACCCCCTCCATCACCTGGGACACCACGCTTTCCAGCATCGGCACGATCAGGGCCATGCGGGCCGATGGGGAGGAGGGCTCATGCAGCGGGGCGGTGCGCTGATACTGCCGCTGGGCTTCGGCCAGGGCCGCCAGCCGCCCGGAACTGGCCACCGGGATCGGCGCGAAGCGGTTGACCGGCACCAGGATCCGGCTGACCAGGGCCAGGCTGCGCTGCACCCCGGGATCGAGGCTGAAGCGGGCCAGATCGATCGCCAGCCGCCGCTGCTGTGCGGAGGAATCGGCACCCAGCGCCCAGACCCGCAGAGTGGTGAACGGAGTGGGGAGACCGCCGGGACCGGACGGCAGGGGCGCCACCCCGAGCCGCTGGCCCATGGCCCGATCGAGACGGGGAATGGCGATGCTGAAACAGGGAATCCAGCTCAGGCGACCGGATGCCAGCCCGTCCGAGAGCTCCTCGGGACCGGCCGCCAGATCGACCCGGCTCTGCTGGGCGGCCTGGCGCAGCCAGAACAGCCAGGCCACGATCGCCCGCCGATCCCGATCCGTGCTGGCCGCGGCGGGTCGATGGCCGCTCAGCAGGGGGGCCAGAGCCTGCCTGGCCCCCAGGGCGCCGACGCTCCACCAGATGCCCACTGGATCCACCGTCAGGCCGATCGGCTGTCCGCCGGCCGCCACGGCCAGCAGGCCAGCGGTCGTGGTCGGGGGTTTGGGCAGGCGCTGGCGGTCGTAGCAGGCCAGACTGGGCTCGCTGAACACCGGCAGAGCCGCCAGACCGACGGGGGTCTGCACGCCGCGGAGCGCCCGCGCTCCGATCGTGGCCTCGGTGGCCTCCAGTTCTGGCGTGCGGGGCAGGGGACTGATCAGCCCTTGCTTCAGCAGTTCGATCGCCACCGGCGCCCGCACCAGCAGCAGATCAGGCCCCAGTCCCTGGCGATGGGAGCGGACCAGCGTCTCGACAAGGCTGGCTTCAGGCACCACGGCAAACTGCACATGCACCTCGGGATGGACCCGGGCGAAGGCCTTGAGCAGGCCCTCCCAGGCCTGCCCACCGCGGTAGTCCGCCTCCAGCCACTCCATGCCGGGACTGAGGGCGAGTGTCACATGGAGGGTCTGACGGCGCAGCAGCGGCAGGGACTGGCAGCCGCCCAGGGCCAGCAGCAGCGCCAGGGCCGCAGGAAGGGCCACCAGGACGGCGAAGCTCCCGGGGCTGTGGGGCCTGCGTGAAGCGATGGAGCGAAGCGCAGCCAATCCCAGGCTCAGGGCAGGCCGTTCGAGCAGACACTGACGGGAACCGAACACAGGCCCCGGGCCGACGTCTTGCCATTCTGAAGTTCGGGTCCGCGTCAGCCCCAGCCCCAGCCCCAGCCCCAAGCCGATCCGATCGAACCAAGCCCCCCAGCCTGTTGCTGCCATGAACCCCAGTCCCACACACACCCCGCATGCCCTACTGGCGGGTCTGGCGTGACGCCGAGGGCATCAGCCACCAGCACCAGGCCTGGGTGGACAACGTCCACGTCGCCCACCTGGCCGAAGGGATGCAGAGCATCTGGCGGACCCCGACCCAGGAGGGCACCACCGGCATCGTCATCATCAAGGTTGAGCCGGATGTGGACGATGGATGGCATGAAAACCCGGTGCCCCAATGGATCGTGCCGCTCTCGGGCCGCTGGTTCGTGGAAACCATGGATGGTCATCGCGTCGAGATGGGACCGGCCGATCTCTCCTTCGGCGGCGATCAGGGTTGCCTCAGAACCGACGGTCGCCTGGGCCATCGCTCCGGGGCGTTGGACGGGCAGCCGGCCTTGCTGATGCTGATTCAGCTGGAGCGGATTCCGCCCGAGGTGGCGACGGCATGCTGAGACCGGTCTGGAGCCACGATCCCCCGCACTCCTGAAGGAACCCTGCAGCGCGTGACAGAACGCCGGGATGGCCGGAGGGGCTCAGGTAGGTTGCCCAGTCCGCCTGATTCCATCGCAATGGCCGAAACCCTCCCTCTGCTGCTGCGCGCCGCCCGGGGTGAGCAGGTGGAGCGGCCACCGGTGTGGATGATGCGCCAGGCCGGCCGATACATGAAGGTCTACCGCGATCTGCGGGATCGTCACCCCGGCTTCCGCGAACGCTCGGAAAACCCCGATCTCTCATACGAGATCTCGATGCAGCCCTTCCACGCCTTCGCTCCCGATGGCGTGATCCTCTTTTCCGACATCCTCACGCCCCTGCCGGGCATCGGCATCGACTTCGACATCATCGAGAGCAAGGGCCCGATCATCGAGCCCGCCATCCGCACCCAGGCCCAGGTCGACGCACTGCGGCCGCTCAACCCGGCCGAGGCCCTGCCCTTCGTGGGCGAGGTGCTGGGCCGGTTGCGGGCCGATGTGGGCAACGCCGCCGCCGTGCTCGGGTTCGTCGGTGCCCCCTGGACCCTGGCCGCCTACGCCGTCGAGGGCAAGAGCTCCAAGACCTATTCCGTGATCAAGGCCATGGCCTTCCGGGAGCCGGCGCTGCTGCACCAGCTGCTGGGCCATCTGGCCGATTCGATCGCCACCTATGTGCGCTATCAGATCGATTCCGGCGCCCAGGTGGTGCAGCTGTTCGACTCCTGGGCCGGCCAGCTCAGTCCGATCGACTACGACACCTTTGCCGCTCCGTATCAGAAACGGGTGATCGACCAGGTGAAGGCCACCCACCCCGATACGCCGCTGATTCTCTACATCTCCGGCAGCGCCGGCGTGCTGGAGCGGATGGGCCGCACCGGCGTCGACATCATTTCCCTCGACTGGACCGTGGACTTGGCCGACGGCATCGCCAGGCTGCCTGAGCACATCGGCGTGCAGGGCAACGTTGATCCCGGCCTGCTGTTCGGCACCCCCGAGGGGATCCGCGAGCGCATCCTCGACACGGTGCGCAAAGCCAGGGGCCGCCGCCACATCCTCAATCTCGGCCACGGCATCCTGCCCGGCACTCCTGAGGAGAACGCCCGCGTCTTCTTCGAAACCGGCAAGGCCGTCAACGAGCTGCTGGGGGCAACCGTTTGAACGGCCTCGGCGACGCCGATCGCCCCAGCGCCGCTGGCCCTGACCGGGCCGAGCCGCGGCAGGACTCGGCGCCGCGGCAACCCGCCCGCATCCTGATCACAGGAGCCGCCGGCTGCGTGGGCCAGTACACAGCGGAGCGCCTCTACCGCCACAGTGACGCCCAGCTGCTGTTGCTGCTGCGCGATCCCGGCAAGCTCAGGGCCGTGCCGACCGATGACCCGCGCATCACCCTGCTGGTGGGCGATCTGCGCGACCTGGCTCCCCATGCCGCAGCGATCGCCAGCGCCACCCGCATCATCCACACCGCCACCGCCTGGGGGGACCCGGAGCGGGCCCGGCAGGTGAACGTGGTGGCCGTCAAGGAGCTGCTGCGGCTCACCGATCCCGATCGACTGGAGCAGGTGATCTACTTCTCGACCGCCAGCATCCTGAACCGCCAGCTGCAACTGCTGCCCGAAGCGATGGCCCACGGCACCGAATACATCCAGACCAAGGCCCAGTGCCTGCAGGAGCTGGAAGCCCACCCGCTGGCGGCGCGGATTGTCGCCGTGTTCCCGACGCTGGTGTTCGGCGGTCGGGTGGTGCCGGGGGATCCCCACCCCACCAGCTATCTCACCGCCGGGGTCAAGGAGGCGATTCCCTGGCTGTGGCTGGCCAAGTGGCTGCGCACGGACGCCAGTTTCCACTTCATCCACGCCGCCGACATCGCCACGGTCTGCGCCCATCTGGCCACCCACCCCCACGGACCCAACCCGGAGCCGGGCCAGGGGGCGGTGCGGCGCCTGGTGCTGGGTCAGGCGCCGATCACGATCAATCAGGCCGTCTCCACTCTGGTGCGCTGGCGCCGCGGCTGGCTGCCGCCCGTGGGCGTCGACCTGCAGGGTTGGCTGATTGAGGGCCTGATCAAGCTGCTGCGCATCGAGGTCAACGCCTGGGATCGCTTCTCGATCCGCCAGCGTCATTTCGTCCATGAACCGGTGAGCCCCCCCGAACGCTTCGGGCTCAGCAGTCATGCCCCCACCCTGGCGGCAGTCCTGGAGGCGGCAGGGGTCCCCCATCGCGGGCGCCTGCCCGGCTGAGCGCTGGTTGGCCAACCTGCGGCGCGGGTCCTGAGCCTGATGCGGCCTGTTGCAGGGTTTTGTTGCAGTTGCCGCCCGCAGCCGTGGCCCTGTCCCCAGGACCCTTAACTTGTTCGGGTTGACGTGCCCTGCTGCACCCCCATGCGTCGTCTCGTTTCCCTGTTTGCTCTCTGCCTGGCGCTGCTGCTGGGTGCCGCCCCGAGTTTCGCCGCCGATCCGGCCCATGGCGGTCAGATCTTCTCGGCCAACTGCGCCGCCTGCCACATGGGTGGCGGCAACGTGGTGAACGCCGAGCGCACCCTTAAGAAAGAGGCTCTCGAGTCCTACCTGGCCAACTACAGCGCCGGCCATGAAGCCGCCATCGTCACCCAGGTGACCAACGGCAAAAATGCGATGCCGGCCTTCGGCGGCAAGCTGAGCGCCACCGACATCGAAGATGTCGCCGCCTATGTCGAAGCTCAGGCCACCTCTGGCTGGTCCTGAATCCAGATCCGTTGAATTTCAGCTCGCAAGGGTTGCCACCGCAACCCTGCTGACCTCGAAAGCCCTGGTCACAAGCCAGGGCTTTTTGTTGGTCTCAGTCCCATGAGCTCGCACTGGGGCTGCACCCGTGGTCCCGAACCCTTAGCCGAGCCCGTGTGCTCAGTCCTGAGCCGAGAGGCCGCGCCGCAGGGCCAGCACGGCCAGATAGAGATCCTCCGGCACCTCCCTGATGTCGTATTCCGAGGGGAGCACCCCATGGACATGTTGATGGACGGCCAGCCAACAATTGCGCTCGGCATCGTTGCCGGTGGCGTCAAAGGCCTGGGAGGCTTCAGCCAGTTGCTGAAGCAGCTGGGGGTCGGCGGCGGTAGAGCTCATGGGGAGGGCACAGACTGGCAGCGCAAGCATTCCGCTGATCCGAGCATCATGGCCGGGCCCGATCCTCTCCGCTCCCGAGCCAACGCGAAGCGAGCCAAGCCGATCCCAGCGTTCCCCGGAGCTACCGGTTCAGGTCCGAACGAGCTTTCCGCCGCTGACGCCAAGCCCACCCGCTCTGAACACACCAGCCCGTGCCGGTCCCGCCGGGCCCGACCAACTCGGGGCCGCAGGCACGCTGATCGCGCCGGCAGCCGTTTGGGATTGCTCGGACTGGCCCTGCTGGCCCTGGGCGTGTTCGCTGCCCACCCGACCCGGGCCCAGCCCCTGTCGCCGAATCAGCCGGAAGCGATCCGCGTCCGGGGCATCCCGCCGGCTCCATGCGCGCTGGTGGTGCCCGCCAGCGATGCGGCCCAGCAACCGCTGCGGATCGCTCCCAGCCAGGTGGCCAAGAAGAACATGATGGGCTGCCTCTCGCCTGCCGATGCCTCTCTCTATGGGCCCGATGGCTGTCCGCTGAAGCTCTGCCATCTGCCCCAAGGCACGGTGCCTCTGCCGCAGCGCTGAAATGGAAACGCACGATGAGGCAGCGACCGCCTGGGACCGCAGCGAGCGTCCCGTGAAGCAAAGGATCGGTTTGCACACCAAATCGGGACGGCCGGCCCAACCTGAAAGGTGAGCACCGAACCGGACGGTTCGGTGCTCCACCGCGATCGTTCCGGCCAGCGGCCATACGGTTCTTTCAACGACGCCCCACTGGAGGCATCCGCATGCATCCCACCGCCGAACTGTTCACCGAAAAGGCCTGGGCGGCCATCGTCGCCGCCCAGCAGCTGGCCCAGCAGAAGCGTCAGCAGCAGATGGAGAGTGAGCATCTGCTTTCCGCCCTGCTCGTCCAGCAGGGTCTGGCGGGCCGGATTCTGGAGAAGGCCGGCGTGGATGTGGGCATTCTCAGCCAGAAGGTGGAGACCTACATCGCCGGCCAGCCTTCGCTGAGTGCGCCGCCCGACAACGTCTACTTGGGCACGGGACTCGACCAGGTGCTGAACCAGGCCGATGCCCTGCGTAAAACCTATGGCGACAGCTACATCGCCATTGAGCATCTGCTGCTTGCCCTGGCCATCGACGACCGCTGCGCCAAGAAGCTGTTCTCCCAGGCCGGCACCAACGCCGAAAAGCTCGGGGAAGCGGTTCAGGCCGTGCGCGGCAGCCAGCGCGTCACGGATCAGAACCCGGAGGGCACCTACGAATCCCTGGAGAAATACGGCCGCGATCTGACCAAGGCCGCCCGCGAGGGCAAGCTCGATCCGGTGATCGGCCGCGATGAGGAAATCCGTCGCACGATCCAGATCCTCTCGCGCCGCACCAAGAACAATCCCGTGCTGATCGGCGAGCCCGGTGTCGGCAAGACGGCGATCGTCGAGGGCCTGGCCCAGCGCATTGTCAATGGCGATGTGCCCCAGGCCCTGCAGAACCGCCAGCTGATCGCCCTCGACATGGGCTCCCTGATCGCCGGCGCCAAGTATCGCGGCGAATTTGAGGAACGGCTCAAGGCCGTGCTCAAGGAGGTGACCGCGTCCGAGGGCCAGATCGTGCTGTTCATCGATGAGATCCACACGGTGGTGGGGGCCGGCGCCAGCGGCGGCGCCATGGATGCCAGCAACCTGCTCAAACCGATGCTGGCGCGCGGCGAACTGCGCTGCATCGGCGCCACCACCCTGGATGAACATCGCCAGCACATCGAGAAGGATCCGGCTCTGGAACGTCGCTTCCAGCAGGTGTTCGTCGACCAGCCCACGGTCGAGGACACGATTTCGATCCTGCGGGGGCTCAAGGAGCGCTACGAGGTCCACCACGGTGTGCGCATCGCCGATAACGCACTGGTGGCGGCGGCGGTGCTGTCCAGCCGCTACATCGCCGATCGCTTCCTGCCCGATAAAGCGATCGACCTGATGGATGAATCGGCGGCACGGCTGAAGATGGAGA
>JBAPUA010000189.1:0-1535 GCA_049282435.1 Cyanobium sp. | reverse complement strand
GCCTGCTCGATGGCGGCGATCGGGCCCGCCCCCGCGACGCGCTTGGTGTGGATCGCCTCGACGACGACGATCGCGTCGTCGATGACCAGGCCGATGGCGGCGGCGATGCCTCCCAGGGTCATCAGGTTGAAGCTCAGGCCGGTGAGCTTGATGGCCAGGAGCGTCGCCAGGACCGTGACCGGGATGACCAGGGTGGCCACGATCGTCGTTCCCCAGTCCTTGAGGAAGAAGAAGATGATGACGATCGACAGGACGAGCCCGAAGAGGATCGCCTCCCAGACGCTCTGGACCGAAGCCTTGACGAACAGGGACTGGTCGTAGAAAAAGGCCAGCTTCATGTCCGGCGGCAGCTCGGTCTTGAGGACCGCCAGCTCCTCCTTCAAGCGCTTGGCGATATCCATCGTGCTGCCGTCGGGCTGGCTATAGACGTTGAGCAGGACGGCGTCCTGCCCGTCGGCCGTGACGATGTTGAAGACGGGCTCGGGGCCGCGCTCGACCCGGGCGATGTCCCGGACGCGGACGGGCCGGCCGCCGGCCGCCGCCACCGGGAAGTCCTCGATGTCCTTGATCGAATGGACGCGGCCGTCGACCACGGACAGGTAGAGCCTGTGGTTTTCCTCGTGGAGGCCGGTCGAGGTCACGAGGTTGTTCTTGGTGAAGGCTTCCGTCACCTGGGCCAGGGTCAGGTTCGCCGCCTGGAGGCGGACGGGATCGACGATGACGTGGTATTCGGGCGTCCGGCCGCCGATGAGCGTTACCCGGGCGATGTCCGGGATCCGGAGGAAGCGGACCTTGAGATTGTAGCGGGCGATTTCCCAGAGCTCGGTGATCGACCGCACCTTGCTCGTCAGGCTGACGCCGATGATGGGGAAGTTGGAGAAGGTGACCCGGTAGACCTCGGTTTCGGCCGTGGCCGGCAGGGAGCTCCGGATCTGGCCCAGGCGCCCGAGGACGTAGAACTCGGACTGGACCATGTCCACTTTCCAATTGAAGAAGACGTTCACCTCGGCCGAGCCGCGGCCCGTGGCCGAGCGGACCGTGGTCACGCCGGGGATGTCCTTCATCGCCTCCTCGATGGGCCGGGTGATGGTGGCCATCATCTCGTCGGAGGGCATGACCCCGTTGTCGACCAGGACGCAGACGCGGGGAAAGTTCGTCTGGGGGAAGACCGAAGAGGAGATGTGGAAGGCCGTGTAGGCGCCGGCCAGGCAGAGCGCGGCGCAGATGAACGCGATCGACAGGGCGTGGCGGGTGGCGAACTTGCCGATGGCCGAATTCGTAGTCATGGGCGCCGCTACTTCCCGGATTTGCCCGTTTTGTCCTTGGATTCCGGCGCGGCGGGCTTCTCCTTGGCCTCCGCTTTCTCGTCCTTGGCGTCCTTCCCGGCCGGGGCTTCGGGCTTGAGGACGTGAATCTTGGTGTCGTTCGGCACGGCGTAGGCGTCCTCGGTGACGATCACCAGCCCTTCCTTGATCCCCTCGCCCGAGACCTCGACCAGGCCGCCTTCGCGGAGCCCGAACTTGACGGGCTTGCGG
>JBAPUA010000188.1:0-1924 GCA_049282435.1 Cyanobium sp. | reverse complement strand
ACGGGGCGACCTTCCCCACCCACCATCGTCGCAACCACCAGCCACCAAGGTCAAGCAACAAACCGCTTGACAACCCGATCCCCGATAGGGAATCAGAAGTCTTCGTCGAAACTGACGTTGCCCTCGACGCCGGTCTGGTACGAGCTGACCGTACGCTCGAAGAAGTTCGACAGGCCCTGCACATCCTGCAGCTCCATGAAGCTGAACGGGTTCTTCGAGCCGTACTCGTGGGCGTAGCCGAGCTGCGCGAGGCGCTGATCGGCGACGAACTCGAGGTACGTGCGGGTGTCGGCCAGGCTCATGCCGGGCACGCCCTCTCCGAGCACGTCGGCGGCGAACAGGTGCTCCACGTCGATCGCCTCGTTCAGCATCTGACGGATGTCGGCTTCGAGCTGTGCGTCGAACAACTCGGGCTGCTCCTTGCGCACGGTGTCGACCACCTCGAACGCGAAGTTCATGTGGCAGCTCTCGTCACGGAACACCCAATTCGTGCCGTCGGCGAGCCCGTTCAGGAGACCTTTGGAACGCAGGAAGTACACGTAGGCGAAGGCGGCGAAGAAGAACAGTCCTTCGATGCACGTCGCGAAACAGATGAGGTTGAGCAGGAACTGCTTGCGCTCGGCGGGCGTCTCGATGCGCTGGAGACCCTGGATCGAGTCGATCCACTTGAAACAGAATTCGGCCTTGGCGCGGATCGACGGGATGTTCTCGACGGCGGCGAACGCGGCTTCACGCTCGGCCATGTCGGGGATGTAGTTGTCGAGCAGCGTCAAGTAGAACTGCACGTGCAGCGCCTCTTCGTAGAGCTGGCGCGACAGGTACATCCGAGCTTCGGGGGCGTTGATGTGCTGGTACAGGTTGAGCACCAGGTTGTTCGACACGATCGAGTCGCCCGTCGCGAAGAACGCGACGAGACGACCCACGAGGTGCTTCTCGGCGGGCATCAACTTGCGGTCGAGATCGACGAGGTCATCGGAGAAGTCGATCTCGTCGACGGTCCAGGTGTTCTTGATCGCATCGCGGTACATCTCGAAGAACTGCGGGTACCGCATCGGACGCAACGTCAGGTCGTAGCCCGGGTCGAGGATGTTGGTCGGCCGCGTGGCGCCGACCGGTGAGGCCGACACGAACTCGTCGGCGAGGGCCTCGCCGGGCGCGGCCGGGGCGTAGTCGGTGATCGGGTCGATGAGGGCCATCAGTCGCATGCCTCGCATGATTCGGGGTTCTCGAGGCTGCACGCGATGGCCTCTTCGTCGGTGTAGGACTTCTTCTCCGGTGCGGGCGTCGGAGCGCCACCACCCGTCGGGCCCTGCGGCGCCGGGGCGACGGGTGCCTTCGTGGCACCTGTGGTGGTCTGGTTGATGCGCGTGGCCGGACGGCTGCGCAGGGAGTAGGTGGTCTTCAGGCCGGCCTTCCAGGCGTGCAGATACATCGAGGAGAGCTTGCCGATGGTCGGTGTCTCCATGAAGAGGTTCAGCGACTGGCTCTGGTCGATGAACGCGCCGCGCTCTGCAGCCATGTCGATCAAGGCTCGCTGTGGGATCTCCCACGCCGTGCGGAACGTCTCCTTGAGTTCCTCGGGGATGCGATCGACGTCTTGGACCGACCCCTCGGACTTCTTGATGTCGGAGATCATCTGCTCGTCCCACAGGTTGCGGGCCTGGAGTTCGCGCACCAGATAGCGGTTGATCTGCATGAACTCGCCCGACAGGGTCTCGCGCTTGAACAGGTTCGACACCTGGGGCTCGATGCACTCGTAGCACCCGGCGATCGAGGCGATCGTGGCGGTGGGCGCAATGGCGATCAGGAGGCTGTTGCGCAGACCGTGCGCAGCGATGCGGGCGCGCAATCCGTCCCAGTCGAGTTCGGCCGGCGGGGTGATTCCGCCGTTGGCGCGATCCCACAGGTCGAACTGAAGATCACC
>JBAPUA010000187.1:0-4273 GCA_049282435.1 Cyanobium sp. | reverse complement strand
GGGTTCAGCAGGGCAGATGTTCGCTGCGTGCTGTCCAGGCCCCTGAATGGGTACCTGCATCCAACTGCACCAAGGCCCTTGTTCTCCTGCATAGATCATACACTATTTGGCAGACCAATCATGCCGCTGCATCGCAAAGACCAGGAACTTTGAAGCTCATTCGCGCCAAAAAGCAAAGCACTATTAGGCGCGTTTTATGATTTCTGAGCATGCTTGCATATGGACAATGATATATGCACGAGTCCTCATTCGCGGCCCGATGGATGTCGCCAATCCGCCAGATGCTCTGTAAAAAAGTCAAAAAGTGTCGCCGACAATACCGGGTCCGTATATAATCCACAAGCTCCTACCGTACAATCCCCTAGACCCATTGCACCGCATGCCCTTTAGGGCATGCTGCCGGCTTCGCATCGGCTGCATAGGCCGACAACGGCACCCACCGCAGAGTGGATACCGGACCCGCCCATACAGCGTTAGGCCTACGCTGAACTCCCTCGGGAACGAGCTACTCTAAAAGGCGATAGCTTTAACGGCATGAACACCTATAGGACTTTGTGGGTACGAATGAGCGCGCTGACAGCATCTCTATTGCTGGTGACGGTTTCCGCATGTTCTAGTCAAAATACGTCATACACAATGGTCGGCTTACCAGAAGATTCCAGTATTCCTGCTGCCAAGCGGGTCTCCGCGAGAATTGTTATTCCTGAAGGCCGAACTCGACAAGAAGTAGTAGCAACGTTAGAAAGAGCAGCCCGCGAGCTTTCTGACAAGACAATTGCCGACGCAGCCATGGTCTTCGCATATCGGCCTGGCGACCCAACGGACGGAATGTTCAGCGTTGGAAGGGCTGTAATTGCACCAGAAGGCAAATGGGAGAGTGCAGCCAGTAACGAAAATAAAGCGATAACAACTGAGCTTAGTGATCTTTACTTTTCTCCCAAGAAGCAACAGCCAACACTTAATGAAGTCATCACCCTGAAAAGCACTTACTCAAGCTATGTCGCAGTTTCAAATGAGTATGGAAGCTGGAATGACGGCAACATCATCGCAAGAGTGAATAATGGTACAAAAGCTTCTTTGCTAGAGATTCGAAAGCAGCCCATGGGGAGTCAAGAACTTGTACGTTTTCGAGTTAGAGTTCAATCAGGCACGCCTACGGAGGGATGGGTGCACGCTTTCGACGCTGGTTATAAGTAGCTCAAAACTGACTGCACTCAGGTCAGACGCGAGGCCTAACAACCCACTACAGCCGACGGGATAGACAACTTCTAAATGCCAGGTGTCCATGGTTGCCATCAACTCTCGCCCGCGGCTGAGTGGGAGCGTTAGGCGCTCAACATGATGGCATAGAGACATGGACAAGCGCTACCAGGTGTTCCTCAGCTCTACTTACGCAGACCTACGCGATGAGCGCCAGCGCGTTTTCCAAACGCTCATGGAGATGGACTGCATCCCTGCTGGCATGGAGCTGTTCCCGGCAGCTGACGAGGAGCAGTGGGCCTTCATCCGGCAGATCATCGATGACTGCGACTACTACCTGCTCATCATCGGTGGCCGGTACGGCTCGCTGACCGCCGAGGGGGTTAGCTACACGGAGAAGGAATTCGACTACGCATGTGAAAAGGGAATCAGGGTAGTTGCCTTCCTCCACGAGAGCCCGGAAGAGATCTCGGTTGCGAAGTCTGACGTTCATCCATCCGCTCGCGCCAAGCTGGAGGCGTTTCGTGCCAAGGTGGCGAACGGCCGCCTCGTGAAGTTCTGGGGTTCCGCTGACGAATTGCCTGGCCTCGTCGCGCTGAGTCTCTCCAAGACGATCAAGAGCTACCCCGCGAGAGGTTGGGTGCGCGCCCCGCATGCCTCGACCGAAGAGATTCTTGGCGAACTGAACGACCTGCGAAAGCGGCTCGAAGCGAGCGAACAAGATGCAGCTCAGCTTCGCGCTCGTTTAGCCGAGAAGAGTTCACGAGCTAAACTGGCCTCACTTGATAGCACGTTCGTTGTCCGCGGTAGGCACTTTACGAACAGGACGGAGCAGTCATGGAAGAGATCAGTCACCTGGGGCGATCTATTCGCTACGGTCGCACCGGAGCTTCTGAAGCCAGCGAATGATGCTGGTGTGAGCCTGGCGATCGCCCGCCTGGTCGGGCCTGGAGGAACAACCGATGAGGGCATCTTGCAGACGATCAAAATACAGTTTACCGCCCTCGGCCTTGTAAACGTTGCTTACCTCGAGACGACGAAGGGAGATATGGCCCTTTTCTGGTCCCTCACGCAGACGGGTCTTGAGGAGATGTATGCGAGGAGGACGATCAAGGCCGAGTGATTGCATACGGCCGCCTAACGAGTCGTTGGAGCTGACAAGGCCGCACACCGCTTCGATCCCGCAGCAGCGCTCCAGAGCAGCGACCTTGCAGCTGAACTCCAGCGTTAGGCCCACCTGAAGCCTGCTTGTTGAGACGAAGTTGACGGACGGGGTTTCCGTAGCTACGATAAAGTGTGCAGTTCGTTTTCGACCCTGGCAAGGACGCGACCAATCTGGGCAAGCACGGCCTCTCCTTGGCGGCCGCAGCTGAGCTCAGTTGGGAAGCAGCACTCGTCTGGATTGATGATCGGGCTGACTATGGTGAAGTAAGGGTGGTTGCCTTGGCTCCAATTGGAGACGTACTCTATTTTGTAGCCTTTGTCGATCGCGAGACCAAAAGGAGAATTATTAGCCTACGCAGAGCCAATCGCCGTGAGGTCAATCACTATGTCAAAGCCACTAAAGAAGATCAGCTTGAGGATGCCGACATTTGAGGAAGAGCAGTTGATTACAGCGGCAGCGGAATCAGATCCTGATGCCCTTCCGCTTACAGAGGAGCAGATGAGCGCGATGGTCCCCATTCGCGTGCTTCGCGGACGTCCAAAGTTGGCAAATAAAAAGCAGCTGGTTTCAATCCGATATAGTCCTGAGGTTATTGACTATTTCAGGGCTTCTGGAGCTGGCTGGCAAGCTCGCATCGATGCTGTGCTGAAGGACTATGTCGAAGCTCACTCCACTGGGGATGCGAAGGGGGCCTAACATCAAAATTCAGAAGACGGGAGCGGAGGTAACCGCCAATACCAAATTTTTGGCCCGCTTCTGATCTTGAGCGTTGTGATGTTCTACCGGCGCTGGTTCAACGGGAACCAGTTCACCAGGGCATCGGCCTCCAGGCCGGCCGAGGCTGACGTGCTCCAGGCGCTTGAGAAGGGCTACCCCTTGCCATCGGTGGCGTCGTGGCCAGGCGCAATGGTGAGGAAGCGGATGAAATCACCATTCCGGTGGGCCCCATCCCGGTGGGCCCGATCTCGGTGGGCCCGATCCCGGTAGGCCCGATCTCCGTGGGCAGTGGCACGGCGCGCCCCGCTGATGCGCAGGGAGTACACCGCATCAATGCCTGGGGGTGGTTTGATGCTGCTGATTCTCTCCCACTTGAGGCGTTGGTCGCGGTCAAGCTGAATCCAGGAGAGCGGCCGAATCTTGTTCAGGGTGGCCATGGCTGCATGCCGTTCGGCTTTTTGCAGCGTGAGCAGATTTTCCTGAAACACGGGGTTGTTGAGGTCCAACCGAACCGTTGCTTCATCGCCGTTCATGACCAAGGCGCTTCAGAGTGCCCTCCAGATCGGTGTCTGAAGGGGAATGGCTCACAGACCAAGCCATCGCAGCCTGCAGGTCTGCCGCTGCAGCAGCCGATCGATGTAACCAGCGCTCATTGTCAGGAATCACGGTGGCCGATCGCACGATCCAGACACCGGGCTCGCTTTGTTCCACCAAGACCTGCCGGCCGGCGTAGTGCTTGCCCAGGGTGATCTGGCCATTGGCGCCCACAACCTTGACGACAGGCGCTGGGGCAGTAGTCGCCATGACGGACCACCTTGATCGCTCTGCGCGATAGCCCAGTAATCGTGCTGCACGAATTCAAGCGAGACCCCCAAGGAGCTGCAGCAGAGCTGGCAGGCCGCAGAGCTGGTAGGCCGTGGAGCAGTTCCGTCAGTTTCTGGACGGCCTCGAAGCCCAGATCAGCCGGGCTGAAGCGCTGCAAGACAGCAAGCGGAACCAGGCCCTGCAAGCGGCTCAGCGGCCCCAGCGCAAGCGTGACCAGCTGCGGCGGCCGCTGGGGGGCGGGGTAGCGCCCCTCCGAGTGGTGTAACTCAGGAGGTCCTGTGACCCTCTCCGGAGGGTGAACAGGAGCAGTCAGGGGATGACTGCTTGGAAGCTGACTGTGCAGCTCCGTTTATCCACTATGCACCC
>JBAPUA010000186.1:0-6093 GCA_049282435.1 Cyanobium sp. | reverse complement strand
GGCCTGGCCTACGCGGCGGGCCGGGCCGGTGGCACGATGCCGGCGGTGCTCAACGCCGCCAATGAGCAGGCGGTGGCCCTGTTCCTCGACGAGCAGATCCATTTCCTGGCGATTCCGCAATTGATCGACGGGGTCTGTGATCGCCACCGGCTGGACCTCACGGCCGATCCCTCCCTGGACGACGTGCTGGCCATCGACGCCTGGGCCCGGGAGGCGGTGCGCGAAGCTGCAGCCCGGCTGAACGCCAGGACGCCGGCGGCGCTGCCGGCCTGAGCCGATCGCCGATGGAAACGTCTCAGCCCTCCTCCCTGCAGCCCGCCCCCGAACCCGGCTCCCAGCAGCAGGCCCCCCAGCTTCGGGTCAGCCACCATCTGCTGCTCTGCGCCACGCCCAGCAAGGCCCTCTGCTGCCCCGATCCGACCACCGGAGCCGCTAGCTGGGCCACCCTCAAACGGCTGGTGCGCGAGCTGGGGCTGGAGCAGCCCGGCCGTGCCGAAGGCGTGGTCTGGCGCAGCAAGGCCGACTGCCTGCGCGTCTGCGGCGGCGGTCCGATCCTGCTGATCTGGCCCGAGGGCATCACCTACGGCGGCGTCACGCCCGAGCGGATCGAACGGATCCTGCGGGAGCACGTGATCGGCGGCCAACCGGTGAGCGAGTGGATCGTGCAGCGCGCGGCCTTCAGCGGCCAGGCCCCTGCACCACCGCCAACGGGCCAACCGCTCCAGGCTTGAAACCAGCCGCTCCCTGGCCCTCGCTTCGGTTGCAGCCGGCGGGTCCGGTGAACGCGACCAGTTCCGGCCCAGCAGCTGGCAGATCCTGGGGCCTGTGTTCCACAACTCCCAGCTCCGCTCGGCGATCAGCAAGCCCTCGGGAGGCCTGGCCAACCCAGGGGTTCGCTGCCACCGGCTCCTGAGACCCATCTCACGATCGGGGCAGCCCTATCCCGATTGGCCGTGGTCCCGAGCCTGCTTCGCCCACCCGGTTCGGTCGCACCCGGCTCGATTGCAGCCTGTCCTCCAGCCGTTGGCCCTCCCAGGCTGGGTTCCGTCGGGGTTCAACCCGGCCCATCCGAGTTCAGCCGTTTCCGCCTCAGCCAATCCGCCGTCTGCCGATCCGCCCAGCTGGCCGAGCGCCCACCCACTTCGCGGCTGTGGAAGCCGTTGTGGCCGCCGTGGGCGGGGATCAAGGCCTCCAGCCAGGCGCAACCGTGCCGCTCGGCTGCTGCCGCCAGTCGGCGGGTGGCCGCCACAGGCACCCAGGGATCGTCAGCGGCATGGATCAGCAGGATCGGCGGCATGGCGACCCCAGCCCCAACCGCCGCCAGCAGCGGCTGCAGCGGACTGGCGGCCTCGTAGTAGGCCTCAACGGAGCCAAATCCCCAGCGCGGCGCCGTGATGCGCGCATCGAAGCTGCGCAGGGTCCGCACCCGGGCCGCCCCGGTCAGGGCCCTGCGCTCCGCCGGCAGAACACCCCAAGGATCGGCCAAGGTCAGCTGCCGCAGCCGCCGCAGCACCCAGCGGCGGTAGATGCGATTGCGCGGTTGATCGAATTGCTCGCTGCAGGGATTCAGATCGAGGGGACTGCTGACGCAGACCAGGCCATCGAGCAGAGGCGCTGCCGCCGGCCCCGCCAGCAGCCCATTGAGCAGCATCGTGCCGCCCAGGGACAGGCCGACGCCGAACAGGGGAACGGAGCGCCCGGGCGAGCCGGCCTGGCCCGCCAGCTGATCGGCCAGCTGGCGGGCCAGGGCCAGGGCCGGCAGCAGATCGCGGTTGCAGAGGGCTGCATAGGTGCCGGAGGCCAGGGGGCGACCGGCACCGGCTCCGCGCATGTTGAGGCGCAGCACGGCAAAGCCGGCCCCGACGAGATGGTCGGCCAGACGCCGGGCACCCCGGCCCTCGCTGCAGCCCCCCAGCCCGGGGACGATCACCACCAGGCCCGCCACCGGCGGTCCTGAAGCGCCGCCGTAGCGAGCCAGCAGCGCTTCGCCGCCGCCGAGCTCGATCGTGATCGAGCCGGAGCAATCCTCAGGCAGCCACTGGGGACGGAGGGTGTCTCTCAGGGTCTGCAGATCGGGCCCCCACCAGGGCAGGCGCTGCTGGAACTGGGGCTGGGGCTGCCGGGGCAGGGCGGCGGGACCGGGGGGATCGAAGCTCACCTGCAGGGAACGGACAACTGACGGTCAAAGTCGATCCTGGACGATGAAGCCCCGAGGGCCGATCGCCACCTTGGCAGTTG
Organism: Cyanobium sp.; assembly: GCA_049282435.1. Lineage (GTDB taxonomy): Bacteria > Cyanobacteriota > Cyanobacteriia > PCC-6307 > Cyanobiaceae > Cyanobium. Next base: position 3,855 of record JBAPUA010000186.1, on the reverse strand, counting down.
CCGGCAGCTCAGCAGCTGATCGTGGGCGGACTGTGATTCCGCCGTCTTGCTCAGCGCCGTCTTGCTCAGCATCGCCTGGCTGGCTCTGCAAGCAGGCGTTCCGGATTGGACACTGATCAGCTCAGACGCTGACCGCCATAGACACTGACTGCCATAGACACTGACTGCCACGGACACTGACCGCCACGGACCCTGATCACCAGCCTGCTGGCCAACGAGCTGCGCATGGCCAGCCGCTTCGGCCGTGGAATCTGCGGCGATTTGGCCAGCGCTGAGCCGATTCGGGGCTTGCCGAGCCGAATCGACCCTCAGCGGCCGTGTCGGATCACGGCGGCGGCGACGTTCAATGGCGTTGCGCCCCACCAAGCTGATGAACAACCAAGCCCTGCCGCCGATCGCTGGCCACGAAGCCGAGATCCTGGCCCTGGTGCAGCAGGACAGGCCTGGGGTTCCGGCACAGACCGATCTCGATCTGGAGCAGATCCAGTCGACCTTTGCCTGCGCGCTCCACATGCATCAGCCGACGATTCCTGCCGGGGTGAATGGCGAGCTGATCTCCCATCTGCAATACATGGTTGAGCATCCCGGCGAGGGCGACAACCACAATGCCGAACCTTTTGCGCACTGCTATCGGCGCCTGGCTGAGATCATTCCGCAACTGATTAGCGAGGGCTGCAACCCTCGCATCATGCTGGATTATTCCGGCAATTTGCTCTGGGGCTTCGAGCAGATGGGCAGAGGCGACATTCTCGATGCCCTCAGACGCCTCGCCTGCGATCCCTCGCTTCAACCCCATGTGGAGTGGCTCGGCACCTTCTGGAGCCATGCCGTGGCACCCTCCACGCCAATCCCGGATCTGAAGCTGCAGATTCTGGCCTGGCAGCATCATTTCGCGGCCCTGTTTGGCCCTGAGGCCCTGCAGCGGGTCAAGGGATTCTCACCACCGGAAATGCATCTTCCCAACCACCCCGACACGCTCTATGAGTTCGTGAAGGCGCTCAGGGAGTGTGGCTACCGCTGGCTGCTGGTGCAGGAACACAGCGTGGAGAATCTCGATGGCACCAGCCTGCGCCAGGATCAGAAGGTGATTCCCAACCAACTGGTGGCTCGCAACTCCAGGGGGGAAACGGCCACCATCACCACCTTGATCAAAACCCAGGGCTCCGACACCAAGCTGGTGGGTCAGATGCAGCCTTACTACGAAGCCCTGGGGCTTGGCAGACAAGCGCTGGCAGATCGAACGATTCCAGCAATCGTTGCTCAGATCGCCGACGGGGAAAATGGCGGCGTGATGATGAATGAATTCCCGCCGGCCTTCATCCAGGCCCATCAGCGCATCGCCCGCGAGGGCGGCGGCCGAACGGGCACGGTAGCCATCAATGGCACGGAATATCTGGAGTTAGTGGCAGCCGCCGGTCTCCAAGCAGCGGATTACCCCATGATTCAGGCGGTACACCAGCAGAAACTGTGGCAACAGGTCGGCAGCGATCCCACCCCTGAATCCGTGGACGCGGCCATCGCCGACCTCAAGGCCAGCGATCCCCCGTTTTCGATGGCCGGCGCCTCCTGGACCAACAACCTCAGTTGGGTGGAGGGCTACGCCAATATTCTCGAACCGATGAACAGCCTCAGCGCCCAGTTTCACCAGCTGTTTGACCCCCTGGTGGCTGCGGATCCCGCTGTGACCCAGACCCAGCCCTATCAGCAAGCGCTGCTCCACCTGCTGCTGCTGGAAACCAGTTGCTTCCGCTACTGGGGCCAGGGCGTCTGGACCACATACGCCAGCGAGATCCACCGGCGTGGTGTGGCGCACCTGGAGGCGTTTCACCGCCTCCACCAGCCCTGAGGCCAAACGCGGGGCATGGACCCCCATTTCCGGGCCGGTGCGCACCCGGCTCCCCAGGCGCTTCACCGGCCCAATGGAGAACCGATCCCGGTCCCGTCCTCCAGCAACATCCGTGGCCGGAACAGCGCAGTGGGGGGCCCGGAACCCTGGATCGACATCCCATGATGCCCATCCCTGGATGGGCATCATGGGATGGGCATCATGGTGGCAATGGCGAGAGGCACCCTGGGCAGCACGGTGGCAGTGAGTGAGGCCGGGGTGCTGGCGGTGATCGGCACCGACGCCGGCGGCCTGGTGGGCCTGTCCGCCGCCAGCCTGTCCCTGCTGCGCGACGCCCTCCTGGTGGTGGCCCCGTCGCGGCTGCTGCCGGAGCTGCCCCCCTGGTGGCAGGCCGAGCAGGCGGCCGGCCGGGTGCCTGCGGGGAGCCCCTGCCCCGAGCTTCTGGCCAGCGACAAACCCGAGCGCATCTTCGGGCCGCTCGGCGAGGCCCTGGCCAGCGGCCAGCGGGTGGTGCTGCTGGCCAGCGGCGATCCCCTCTGGTTCGGCATCGGCCGGCTGTTGCTGCAGGCGTTCCCGCCCGAACAGCTGCGCTTCCACCCGGCTCCCTCCTGCCTGCAGCTGGCCTTTGCCCGCATCGGCCGGCACTGGCAGGACGCCAGCTGGGTCAGCCTGCATGGCCGCGATCCCGAGCCCCTGGCGGCGGCCCTGCAGAAGCGCCCCGCCGCCCTGGCGGTGCTCACCGATCCCCAGCGCGGCGGGGCGCAGGCCGTGCGGTTGACGCTGCGCGCCTCCGGCCTCGAGGCCGCCTATGGGGTCTGGCTGGGCGAGCGGCTGGGTCATGCCGACGAGCGGATGACGCAGCTGGCCCCGGCTGATCCGTTGCCCGCCGATCTCGATCCCCTGCATCTGGTGCTGCTGGTGGCAGAGGCAGCCGCCCCCCCGGCCTCCACGGACTTGCCCCTGTTCGGCATCGCCGATGGGATCTGGCTGCAGCACGCCGATCAGCCCGGCCTGATGACCAAGCGGGAGGTGCGCATCCAGCTGCTGGCGGATCTGGAGCTGCCCGCCGCCGGCGTGCTCTGGGATGTGGGCGCCGGCGTCGGCTCCGTCGGGCTGGAGGCCCTGCGGTTGAGGCCGGGCCTGGCCCTGTGGGCGGTGGAACGCCGCGCCGGCGCCGCCGCCCTGATCCAGGCCAATGCCCAGCGACTGGGGGTGCGGCCGGCCGGGGTGGTGGAAGGATCCGCCCCGGAGGCCCTGGCGGCCCTGCCGGATCCGGATCGGGTGCTGCTCGGCGGCGGTGGCCGGGAGCGGACGGCCCTGCTGGCGACGGTGCTGGCGCGATTGCGGCCGGGGGGACTGGTGGTGATCCCCCTGGCCACCGTCGAGGCCCTGGCCGAGCTGCGGCCCCGCCTGGAGGCCGCCGGACTGGCGGTCAGCGTGTCCCAGCATCAAGCCTGGCGCGGCGCGCCCCTGGCGGATGGCACCCGCCTGGCGCCGCTCAATCCGGTGCTGGTGCTCAGCGGCCAGAAGGGCTGAACGCAGGGCTGAGCGATTCGATGCGGATCGCCGTGCCGACACCGATGCCCAGCGACGCCGCCTGACCGGCGCCGATCTCCAGCACCCCATCGACCGCTGCGTCGGGGCCATAGCTGCGGCACGGCAGGCGCATGCAGGGGGCCGCCGGCGCCACGACCTGGATCACCCGCCCAGCCCGCAAGAACAGCATGTCCAGCGGTTCGGGGGTCTGATGCATCCAGAAGCGGGCAACTGCCGGCGGTTCATAGCCGAACCACATCCCGTGCAGTGGCGACAGGGGAGGGCGGCGCTGCAAGCCCATGGCGTACTGCCGGTCGCTGCGGGGCACCTCCAGCGCGATGCAGACCGGCCGGGCCGGCTGGGGCGCGTCCAGACAGGCGCGGGCCGTGATTGGCAGCTGCTGGGGAGGGGATCCGCCGGCGGCTGGGGGGGCGGCCAGGGCGGTCGTCCGGGCCCCGATGATGGCGGACAGC
>JBAPUA010000185.1:0-36671 GCA_049282435.1 Cyanobium sp. | reverse complement strand
GGCGCCGGCCGCGGCCGGCGCCGCCGCTGGACATCAATGGCTGGATCGCCCGCTGCAATGGCGTGATCGCCCAGTTCGAACGGCTGGATCCCGATGCCGGGCCGGGCCAGCAGTGCCGCCGCGGCGAGCTGGCGGCCCTGCGCGCCGCTCTGGAACGTCAGGAGCTGGCCATCGCCCTCGCGGGTTGCCGTCTGCCCGCCGCCGAACTGCAACCCCGCTTCGCCGAGGCCCTGCGCGGCCAGCGGCATCTCTGCCTTCACTGGGGCGAACCGCTGCCGAGCAGGAGCTCGGACTGGCGCTGGCCCCTGGCCCTGGAGCGGGCTGATGGCCTGGTGTTTCACCTGCATCTGCCGCTGAGCGCCGCCGAGCTGCTCTGGTTGCAGTCCCGTCCCAGCGGCCCATCCCAGGACTCCAGCCAACCGATCTGGTTGCTGGTCCAGGCGCCGCTGCCCCTGGAGCAGGCCGATCTGCTGGCGGAGCTGACCAGTCAGTGGTCGGCCCTGGATCCCGAACGGGTGCTGCTCTGGAATGGCACTGAACAGAACCTGGCTCTGGCCCTTGAACCCCTGGTCCTGTGGCTGGCACGGCGGGGTCAGGGGCTGCGCAACGCCACGGCTCTGCGCACGTTTGAGCAGCTGCATGGCCGCTGGCAGGCTGATCTGGAGCTGGTGCGGCGGCGCCAGTGGCAGGGGCTGCAGCAGCGAACCCAGTGGATCGTGGCGGCCGGCGTGGTCGCCTCACCGCTGCCCAGCGTCGATCTGCTGGTGCTGGCCATTGCCAATGGGCTGATGCTGCAGGAGATGGCCCGGATCTGGGACTGTCCCTGGAGCCTGGAGCACCTGCGCGCCGCCGCCACGGAGCTGAGCCGCGCCGCCCTCGGCCTCGGTCTGGTCGAATGGAGCAGTCAGGCCCTGATGGCGGTGCTGAAGCTGCACGGGGCCACCTGGCTGGTGGCGGGGGCGGTGCAGGCCCTCAGCGCGGCCTACCTGACCCGGGTGGTGGGGCGAGCGATGGCCGACGTGCTGGCCGAATCCTGCGGGGTGAGTGAACCCGATCTCGAACAGATCCGTCGCCGGGCGACCCTGCTGGTGGCCGCAGCTGGCGAGAGCGAAAAGCTCGACTGGAACGGCTTTGTCCACCAGGGTCGGCAGTGGCTGCAGCAGCAGGCGGCGCCGGCCTGAGCTCAGCGCCAGGTGCCCCTGGGCGGATCGAACGCCCCCGCTCACCCCAGCCTCAGCGGGGTCGGGGAGGGGAAGGCGTGGCGCAGCCGCGAGCTGCGGCCGTTGCTTTAAACAACTTCATGAAAATAGTTGTCGATTGGCAATGAGCGGCGTTCGAGTGATGCACCGCCACAGCTTCGACTTAGCATTGATACATCCATGGCATGGTGTTGGCATCCGGGCCCGCTGAACAGCTGTCCCTAAGCCTGACTTCCACGGCTGATCCGCAGGGAACAGCCGTTCACGGACAGCCCGAAACGGTTGACCAGGCCGTGGAGCTACCTCAACGTATCAACCCCGTTCTTTTCCCATGACCACTGCCATTCGCAGCGGCCGCGCCGGAAGCTGGGAACGCTTCTGCCAGTGGGTCTCGTCCACCAACAACCGCATCTACATCGGTTGGTTCGGTGTGCTGATGATCCCCTGCCTCCTGGCGGCCACCATCTGCTTCATCGTCGCCTTCATCGCCGCTCCCCCCGTCGACATCGACGGCATCCGTGAGCCTGTGGCCGGCAGCCTGATGTACGGCAACAACATCATCTCCGGCGCTGTCATTCCTTCCAGCAATGCCATCGGCCTGCACTTCTATCCGATCTGGGACGCCGCCAGCCTCGACGAGTGGCTGTACAACGGTGGCCCCTATCAGCTGGTTGTCTTCCACTTCCTGATCGGTATTTCCGCCTACATGGGCCGCCAGTGGGAGCTCTCCTACCGACTCGGCATGCGCCCCTGGATCTGTGTGGCCTACAGCGCCCCCCTGTCCGCCGCCTTCGCCGTTTTCCTGATCTATCCCTTCGGTCAGGGCTCCTTCTCCGATGGCATGCCGCTCGGTATCTCCGGCACCTTCAACTTCATGCTGGTGTTCCAGGCCGAGCACAACATCCTGATGCACCCCTTCCACATGCTGGGGGTGGCCGGTGTGTTCGGCGGCAGCCTGTTCTCCGCCATGCACGGCTCGCTGGTGACCTCCTCGCTGGTGCGTGAGACCACCGAAAGCGAGAGTCAGAACTATGGCTACAAGTTCGGTCAAGAAGAGGAGACGTACAACATCGTGGCCGCCCACGGTTACTTCGGTCGCCTGATCTTCCAGTACGCCTCCTTCAACAACAGCCGCAGCCTGCACTTCTTCCTGGCCGCCTGGCCGGTGGTGGGCATCTGGTTCACCTCCATGGGCATCAGCACCATGGCCTTCAACCTCAACGGCTTCAACTTCAACCAGTCGATCCTCGATGCCCAGGGCAGGGTGCTGCCCACCTGGGCCGATCTGATCAACCGCGCCAACCTCGGCATGGAAGTGATGCACGAACGCAATGCTCACAACTTCCCGCTCGATCTGGCCAGCGTCAGCACCATGCCCGTGGCCCTCGGTGCCCCGGCGATCGGCTGAATGCTGAGCTGAGTCAACTCCACGGCATCTTCCGGACCTCAGCTGACCCTTCGCCGCCGGGTTCCGATTCGATCCAGTCCCCAGGCCCCCTCAGTTGAGGGGGCTTTTTCATGCTCACCAGGATGAGCGCAGGCGAAAAGGCAGCGAGGGGCGTCGCCGCCGGAGCCAGGCGCGATCCGGCGGCGTGACAGGGCTGGCCTGGACTGGCTGGCGTTGCCGGGCTCAACTTGTTGTTCAGCCGTGCAACCAGGCCGCTCCAGTCGAGATCAGCAGGCCGGCGTTGATGAGCACAATCACGGCGGCGCAGCACCAGCCGAGCAGCTGCAGCCAGGCAGGTGCCACCAGATCCCCCATCAGCGCCGGTCGACCGCACAGCCAGACCAGCGGGATCGCGGCGAAGGGCAGCTGCAGGCTGAGGAGCACCTGGCTCAGCACCAGCAACTGATTGATCCCCTGGTCCCCCAGCAGGATCACGGTGACCATCGCCGGGATCAGGGCCAGGCAGCGGGTCATCAGTCGCCGCTGCCAGGGCGGCAGCCGGATCTTCAGGAAGCCCTCCATCACCACCTGGCCCGCCAGGGTGGCCGTGAGTGTGGAGCTCTGGCCGGCGGCCAGCAGGGCGACGCCGAACAGCAGGCTGGCCACCGAGGTTCCCAGGATAGGGGTGAGCAGGTGGTAGGCCTGGCTCAGATCGGAGACGGGTTCCCCGCCCCTCTGATAGAAACTGCCGCCGGCCAGCACCAGGATCGCCGCATTGACCACGAAGGCCAGGGCCAGGGCCACCAGGGTGTCCACGGTGCTGAACCACAGGGCCTGATGGCGGGCCCGCTGCCCCCCCTCCCACTGGCGCGACTTCACCAGGGCGGAATGGAGGTAGAGGTTATGGGGCATCACGGTGGCACCCAGGATCCCCGCCGCCAGGAACAGCCTGCGGCCTTCGCCGAAATCGCTGAGCTGGGGGATGAATCCCTGAGCCACCTGGTCCCAGGGAGGCTGCAGCAACATCAATTCCACCGCGAAGCAGGCGCCGATCAGAGCCACCATGGCGATCACCACCGCCTCCAGCCGCCGGACGCCCCACTGCTGCAGGAGCAGCAGCAGCAGGGTGTCAAAGGCCGTCAGGGCCACGCCCCAGGGCAGGGGCAGCCCCAGCAGCAGATGCAGGGCGATGGCACTGCCCACCAACTCGGCGATGTCGCAGGCGACGATCGCCAGCTCGGCCAGCAGCCACAGGGGCAGCCGCAGCGGCTCAGGCAGCACCTGGGCGCAGGCCTGGGCCAGATCGAGACCGGAGGCGATGCCCAGACGGCAACAGAGAGACTGCAGCAGCATCGCCATCAGGCTGGAGACGGCGACCACCCAGAGCAGCTGGTAGCCATAGCTCGAACCGGCGGCCAGATCGGTGGCCCAATTGCCCGGATCCATGTAACCGACCGCCACCAGATAGCCGGGCCCCAGCACCCGCAGGAAGGTGGTCAGGCCCGAGCCTTCGGCAGGAATCCAGACCGCGGTCGATCGGGACTGCCTCGGCGCATCCACTGGAGGTCTTGCGGGCAACTGCAGGGGCCAGGCGGGCACCAGCAACGCTAGGGAATGGCTTTCAGCCCCCCGGCCCGGGCACGCCCCCGGCCGGCGCCATGGCTGCGGGCGTCCGGTCGCCGATGCGGGCCGATGCCGGGCCATAACCTGTGGGCCGTGTGGTTGGTGGGCTGGGGTCATGAGCGTGGACTCCCTGTCCCACGACCAGCGCTGGCCCTGGTGGCCGCTGCTGCCCCTCTATCCCTACGGGCATCGCCGCACGCTGGTGCGGGAGCTGCTGCCCGGAAGAATCTGGAGTTTCGAGCAGCTGCAGGGCGTCTGGTACGTGGCGGTGCCGATCCGCATGACCGTGGTCAAGGTGGCCGATGGCCTGATGCTCTACGCCCCGGTGGCCGTCACTGGCGAGGTGCGCTCCCAGTTGCAGCGGCTGGAGGCCCGGCATGGTCCGGTGCGCACGATCGTGCTGCCGACGGCCTCGGGTCTGGAGCACAAGCTGCCGGTGCCGGCGATGGCCCGGGCCTTTCCCGAGGCCGAGGTCTGGATCACGCCGCACCAGTGGAGCTTCCCGGTGTCCCTGCCGCCGCGTCTGCTGGGTTTTCCGGCCGGCCGCACCAGGGTGCTGGGCAGCGATGGTCTGCCCCATGCCGATCAGCTGACCTGGCTGCCCCTGGGACCGCTGAACCTGGGCCTGGGCACCTTCCTGGAATATGCCTGCTTGGACCAGGCCACAGGCGCCCTGTTGCTCACCGATGCCCTGGTGGCGATCTCCCCCGAGCCGCCGCTCCTGTTTGAGGCCGATCCGACCCCCTTGCTGTTCCATGCCCGCGACCGGGGGGATGAACCGCTGATCGACAGCGCGGATCGCCGCCGCCGCGGCTGGCAGCGGCTGGTTCTGTTCGCCAACTACCTGCGCCCCGCCCCCCTGGATGTGGCCTCCCCCCTGGAGATGCTGGGCAGCAGCCTGGCGCCCGGCTGCCGCCAGAGCCGCGCCCACTTCGGCCTCTATCCCTTCCGCTGGCGCAGCGACTGGCAGGAGGCTGCGGAGACGTTGCTGCCGCCAGGGCCGCCCCGCATTCAGGTGGCCGCGGTGCTGGAGCGTCTGGTGTTTCCCCGGGCCAGGCCGGCGCTGCTGGCCTGGCTGCGTCAGCTGGCCGGCCTGCCGGATCTGGCCTGGCTGATTCCCGCCCACTACGAGGCACCGGTGGCCTGCTGCGCCACCCAGCTGGAGGCCCTGGCTGCCGAACTGGAGGCCAGGCCCTGGGCCCCCAGTGAGGGGAACTGGGCGTTTCTGGCCGGCATTGATCGGACCCTGTTGCGCCTGGGGCTGGTGCCGGCCGCGCCAATCGCCGCCGGGCATCGCCCGCCGCCGCAGCCTGCGGCTGGGCCGCGGGCCAGGGACCTGGGCGGCGAGTGAGCTGCTGAGGCTTGCGGCCCGGACAGGGGAACCCATGGGCCACCCCTGCCGCAGCAAGTGCATGCGGCGTTGGCGAGCACAGCCATTCGAGACAGCCGGATCGGGGTCCGGGTGACTCAGGGCGCCCTTGATGATCGCGATCAACCCGCAGAGCCCAAGGCGCAATCGGGATCCCGCTGCGGTGGGCAGTGGCTGCTGCTGTGGTGCGCGTGGCTCCTGGACTCCTCGAAGCGGGCCATCGGGACTCCGGCTGGATTCGGCCTGCTCCGGAGCGCTCTCTGCCTGGCTCGAACGGACAACCCTGGCTGGCGAACTGGGCCTCTGAACTCCCGTCGACAGCAGCTCAGAGGCGCAGTTCGCCGGGATCGTCGATGGCGTCACCGCCGAGACCGCCGCTGCCGAGCAGAGTGGTTTCCAACTCCATGCGCTGTTCCATCTGGCGCAGGAAATAGCCAGTCATCATCGCCGAGGCCAGCAGGCCGGCCAGACTGTCACGGCTGGCCTGAATCTTGACCTCGAACTGTTCGCCGGGAAGCATGCCGAGCAGCCCCTGCACGTTGTGGCGGATAATGTCCTGAATGTCGCCGCTGGCGGAGCGGGCCACCCGCTGCAGCACATCGGGCGATTGATCCTGCAGATACTGGATCAGCGAGTTACCGCTGATCGCCTCGTTGTCGCTGGTCAGGAACTCCGGGTTGAACATGTGGATCTCCCGAGCATGTCGACGGGTGTGCCTAGCGACACGGCCAAACCTTAACCCAGCTGCTCAGGACACCTCCGTGGGCTTGTTGGTGGAGAACCGAATTGGACCGAAACGCTCCAGGGGCCAGTAACGCCAGATGGCCGTTCCGATCACATCCTCCACAGGCAGCGGGCCCCAGAGATGGGAATCGAGACTGGCATTGCGATTGTCGCCCAGCACAAGCACGTGACCCGGCGGCACAGTCAGGGGAGCCAGCACGTAGTCCATCGGCTCCCGCCGCCATGCCTCCGGCACGGGACGGTCGTTGCGTTGCAGCTGGCCGTCACGGACGGCGATCCGGTCGCCGGCCACCGCCACCACGCGCTTGATCAAGGCGGCGGCGGGGTCGTAGCCGGCGGCCTGCAAAGCCGCCGGCGGATGGAAGACCACGATCGTGCCGCGGCTCAGGGGCTGTCCGAACCTGGGCCGCAGCTTCTCGACCAGGATCCGGTCCTGCAGCTGCAGGGTGGGCAGCATCGAGCCGGAGGGGATCCAGCGCGGTTCGACCACGACCCAGCGCAGCAGCAGGGCCAGCAGCAACCACAGGACCACCGACCTCAGCTGGCCCATGACTCCGTTGGGCTCCCCAGCGCTTCCGGGCGCAGAGACAGCGGGACGGACCGGCGCGGGAGCTGGCGACTGTTCGGACATGGGCTGGGGGGCAGCACCGGCGGCAGCCGGAGCAGGGATGATCCCTCCATCCTGTACAGCCAAGGTTCCCTGCCGGTGCCCCTGAGCGAATCCAAGTCACCGTCACCTTGCTCCGCGGCGGCCGATCCGGCGGCCGCGAACGTCAGAGCGGCCCTGGCGCTGCTGAGCGACCTGCTCCGCCGAGGTGTGGAGCTGGCGGTGCTGTGCCCCGGCAGCCGCTCCGCGCCCCTCGCCCAGGCCGCCGCCCTGCTGGAACCCCGGGGTCTGCGCTTGCTGACAGCGATTGATGAGCGCTCCGCCGCCTTCTTCGCCCTGGGACACGGCAAGGCGACGGGCCAGCCGGCGGCGGTGATCACCACCTCCGGAACGGCGGTGGCCCAGCTGCTACCGGCGGCGGTGGAAGCGGATCTCGGCACCGTGCCGCTGCTGTTGCTCAGCGCCGATCGGCCGGCACGGCTCAAGAACTGTGGGGCCAACCAATCCGTGCCCCAGGAGCAATTTCTTGCGGTCTGTTGCCGCTGGGTCGGCCTGGGCGCCGGCGCCGGACTGGCGACGATGAGCAGCTCCGAGCTCCAGGCGATGGCCGCCCGGGCGATGGCGGCAGCCCGCGGCGATGGCCTCGGGGCCATTGCCGGAGCGGTCCATCTCAACCTGCCCTTCGAGGAGCCGCTCCACATCGCCGCCGCAGGGCTCGCAGCCCTGGCCCTGGATGACGCGCCCGAGCTTCTGGCCCAGGGTCCGCTGCTGCCCGCTCCGCTCCGCTGCCGCGCCGAGCCGATGGCGGCGCAGGGGCCGGCGGTGCTGGATCCCGATCGGCCCGGGGTGGTGGTGGCGGGTCCCTGGCGGGGCGATCCGCTCGACTGGCCCCGCTATCTGGAGGCCCTGCGCCTCTGGCTGCGGCGCAGTGGCTGGCCGCTGCTGGCGGATCCGCTCTCCGGTCTGCGCGGCCTGGAGGATCTGCCGCTGGTGGGCGCCTATGACCTGATCCTGGCCGCCCCGCCGGCGGAGCTGGCGGTGGACCAGGTGCTGCGGCTGGGTTCCCTGCCGGCCAGCCGGCGCCTGCAGCAGTGGTTGCAGGCCCTGGGCGGCGATCAGGTGCTGGTGAGTCAGGGGGATTCCCGGCGCCTGGATCCCCTGGGCACGGTGCCGCCGCTGCGGCAGTCGAGCGCTGGCCTGGAGCACTGGCTGGCGACCCTGCCCGGCCTGGACGATGGCGCCGCAGCCGCGGAACCCGCCCCTGCCTGCCTGGCCCTGCGACGGCGCTGGTGCCGCGCCGATGCGACCGTGCAGGGTCTGCTCGATCAGCAGCTCCAGGTCCCGGAGCGGCTGGGGGAGGTCTGGCTGGCCCGCAGCCTCAGCCGCCTGTTGCCGCCCCACCTGGCCCTGATGCTGGCCAGCAGCAGTCCGGTCCGCGATTGGGAGAGCTTTGCCGATCCGGCGGCGCCGCCGCGACGGATCCACGGGTTTCGCGGGGCCTCCGGCATCGATGGCACCCTGTCGATGGCCTGTGGGCTGGCCGAGGCCCATGGGCAGCTGGTATTGATCAGTGGGGATCTGGCCCTGCTTCACGATGCCAATGGCTGGCTGTGGCAGCGCCAGCTGCGAGGACGGCTGACCGTGGTGCTGATCGAGAACGGGGGCGGCGGCATCTTTGAACAGTTGCCGATCCGCATCCAGCCGCCGGTGGCCATGGATTTCGAACGGCTTTTTGCCATGCCCCAGGCCGTTGAGCAGCTGGATCTGGCCGCCGCCTATGGCGTGGCGGGCCGCCGCGTCGAGCGGCCCCAGCAACTGGCGGCAGCCCTGGCCTGGGCCCTGCGCCAACCGATGGCCCTGCTGGAGCTGCGCACGGATCGCCGCGCCGATGCCGCTCTGAGAACCCGCCTGCGCACAATGGCTTGCCGGCAGCTCCCGCTTCCATGACCTCCACCAGCGCCAGTTCCCCTGCCAGCGCCAGCTCCGGAGAGAGCCGAGCGCCGAGCGCCGCGGTGGACTGGCAGAGCGTGGGTCACTACCAGGACATCCGCTTCGAGCGCAGCGACGAGGGCATCGCCCGCATCACGATCAATCGCCCGGAAAAGCGCAACGCCTTTCGGCCGCGAACGGTCCAGGAACTCTGCGACGCCTTCTCCAGGGTGCGCGATGACACGACGATCGGCGTGGTGCTGTTCACCGGCGCAGGCCCGGCGGCTGACGGGGCCTGGGCCTTCTGTGCCGGCGGCGACCAGAGCGTGCGCGGCGACGGCGGCTACGTCGATGAGGACGGATTGCCGCGGCTCAATGTGCTCGACCTGCAGCGCCTGATCCGCAGCCTGCCCAAGGTGGTGATCGCCCTGGTGGCGGGCTACGCCATCGGCGGCGGCCAGGTGCTGCACCTGCTGTGTGATCTCAGCCTGGCGGCGGAGAACGCCGTCTTCGGCCAGACCGGACCCCGGGTCGGCAGTTTCGACGGCGGCTTCGGCGCCGGCTATCTGGCCCGGGTGGTGGGCCAGCGCAAGGCCCGGGAGATCTGGTTCCTCTGTCGTCGCTACAGCGCCCAGGAGGCGCTCGCCATGGGCCTGGTCAACCGGGTCGTGCCGCTGGAGCAGCTGGAGGCCGAGGGGGTGACCTGGGCTCGGGAGGTGCTGAGCCACAGCCCCACGGCGATCCGGTGTCTCAAGGCGGCCTTCAACGCCGAGACCGACGGGCTGGCGGGCCTGCAGGAGCTGGCGGGCCAGGCCACTCACCTCTTTTACCGGACCGCCGAAGGTCAGGAAGGCCGCAACGCCTTCCTGGAAAAGCGCGATCCGGACTTCTCGGCGTCGCCATGGCTTCCCTGATCACCGGCTTCCCTGATCACTGGCTTCCCTGATCACCGGCTTCCCTGAAATCCGGCTTCCCTGAAGACCGGTTGCCTCAAAGAGAGGTTGCTTCGACAAACCATGGCTCGACAAACCATTGCCCGAACAACAGCCGTCAGAACGGCAGCCGTCTGAACAACTGCTGCCCCATCCGCTGCTGCTGTGATCAGGTGGCATGAACTCAGTGCCTGAAACAGCTTGCCGACGCGAGTCGGCTTCCGTTGGGTTGGGTTGGGGTGGGTTGGGTGTTCATCTGTTTAGGGTGCGCTGTATCGATTCCGCCAATGTCGGGTCCGTGACCGCCAGTCCCGCCCCCGTCTCTGCCGGCCGCCGCTGGCCTGGCCCGGTTGCCGCTCTGGCGCTGTTGTTCCACGGTGGGACCACCAGGGCCGCAGAGCTGCCGCCAGCCCTGGTGTCCCCCCTGGTGCCGCCGCAGTCGTTCATGGCCCCCCCCAGCGCTGCCGTCAACGGCCTTGGCCCCAGCCTGCGTCTGCCGCAGCCCGGGGCCGATCTGCCCCGGGTGCCAGTTCCGCTGCAGTGGCCCGGTGAACTCCCGGCCGCGCCGGCCCCGGCCAGCCCCGGCCCCTTGACGCCCAGCGCCAGTCCTGGCCCGCAGCCGAGGACTCCCGCTCCGGCCGGAACCGGAGGCCCGCTCCGCCCCGACGAGGCCGTCCGCAACGAGCCCCCGCGCCAGCTGGTGCTGGATCGCCATCGCCGCCTGCTGATGGTGCTGGAGAACGGCCGCGAGCGGCGTCGCTTTCCGGTGGCGGTGGGGATGCCGGGCTGGGAGACACCGGTGGGTCAGTTCGAGGTGATCGAGAAAACCGCCAATCCGGTCTGGGAACATCCGGCCACCGGCGTCAAGATCCAGCCCGGCCCCGACAACCCCCTCGGTAGCCGCTGGATCGGCTTCCACCGCGACTGCCGCGGCCGCAAGGGGTTCAACGGGGTGGAGCACCTCGAACTGAAGGGCTGCGTGATCGCCGGCTTCCACGGCACTCCCAACCGTGCCAGCGTCGGCCGAGCCGTATCCCATGGCTGTGTGCGGCTCTTTGACGAAAACGTCAAGGAGTTGTTTGATCTGGTGCGGATCGGTACGCCGGTGACCGTGCTGCCCTGAAAGGGGGGTTTTGACGTGACCCGTAGAGTTGCGCCCGCCCGACCACAGCGCTGCAAGGCGCCAGAACCCCGATGCGGATCCTGTTCGCCGCGGCCGAATGTGCCCCGATGATCAAGGTGGGGGGAATGGGCGATGTGGTGGGATCCCTGCCCCCGGCCCTCGCCGCCCTCGGTCACGATGTGCGCCTGATCCTGCCGGGCTACGGCAAGCTCTGGAGCCGCCTGCAGATCCCCACCGAGCCCCTGTGGTGTGGCCACACGATGGGCACCGACTTTTCGATTTTCGAAACGCGCCATCCCAGTAACGGCCTGCCCCTCTACCTGGTCGGCCATCCGGCTTTCGATCCGGAGCGCATCTACGGCGGTGAAGATGAGGACTGGCGCTTCACCTTCTTTGCCAGTGCGGCGGCCGAGTTCGCCTGGAATGTCTGGAAGCCCCAGGTGCTGCATTGCCACGATTGGCATACCGGCATGATCCCGGTCTGGATGCATCAGGATCCGGAGATCAGCACGGTCTTCACGATCCACAACCTCAAGTACCAGGGGCCCTGGCGCTGGAAGCTGGATCGCATGACCTGGTGCCCCTGGTACATGCAGGGCGATCACACGATGGCGGCAGCCCTGCTCTACGCCGATGGCGTCAATGCGGTCTCGCCCACCTATGCCGCCGAGATCCGCACGGCGGAATACGGCGAACGGCTGGAGGGATTGCTCAATTACATCAGCGGCAAGCTGCGCGGCATCCTCAATGGCATCGACACCGCGGACTGGAACCCCGCCACCGATGCATCCCTGCCGGCCACCTTCAGCAGCGACGATCTCAGCGGCAAGGCCGTGAACAAACGGGCTTTGCAGGAGCGCATGGGTCTGACGGTCAACCCCGACACCTACCTGATGGGCATGGTCAGCCGGCTGGTCGATCAGAAGGGGGTCGATCTGTTGCTCCAGGTGGCGGACCGGGTCCTGGCCTACACCGACAGCCAGTTCGTGGTGTTGGGTACCGGGGATCGCGGCTATGAATCGGGCCTGTGGCAGCTGGCAGCGCGCCATCCCGGTCGCTTCGCCGTCTTCCTCACCTACGACGACGCCCTGTCCCGCCTGATCTATGCGGGCACGGATGCCTTCCTGATGCCGAGTCGCTTTGAGCCCTGTGGCATCAGCCAGCTGCTGGCGATGCGCTATGGCTCGATTCCGGTGGTGCGCAAGGTGGGCGGGCTGGTCGACACGGTGCCGCCCCACGATCCCCGGGCCCACAAGGGCAGCGGCTTTTGCTTCGATCGCTATGAACCGGTGGACTTTTACACCACGATCGTGCGTTCCTGGGAGGCCTATCGCCATGCCGACAGCTGGCGTGAGCTGCAGGTTCGGGCGATGTCCCAGGACTACAGCTGGGATCGCTCGGCCAGGGAATACGAGGCCATGTATCGCGATGTCTGCGGCGTGAAGATGCCCAGCCCCGATGCCGAGCAGGTGGAGCGCTTCTCCCAGGGTCAGGGGGCCGATCCGAGCCTGCACAGCGCCGCGGAGCGGCAGGCGGCGGTGGCGGCCGCCGAGGCGGTCCGTGTCGCCAACAAGCCCCAGCCCCGACCCCGCAATCCCCTGGCCCAGCTGCTGCGCCGTGGCGAGGGCTGAACCGCCCGACCCCCAGGCCAACCTGCCCCAGAGCTACGAGAATCCCTGGGGCCTGCTCGGCCGGGATCTGCGGGCCGTGGTCGCCGACCTCGGCCTGCAGCTGCGGGCCCTCTGGCGCCGCAATCGCCAGGGGGATCTCTCGGTCCCCGGCTTCTGGCCCGGCCCCCTGCAGGCATGGTTCTGGCCACTTCTGCTGGCTCTGCTGCTGCTCCTGCCCTGGATCGCCTGGAACCGGCTGCCCCATGGACCCGCAGCAGCGGAGCCGAGGCTCAGGGAGCCCAGGCTCACGCAGCCCAGGCTGCGGCAGCAGGGACCCGCCGCTCCCGGCCCCGAGCGCCCCGTGCCACAACCCCTGGCTGCCGCCGAGCCACGGCAGACGTCCCAGCCCCTGGCCGCTTTGCCCGGCGAGGACGGCAGCCCCCCCAGCCCGGAGCCTGGGGCCACCGCCCCTGAGAGCGGCAAGGGTGCCCTGCCCGCGACCGTCCCGCCTGAGGAGCCGGCGGCGGCCCTGCCCCTCGCCCTGGATCCGCTGCTGCAGATGCTGGCCGAGGCCGATCCCGAGCAGCTGATTGTCTCAGCCCATCCCGAGCCCGCCCTCTCGCTGTTGCGGCTGACCCTGGCCCCGGCCTACGGCGACCTGCCGGCGGCCAGCCGCAGTCAGTGGGCCGATCGCTGGTGCGAACGGGCTCAGCAGCTGGGCTATGAGCACTTTGAGCTGGTGGATGACCAGCAACGGCCCCTCGGCCGCAAGGCTCTGGTCGGATCCGGCATGATCCTGCTCGATCCGATCTCCAGGCTGTGATGGCTGTGCGCTTTGATCTCCTGCTGGAGCTCTGGGGCGAGCCCTGGGGGCCGATCACGGGCGCCGACCTCGCCGCACCGATCCGCACGATCCGCACCGACAGCCGCTCTGACCTGGATGGCGCCCTGTTTGTGCCGCTGGTAGGGGAACGCTTCGACGGCCACCGCTTTCTGGAGGCGGCCCTGGAGCGGGCGGTGGCGGCCGTGGTCCAGCGGGATCGCCTCGAGCCCGCCGCGGTGCAGGCCCTGGCCGAGCGCCTGAGCCGGCCGATCTGGCCCGTGGCGGACACCCTGCTGGCCTATCAGCAGCTGGCCCGTCTCTGGCGCCGGGGCCTGTCGGCGCCGGTGGTCGCCGTGACCGGCTCGGCCGGCAAGACCACCACCCGCGAGTTGATTCGTGCCGCCCTGGCGTCCCTGGGGCCAGTGCTGGCCAGCAGCGGCAATGAGAACAACGACGTCGGCGTCCCCCTGACCCTGCTCAAGGCCCAACAGTCCACGGCCGCCCTGGTGGTGGAGATGGGCATGCGCGGCCTGGGCGAGATCGAGCGGCTCAGCCTCTGCGCTGAACCTGATCTGGCGGTGATCACCAACATCGGCACCGCCCATATCGGCCGCCTCGGCAGCCGTGAGGCGATCGCCACGGCCAAGTGCGAGATCACCGCGGCCCTGCGGTCCGATGGGCTGATCGTGATTCCCGGCGGCGATCCCCTGCTGGAGCGGGCCCTGGCGGCCGTCTGGAGCGGCAGGGTGCTGCGGATCGGTCTGGCGGATGAGCTGGACGGCTGGGATCCGTGCCTGCCGCCGGCCGATCTGGTCGGCATGATCGACGCGGAAGGGGATGAAGCCCCGGACACGGCTGCGCGGCAGCCGGCCGTGCTGTCCACGGACTCCGGCGGCGGCCCGAGGGGATCGGCCTGCCGCCAGCCCCGGCTGCGCCTGCAGGATGGCGGCGTCCTCCCCCTGCCCCTGGATGGTCGCCACAACGCCCGCAACCTGCTGCTGGCCGTGGCGGTGGCCCGGGAGCTGGGGGTGCCCCAGCAGGCGCTGAGCGCCCTGGAGGTGGAGGTGCCCGGGGGCCGCAGTCGTCGGCTGCAGATCGGCGGCGTTGAGGTGCTCGATGAGACCTACAACGCCTCACCGGAAGCGATGCTGGCGTCCCTGGAGCTGCTGGCTGGGGCCTCGCCCGACCCCTCCAGTGCCGGCGACGGGCCGCGCCGCCGCTACGCCGTGCTTGGCACCATGCTCGAACTCGGCGATCTCAGCCTGGCGCTGCATCGTCAGGTGGCCGCCCGGGCCCTGGAGCTGGGCCTGGATGGACTGGTGATCGTGGCCAGCGGGGAGGAAGGTCAGGCGATGCTGGAGGCCGGCGCTGGTCTGGCCAGGCTGGTGCGGGTCGACACCCCCGCCCAGGCCCTTGAACCCCTGGCCACTTGGCTGAAGCCGGGGGATCTGCTGTTGCTCAAGGCCAGTCGCGGCATCGCCCTGGAGCAGCTGCTGCCGCTGCTGGAGGCGGCGCTGGTTTGAACGGGTTCCGGCGCCGCCACGGCAGCTTGCTGGTCCTGGCCTGGCTGTCACTGGCTCTGGCGCCGGGGAGGCTGGAGGCCGAATCGCTGCTGCCGCTGGATGCGGAGGGCTTTCGCGCCCGCTACGGCCAGGAGGCCCTGTTCCGACTGCGTCTGGGGGTGGACAGCGCCCCGCGCTCCGGCCCGGCTGCCGCCAGCTCCGGTGCCGTCCGTGCTGCCGGCTCGCGTCCGCCGGGCCCCTGCCCGGCCCCGGCCTTCCAGGCCCCGGCCTGGGAGGCCCCGAACTGGGAGGCCCCGAACTGGAAGGCTTCGGCCGAACAGCGCCAGTTCCATCAGGCCGTGGAGCATCAGCGCTTCTTCGAGGCCGGCCAGATCCTGGGGCTGTGGCAGTTCCGCCATGGTGCCTGCCCCTGAGGCCGGGGCTCTGAGGATGCCCCCGGTCCATCCTCACGGAGAGCGGTAAAGCTGTCAGCATCGGTACGGTGGGCAGAGGCGGGTTGCCCTGGGCCGCATGGATCCGGGCCCCCCGGAAGGTACCGAGTCAGAGCAGGGCCGCAGGCGTTGGAGCGTTGTCCCGGCCTGTGTTGTGTCTGGAGGCGGGTTGGCGCTCAGGACAAGGTGTGCGCGCAGGGACGGCCTGGGGGGCTCCGGAACCAGCCTCAACCCCGCCCTTCCTTGACCACCTGGCGGGCCCGACCGAAGGCCAGGGCTCCGGCGGGCACGTCCTCGGTGAGGGTGGAGCCCGCCGCCACCGTGACCTTGTCACCGAGGTGGATCGGGGCCACCAGGGTGGAGTTGGCGCCGGTCTTGCTGCCGGCGCCGATCGCCGTGCGGTGCTTGCGCACGCCGTCGTAGTTGGCGGTCACCGTGCCGGCGCCGACATTGACGCCATCGCCGAGATCGGCATCCCCCAGATAGCTGAGGTGGTTGGCCTTGACCCCCTGCCCCAGGCGACTGTTCTTGACTTCGACGAAGTTGCCGATGCGGCTGTCGGCACCGAGGTGGGCCCCGGCCCTCAGCTGGGCATAGGGGCCGATGACACAGTCCTGCTCCACCTGCACGTCCCGCAGCACCGAGAAGAGCACCTGCACCGCCTCACCCAGGCGGCTGTTCTCGATCAGGCTGCCCGGGCCGATGCGGCAACCGGCGGCGATCTGGTTGTCACCGCGGAAATGGCACTGAGGTTCGACCACCACATCCCGGCCGAAGGTGGTGCCCTCGCTGAGGGTGCAGCTGAGGGGGTCGATGAAGGTGACCCCCTCAGCCATCCAGTGGCGCCGCAGGCGCTGTTGGAGCACCGCCTCGCACTCGGCCAGCTGCAGCCTGTCGTTGATGCCGATGATCTCCTGGGGATCGGCCACCTCCAGATGCATTGCCGGGCTGAGCAGGGCGACGGTGTCGGTCAGATAGAGCTCCCCCTGGTCGTTGTCGGTGGCCAGCAGCGGCAGCACCGCCGCCAGCTTCGGCCAGTCGAAGCAGTAGATGCCGGCATTGGTGAGATTGTTGCGGCGCTGCTCTTCTGAGCAGTCGCGATGCTCGACGATGGCGCTGACGGCCCCGTCATCAGCGGCGATCACCCGGCCGTAGCCGCTGGGATCGGCCAGGCGGGCACTGAGCAGGGTGACGGCGGCGCCGCTGCGGCGGTGCTGCTCCAGCAGCTGCCCGAGGGTGTCGGGGCGCAGCAGGGGCACGTCGCCGTTGAGCACCAGCAGCTGGCCTTCAAAGTCCTGCAGCGGCTCCAGCAGTTGCTGGACGGCGTGGCCCGTGCCCAGCTGGGGCTGCTGCAGCACGAACTCCAGACCGCCATGGCCCGAGAGCGTGCTGGCGACCCGGTCGGACTGATGGCCGACGATCAGCAGCCGGCGTTCGGGCTGGAGGTGCTCACAGCTGGCCAGCACCCGCTCCACCAGGGTGGAGCCAGCCAGGGAGGCCAGCACCTTCGGCCAATCGCTTTTCATCCGGGTTCCCTTTCCGGCAGCCAGGATGGCAACGGCGAGCATCGGTGAGCGGCACGGCTGGGGCGGAATCTACCGGGCCCGCTCAGCCGGTCCCGGACGCTCGGATCCGGCATCAACGGGTCCAGGACCAACGGCTTGCCGAACCGCGGACGTTCGGTCCGACTCGGCCTGGGGTGGGAGCGGCCCGAGCTGCGGCGGCAGCGAGCCGAGCTGCGGTGGCGGCCCGAGCTGCGGTGGCGACCCATGCTGCGGTGGCGGCCCGTGGCGGCGCGCCAGGCCCCAGCGGCGCTGCCACTGCCCGCTGGATTCCGCCGCGCTGAGGCGCTGCTGCTGGAGGCGCCGCTCGAGAATGGCGGCGGCTGTGCCGTTGCGCCCCGGATCCCTGTAGGGCTCGCCGGCCCGGCAGGCCAGGTGCTCCAGCTCCATCGGGCTCAGGCGGCGCAGGACTGGCCCGGGGACCAGCGCCGAGGGGCTGGCGACGGTGCCGGCACTCCAGACACCCTGACGGGAGCCCGCTCGCCAAGCCTCTGTCGCCTCCGATCTGCCGTCGGTTTTCGCATCCGTGCTCGCCGGGGTGGTCAGACCCGTTGCCGAGCTGGTCAGTGGGGCCGAGGCCCTAGCTGGGTCGGGGCTGGAGATCGCCGCCAGCTGCAGCTCGCAGAGCAGCAGGCTCCGGCGCACCGCCGCCGCCGAGCAATAGGTGAGCAGCCGCCCCCGCGGCGCCAGCAGGCCGGCCAGGTCCCGCAGAAACTCCAGCGACCAGAGCTGGGGGCAGTGGCGGGGCGAGAAGCCATCGTGCAGCACCAGATCACAGCGACCAGCCAGGCGCTCCAGCAGCTGGGGCAGACGGACGCGGCCATCCCCCCAGAGCAGCCGCTCGCCGCCGCAGAGGCTCTCCAGGTGACCCAGCACCGCTCCAGGCCACTGCCTGCGAAAACCGTCATCGCCCAGGGCCAACCGCAGGGGCAGCGGATCCAGCTCCAGGCCCCACCAGTCCAGGCGCAGCCCCCGTTCCTGGCAGGCCTGCACCAGGGCCGCCGTGTTCGTGCCCGTGCCCACGGCCACCTCCAGCACCCGCAGCGTGCCGCCGGCGGCAAAGCGCTGCAGCTCGGCTGGCGCCACGAACACCCGGCGGGCTTCACTCAGGGCGCCATCGGCGCAGTGGAAGCCCTCGCCGAACTCCGGGCTGTACAGGCTGAAGCTGCCGTCGCGGCTGAGCCGCGGCACCAGCTCCTGGGAGCGGCTCTCGACCAGCTGGCCGCCCGCCATCGCCTCGCCCGCCTCAGGCCCGCAGCCGTTCCAGGTCATCCCAGAAGCCCGGATAGGACACAGCCGCCGCCTCCGAATCGAGCAGCCAGGTGTCGCCCCGGGCCACCAGGGAGGCCACCGCCAGACTCATCGCCACCCGGTGGTCGGTTTCGCTGTTGACGCTGGCGCCATGCAGCTGCACCCCACCGGCGATCGTCAAGCCATCGGCGTGTTCCTGCAGCTGCGCTCCCATCGCCCCCAGCTGGCGGGCCATCACCGCCAGTCGGTCGGTCTCCTTGACCCGCAGCTCCTCGGCGCCGCGGATGTGGCTGACCCCCTCAGCACAGCAGGCCGCCACCGCCAGCACCGGGATTTCGTCGACCAGCCGGGGGATCAGGGCGCCGTCGATCGAGAAGGCCTGCAGGGGGCCGTGGCAGACGCGCAGATCCCCCACCGGCTCGCCGGCCACATCGCGGCGATCCAGGATCTCCAGGCGGGCGCCCATCGTCTCGAGCACCTCGAGGATGCCGGTGCGGCTGGGATTGAGTCCCACGTTCCGCACCGTCAGATCCGCCCCCGGGGTGATGGCGGCGGCCACCAGCCAGAAGGCCGCTGAACTGATGTCGCCCGGCACGGTCACCAGCTGGCCGCGCAGGCCCGGGCCCGGCCTGACCGTGACTTCGGTGCCGCCCGGCCCCTGGACGCTGAGGTCGGCGCCGAAGGCCCGCAGCATCCGTTCGCTGTGGTCACGGGAGAGGGCCGGCTCGATCACGGTGGTGGGGCCTGCGGCGGTGAGGGCCGCCAGCAGGATCGCGCTCTTCACCTGGGCCGAAGCCACCGGGGTGCGGATCATGGCGCCGTGCAGCCTGCGGCCGGCGATGGCCAGCGGCGCCAGGTTGCCGCCCTCGCGGCCGTTGATCGTGGCGCCCATCTCCGCCAACGGACCACTGACCCGCCGCATCGGCCGCCGCCGCAGGGAACTGTCGCCGGTGAGCACGAAGTGGCGATCGCTGCGCCCGGCCAGCAGGCCGAGCATCAGCCGCATCGTGGTGCCGGAGTTGCCGCAGTCGAGGATGTCGGCCGGCTCCTGGAAGCCATCGAGGCCCACCCCCTGCACGATCACCTCGCGGCCCGCCTCGATCGGGCTCACCGCAACCCCCATGGCCCGCAGGCAGGCGGCGGTGCTGAGCGGATCCTCCGCCGGCAGCAGGCCCTCGATCCGTGTCTCCCCCTCGGCGATGGCGCCGAACAGCAGGGCCCGGTGCGAGATCGATTTGTCCCCCGGCACCCGGACGCTGCCCCGCAGGCTGGATCCGGCCGTCAGGCGCAGTTCCGGGGCGAGCAGGCAGGGGCCCTCTCCGGGGCCGGACGTCGAACCTGGAAGCACGATCTCAGGGCTGGGCACGCCGGCAGCAACAGGGAGAGCTTGGATCCTATGGAGCCGCTCCGCGGGCTTTGAGGCCCGGTGCAACGGCGCCATGCCGGGCGGGGGTCGGCAGCAGCGGCGGCCCAGGGCGGTGGCAGCGGCCTGATCAGGAGTCCCCTCGGATGCCAAGGGCTGATCCCGGATCGCTCCCGACGCTCCGTGTCCGCTGTCGATCGGAACCCCAGTCTGCGTGCGCTCTGGAACCGCGGTGTGCTGTGGTGGTGAGGGGCGGCGGTGAGGGGCGGCGGTGAGGGGCGGCGGTCAGCCGCGGCGAACTGACTGCGCCCCAAGGGCCCGGGCCTCCTGGAGCTCCCCGGGCGATCGATTCAGGGGGTGATGCCGGCCGCCCGCAGCGCAGCCGACAGCGACCACACCTCCACCAGCAGCTGATGCCAGGGGGCGATCGTGGCCATGTCCAGGGCCATCGGTGTCGGAGCGGCGGCCCGCAGAGCCCGGGCGGCCCGCAGTTCGGCCCGAGCCTCCAGCAGCCGGCCCTCCAGGCTCAGCTGGGCCGCCAGGGACAGCACGCTTTCGGGGCAGTGATCGAGCAGCAGCAGCCCCCGCTCAAACGAGGCGGCGAAATCGTCCAGCAGGGGATTGAGCACCTGCTCCAGCAGTTCAGCGGCGGAGTCAGGGTTGGGGGAAGCGCTGGCCATGACCGGACTGTAGGGATTCCGTCGTGGCGCTCTGCTGTGGCTCAGCCCAGCAACAGGCCGCCCTCGTCGCTGAGCGAGGCCCGGGCACTGCGCAGATCGTGGTGCAGTTCCTCCAGGGTGCAGCGGGCCAGTTCCCGCTCCAGGGCCTGCCGCAGGCGGCGCTCCAGGGCGGCCGTCACCCGGGCAGCCGCATCGTGATCGGCCGGGTCCACCACAGCGCTCGCCAGCCCCAGGCCCTGCTCGCCCGGGCCCGAGCTGGCGGCGCCGCTGGCCAGGGCTTCGAGGATCGCGGCCAGGGGAATCGCCGCGGCGGGCCGGGCCAGGCGGTAGCCACCGAGGCGTCCGCGCCGGGCCTCGAGCAGTTCGAAGCGCCGCAGACGCAGCATCAGTTGCTCCAGCAGATGTTCGGGCAGCTGCTGGGCTTCGGCCAGATCGTGCACGGAGCGCCAGCGCTGCGGCGCTTCGGCCAGCTCCAGCAGCGCCCGGATGGCGTGAATGGCGCTGCGACCGAGCATGGGGGCCCCGTTCAGGCCCGGGCCGTTGCGGCCAACCGGTCCAGCAGGGCCTCCAGGGTGTAGCCGAACAGGGCCGGATCGGGCTCCCCCTGGCCCAGATCAGCCAGGCCCAGCTCGGCCCAGCGTTGATCCACCCGGGCCTCCAGATCGGCGGGCCGACTCAGCGGTTCCCCCCAAGCGTGCCGCTTTTCCGGGCCGATCTTGGTGGTGGCGTCGATCGCCAGCCGGCCCCCCAGCCCCAGCCGCTCGCTGGCGAAGTCGAGGGAATCGAAGGGGGTGTCGGCCAGCACGAACAGATCCCGCTGCGGATCCACCAGGGCGGTGATCGCCCAGATCACCTGGCGCGGATCGCGAATGTTGATCGCCTGGTCCACCACCACCACGAACTTGGTGTAGGTGAACTGCGGCAGGGCGGTCCAGAACGCCATCGCCGCCCGTTTCGCCTGGCCCGGATAGGCCTTGTCGATGGCGATCACCGCCAGCTTGTAGCTGAGCCCCTCCATCGGCAGGAAGAAATCGACGATCTCCGGGATCTGCTGGCGCAGGATCGGGGTGTAGATCCGGTTCAGCGCGATCGCCAGCATCGCGTCCTCCTTCGGGGGCCGGCCGCTGAAGGTGGTGAAGTAGATCGGATCCCGGCGCTGGCTGATGCACTGGATGCGCACCAACGGCGAATCCTCCACACCGCCGTAGAAGCCCATGTGGTCGCCGAAGCGGCCATCGGGCAGCTCCTCACCGGGGGTGATCGTGCCCTCCAGCACCACCTCGCTGTGGCTGGGCACCTTCAGGTCCACGGTCTTGCACTTCGCCAGCCGCACCCCCGCGCCGGCATAGAGTCCGGCGAACAGCCATTCGCTCAGCTGCACCGGGATCGGCGTGGCCGCCGCCATCACCAGCAGCGGATGCACGCCGATGGCGATCGCGATCTCCAGCTTCTTGCCCATGGCCGCCGCCTTGCGCAGGTGGCGGGCGCCGCCGCGCACGCTCAGCCAGTGCACGGTCATCGTGTTGATCGACTGCTGCTGCAGCCGGTACACACCCACGTTGGGGGTGCCGGTCTCGGGGTCCTTGGTGATCACCAGGCCCAGCGTGATGATCCGGCCCCCATCGCCGGGCCAGGGGCGCAGCAGCGGCAGGGCGTCGAGGTTCACGGCCTCGCCGCGGAACAGCTGCTGGTGGCAGGGCGGAGTGAGATCCAGGTCGGGGATGGAGCGCAGCAGGTCCCAGGCCAGGCCGCCGTAGCTCTTCAGCTCCCCCAGCCCCTTCGGCGGCCGGGGCTGCTGCAGCAGGGCCAGCTTCTTGCCCAGGGCTTCCAGCTCCTCGGCCCGCTCCATCCCCATGCTCCAGACCACCCGCTCCACCGTGCCGAGCAGGTTCACGGCCACCGGCATCGTCGAGCCGATCACGTTCTCGAACAGCAGGGCGGGCCCGCCCATCCCCAGGACCCGGTCGGCGATGGCGGCCAGCTCCAGGTCCGGATCCACCGGGGCGGTGATGCGACGCAACTGGCCGCGCTGCTCCAACAGCCGCAGAAAATCGCGCAGGTCGCGCTGGCGACCCGGCCGGGCCGGAATCGGGGTGATCGTGCCGCCTGCACCCGTGCTGCTGGTCGCCACAGCGCCTTGTCCCACCTGGTGCTGCCTACTGTGACGCACCCCTCATCGCGCCGCGTCCCGTGCTGATTTCTTACTTCCACACGTCGGAATCCGTCCCTCCGGTGCTGGCCCCCAGCGAGGGTGGCCCCGACGCGGCGGTGGTGATCGACGTGCTGCGGGCCACGACCACGATCGCCTGGTCCCTGCAGAACGGCGCTGAGGCGGTCCAGGCCTTCGCCGATCTGGCGGAGCTGGAGACCACCGCCGCCACCTGGCCGGCCCAGCAGCGGCTGCGGGCCGGGGAGCGCGGCGGTCAGCGGGTGGCGGGCTACGACCTGGGCAACTCGCCCCTGGCCGTCACCCCCGAGCTGGTGGGGGGCAAGCGCATCTTCATGAGCACCACCAACGGCACCCGCTCCCTGGCGGCGGTGCGGTCGGTGCCGCTGCTGGTCACGGCGGCCCTGCCCAACCGCTCGGCCGTGGCCCGGCGGCTGCTGGAGCGAGGCTGTGAGCGGGTCTGGATCGTCGGCAGCGGCTGGGAGGGCGCCTATTCCCTCGAGGACAGCCTGGCGGCCGGCGCCGTGGCCTCGGCGGCGATGGAGCTGGCCGTAGCCCCCCATGTGGGCGTCAGCTGCGGCAATGACGAGATGCTGGCGGCCCTGGCGCTCTGGCAGCAGTGGCGCCAGGACACCGAGACCTGTCTGCGGGCCGCCAGCCATGGCCAGCGGCTGATGGGCCTGGGCGATCACGATGCCGATTTCGCCTGCTGTGCCGCCGTCGACTCCCTGGAGATCGTGCCGATTCAGGCCGAGCCCGGGGTGCTGCGGGCCAGCTGAGCCACGCCGAGAGCCTCTGGCCGCCGTAGGGCCCTCCCCTTACAGTTCGCCGGTCGCTCTGGATGGGTCAGTGAGCAGTTTTCTGGCGGCGGCCCTGCAACTGACCAGCACCTCGGATTCAGACGCCAACTTCGCGGCGGCCGAGGAGCAGATCGAGATGGCGGCCCGCCGCGGCGCCGAGCTGGTGGGGCTGCCGGAGAACTTCGCCTTCATGGGCGACGATCAGCGGCGCATCGAGTTGGCTCCCAGCCTGGCCGAACGCTGCAGTCGCTTTCTGGTGACGATGGCCCGCCGCTACCAGGTCACCCTGCTGGGCGGCGGCTTCCCGGTACCGGCGGGCGAATCGCTCACCTACAACCGCGCCGAGCTGGTGGGGGTGGAGGGCCAGCTGCTGGCCCGCTACGACAAGATCCACCTGTTCGATGTCGACATCCCGGACGGCACCACCTACCGGGAATCGGCCACGGTGCAGCCCGGCCAGGAATTGCCGCCGGTGGTCGATGTGCCGGGTCTGTGCCGCATCGGTCTGTCGATCTGTTACGACGTGCGCTTCCCCGAGCTCTATCGCCACCTGGCCGGGGCCGGGGCCGAGCTGCTGATGGTGCCCGCTGCCTTCACGGCCTACACCGGCAAGGACCATTGGCAGGTGCTGCTGCAGGCCCGGGCGATTGAGAACACGGTCTACGTGATGGCGCCGGCCCAGACCGGCCTCCATTACGGCCGCCGCCAGACCCACGGCCACGCCCTGGTGATCGATCCCTGGGGCACGGTGCTGGCTGACGCGGGCCAGGGTCCGGGCCTGGCCATGGCCCCGGTGGACAACGCCCACGGCCAGCGCATCCGCAGCCAGATGCCAAGCCTCCAGCATCGCCGTCCGGCCCTGTTCTGAGCAAGTTGATGGGCCTTCGTTTTCCCAGCCGCCGCCCGAGGCTGCGTCCCCTGGTGGGCCGTGAGCCGCTGGCCCTGGTGGGCCGTGGGCTGCTGGCCCTGGCCCTGATCCTGGCGGCCGAGCTGCCGTCCCGGGCCGGCAGCAGCCTCTCGGCCTGGCGCATCAGTCGCGATGGCAACCTCGATTTGCGCACCAGCCCGGGAATCCAGGTGCAGGCCTTCTTCGAGGAGGGGATCGACGGTCGGGGCCCCCGGGTGTGGGTGGATCTGCCTGGCGCCCCCTTGCGCACCCGCGTCGTGCCGGCGGGCGGAGCCGTGCGGGAGGTGCGGATCGGCAGGCCCGATCCGGGCACGACACGCCTGGTGCTGGAGTTCCAGCCCGGCACCCGCCTCGATCCGCGCCAGCTGCGCCTGGTTGGCACCGCCCGCGATCGCTGGCGCATGGAACTCACCGGCGTCCCGGGGGCCTACCTGCTGGCCGTGGGCGAAGGGGACATGGACGCCGCCCCGGCGATCGCCACGGGACGCTGGAGTCCCCGCGGCTTCGGCTCCGACTTCGCCAGCAGCGGTCGCACCACCTCCAGACGGCCCCTCAATCCCGAGGGCCTGCCGGTGGTGCCCCGCGGTCGCTACCGGGTGGTGATCGATCCGGGGCATGGCGGGCCCGATCCGGGGGCCGTCGGGATCGATGGCCTGAGGGAGACCGACGTGGTGCTCGACGTCGGCCTGCAGGTGGCCCAGCTGCTCCAGGCCCGGGGGGTCATGGTCTCGATGACCCGCACCTCAGAGGTGGACGTGGACCTGCCCCCCCGGGTCAATCTGGCCAACAGCATCGGCGCCAACGTGTTCGTCAGCATCCACGCCAATGCCCTGAGCATGGACAGGCCGGATGTGAATGGCGTTGAGACCTTCTACTTCGAGGGCGGTAGCTCCAGGGATCTGGCGGTGATCATTCAGGATCAGTTGATGGCAATTTCCCCCGGCACCCCAGACCGCGGCGCCCGGCCCGGCCGGTTCTATGTGATCCGCCGCACGACGATGCCTTCGGTGCTGACCGAGATGGGCTTCGTCACCGGCCAGATCGACGCGCCCCGGCTGGCGGACCCCAACTTCCGGAGGCGTCTGGCCCAGGCCGTGACCAATGGCATCCTGACCTATCTGAACCGATGAGCCAGGGCTCCCCGGCGCCGATCGGCATCTTCGATTCCGGTCTGGGCGGCCTCAGCGTCTGGCGCCAGATCGTGCGCCAGCTGCCCGATGAATCCACTGTCTATTTCGCCGATCGGGCCCATGTGCCCTACGGCGGCCGCCAGCCCCAGGAGATCCGCGCCTATAGCGAGGGCATCTGCACGGCCCTGACCCAGGTCGGCTGCAAGGTGATCGTGGTGGCCTGCAACACCGCCTCGGCGGTGGCCCTGCACCACCTGCGCGAGCGCTTCCCCGAGTCCCTGATCCTGGGCCTGGAGCCGGCGGTCAAGCCGGCGGTGGCGATCACCCGCAGCGGCGTGGTCGGCGTGATGGCGACGCCGGCCACGTTCCAGGGCCGGCTCTACCGGGCCACCGTGGGCCGCCATGCCGCCAGTGTGCAGGTGGTGGAGCAGGTGTGCCTGGGCCTGGCTGACCTGGTGGAGGCCGGCGCCCTGGACGGCGCCCGCACCGACGCCCTGCTGCTGAGCTTCCTGGAGCCGATGCTGGCGGCCGGAGTCGACACGATCGTGCTGGGCTGCACCCACTACCCCTTCGTGATCGAGGCGATCCGGAGGCTGGTGGGGCCCGATGTGGCGGTGATCGATCCAGCGCCGGCGGTGGCGCGACATCTCGGCTCCCTGCTGCATCACTACGCCATGCAGGCTCCGGCCGGCAGCGCCTGCCATCGTTTTTTCACCACGGGCCCGGCGGCACAGTTCGATCGCGATGCCCAGCGCCTGATTGCCGTCGAGACCGCCAGCATCGCGATTCCCTGGCAGCGCCAGGGAATCGCTGGCGAGCTGACGCCCCCGCGCCTGCACTCACCGCCACGGCCCTTCTAGGATCGATTGCAAGCAGGAGGTCTTGTGTCGACGGTCGCAGAATTGCTCCAGCCGGTCGAGGCTGACCTCGATGCCCTGCTGGCCGATCTGCGCAGCCTGATCGGCGCAGGTCATCCGATCCTGCAGGCTGCCGCCGAGCACCTGTTCGCGGCCGGGGGCAAGCGGATTCGACCCGGCATCGTGCTGCTGCTCTCCCGGGCGATCGCCCCGGACGGTGAGCTGAGTTCCCGCCACCGGCGTCTGGCGGAGATCACCGAGATGATCCACACCGCCTCCCTGGTCCACGATGATGTGGTCGACGGCGCCGACACCCGCCGCGGTGTGGCCACGGTGCACAGCCGCTTCAACCATCGGGTCGCCGTGCTGGCCGGAGATTTTCTGTTCGCCCAGGCCAGCTGGCATCTCGCCAACCTCGACGATCTGGAGGTGGTGAAACTGCTGTCGCGCGTGATCATGGATCTCGCCGATGGTGAGGTGAAGCAGGGACTGTTCCGCTACGACACCGGCCAGAGCTTCGAGACCTACCTCGAGAAGAGCTACTGCAAAACGGCCTCCCTGATCGCCAACAGCGCCCGGGCCGCCGGAGTTCTTTCCGGTCTGCCCCCGTCCCAGCTCGACGAGCTCTACCGCTTCGGGCGCCAACTGGGCCTGGCCTTCCAGGTGGTGGATGACATCCTTGACTTCACCGGCAGCGATCAGCAGCTGGGCAAACCCGCCGCCAGTGATCTGGCCTCGGGCTATCTCACGGCGCCGGTGCTCTACGCCCTCGAGGAGCGCCCCGTCCTGGCGGGTCTGATTGAGCGCGAGTTCTGCGAGGACGGCGATCTGGAGCAGGCGCTGGCCCTAGTGCGCGGCTGCGAGGCGATTCCCCGCTCCCGGGCGCTGGCTGAGGGGTTCGCTCGCGAGGCCCACGGGGCAATCGAGTGGCTGCCCGCCTCCGAGCCCCGCAGTGCCCTGCGGGCTCTGCCCGAGTTCGTGCTCAGTCGCCTCTACTGAATCTCCTGGTTCCGATCCCGGCTGCCCAGCTGCCCCGACGGCGGCCTCAGTCCAGCTGGACGGCCTCCAGGGATGTCAGCCATTGAAGGCCGGGCGGGTAGAGCGAAGGGTCGATGGCCTCGGGCCGCAGCACCTGCACCTGGCAGCCCGCTGCCAGACCCGCCTGGGCTCCGGCCGGTGA
The DNA here is from genome assembly GCA_049282435.1 of Cyanobium sp. Classification (GTDB taxonomy): domain Bacteria; phylum Cyanobacteriota; class Cyanobacteriia; order PCC-6307; family Cyanobiaceae; genus Cyanobium. Next base: position 9,474 of record JBAPUA010000185.1, on the reverse strand, counting down.
ATCTTCGAAGGCCCAGCATTCACTGGCCTTCACCCCCAACCGTCGGGCCGCCAGCAGAAACACATCCGGCTCTGGTTTGCCCTGAAGCAGCTCCGGATCATCGCCGTGCACCCGCACCCGGATGGTCGCCAGCCAGGGGTGGGGAGCGGCCTTGAGCGCCACGGCCGCCCGGCTGCTGCTGGTGGCCAGCGCCATGGGAATGGCCAGGTGCTGGCAGCGATGGACCAGGGCCTGGGCGCCCGGCATCGCCGGGGCCCGGGCCAGCAGCTTCTCGGCGATCGGTTGGCGCCAGGCCAGCAGCTCCTCGCTGCTGATCGGGGTACGGCAGACCGCTTCGATCCAGGCCGCCACCTGCTGGGCGCAGTCGAGGCGGCGGCGGCCGCGCAGCTGCAGCAGCTGGGCCGCCGTGAGCTCCAGACCGAAATGGGCTGCCGCCTGACTCCAGGCTGCGGCGTGGCTGGGTTCGGTGTCCAGCAGCAGACCGTCGAGGTCGAAGAGGCAGGCGGCGGGACGGGGCATGGATCCAGCCTGCCTCAGTGTCCCGCGGGACCCGGCTCAGTCCTGGTTGGTCTCCGGGTAGACATCTTCCAGGGCCGTTTCCAATGTGGTCAGCAGCAGCACCAGAGCCGCCCGCTCATCCAGTTCCTCGCTGCTCACCTCGCCAATCCAGCGATGGCAGAGCCGCTCGATGTCCTGGAACAGGGGACTGCTGCCGCGCAGCATCGTCATCACCCGTTCAACGCTGGCCTCATCGATTTCCGGCGGCAGCCCGACGACGTAGCGGCGGCCGTCATCGCCGACGTAGGTGAGATTGCCATGCCCATCGAGGGTGGGACCGGCATGGGGAGTGACGGGCTTGTCCGCCATGATGTTCGCCTCGGCCACCGCTGATACCTTCCTGCTAATGCCGCGGCGCAGGCTTGCCAAGCAAGCGCCACGGCGGAGGCCATCAGGCCTGCTGATGATTGTTGGCAGTCCTGGCGGATCACAGCCCCTGGGTTTGAATATTTCGGCTTCTGTTCCCTCCATGACCCAGGTCCCCAGCGGCGATCAGGCCCCCACCATCGAATCGGTGCTGCAGGAGCAGCGCTGCTTTGAGCCGCCGGCGGCCCTGGCGGCGGCGGCTCGCATTCCCTCGATGGAGGCCTACCGGCAGCTGGCCGCCGCCGCCGAGGCCGATCCCGATCGCTTCTGGGGGGACCTGGCCCGCCGCGAGCTGCACTGGTTCCAGCCCTTCGAGACGGTGCTGGACTGGAGTGATCCCCCCTTCGCCCGCTGGTTTGAAGGCGGCAGCACCAATCTCTCCTACAACTGTCTCGATCGCCATCTGCAGGGCGAGCGGGCGGACAAGACGGCCCTGATCTGGGAGGGAGAGCCGGGCGACAGCCTCAGGTTCACCTACCGGCAGCTGCATGCCGAGGTCTGCAAGGCGGCCAATGCCCTCAAGGCTCTCGGCATCGGCAAGGGCGATCTGGTGGCGCTTTACATGCCGATGGTGCCGGAGGCGGCGATCGCCATGCTGGCCTGCGCCCGCATCGGCGCTCCCCACTCGGTCGTGTTCGGTGGCTTCTCCGCCGAGGCCCTGCGGGATCGGCTGATCGATGGTGCCGTCAAGGCGGTGATCACCGCCGACGGGGGCTTCCGCAAGGACAAGGCCGTGGCGCTGAAGCCGGCGGTGGATGTGGCGCTGGAGGCCGGTGCCTGTCCCACGGTGGAGCATGTGCTGGTGGTGCGGCGCACCGAGCAGCCCACCGCCATGGTCGCCGGGCGCGATCACTGGTGGCAGGAGCTGGTCCAGGCCCAGAGCAGCGACTGCCCGGCGGAACCGATGGCCAGTGAAGACCGGCTGTTCGTGCTGTACACCTCCGGCTCCACCGGCAAGCCCAAGGGGGTGGTGCACACCACCGCCGGCTACAACCTCTGGGCTCACCTCACCTTCCAGTGGATCTTCGACATCCGTGAGGACGACATTCACTGGTGCACCGCCGATGTCGGCTGGATCACCGGCCACAGCTACATCGTCTACGGCCCCCTCTCGAATGGGGCCACCACGGTGATGTACGAGGGGGCGCCGCGCCCCTCCAAGCCCGGCGCCTTCTGGGAGGTGATCCAAAAGCACGGGGTGACGATCTTCTACACGGCCCCCACGGCGATCCGGGCCTTCATGAAGGGCGGCCGGGCCGTACCCGATCAATACGACATGAGTTCCCTGCGGATTCTGGGCACCGTCGGCGAGCCGATCAATCCCGAGGTCTGGATTTGGTATCGGGAGGTGATCGGCCATAACCGCTGTCCGGTGGTGGACACCTGGTGGCAGACCGAAACCGGTGGCGTGATGATCAGCCCCCTGCCCGGTGCCACCCCCACCAAGCCCGGATCCGCCACCCTGCCCCTGCCCGGCATCGCCGCCGATGTCGTCGACCACGACGGCCATTCCCAGCTGGCTGATCAGGGCGGTTACCTGGCGATCCGCCGGCCCTGGCCGGGGATGATGCGCACGGTGCATGGCGATCCGGAGCGCTTCAAAAAGAGCTACTGGGAGGAGATCCGTCCCGCCGATGGCAGCTGGCTCTACTTCGCCGGCGATGGGGCCCGCCGCGATGGCGATGGCTATTTCTGGGTGATGGGCCGGGTCGACGACGTGATCAACGTCTCAGGGCACCGGTTGGGCACGATGGAGATCGAAAGCGCCCTGGTCAGCCATGCGGCGGTGGCCGAGGCCGCCGTGGTCGGCCGGCCCGATGAGCTCAAGGGGGAAGGGATTGTGGCCTTCGTGACCCTGGAGGCAGGCCGCAGCGGCGATGAGGCCCTGATCGCCGAACTCAGGACGCACGTGGGCCAGGAGATCGGTCCGATCGCCCGCCCCGATGTGATCCGGTTCACCGATGCCCTGCCCAAGACCCGCAGCGGCAAGATCATGCGCCGCATCCTGCGCTCCCTGGCGGCGGGCCAGGAGGTGAGCGGCGACACCAGCACCCTGGAGGATCGCTCCGTGCTCGATGCCCTGCGGATGTGAGGGCCAGGCGCCCCGATCCTGCCCCTTGAACAGCGGGCAGGATCGGGGCTGACGCCGAACGCCCTGGCCTGGACGGCCGTTGCCCGATCAGGCCGCCAGGGAAGGCTGCGCCAACAGCACGATCAGCCAGAGATGCCACCCATCACTGAGATCAGACTGATGAAGCTCCAGGGCCAGCCTCTGCCGACGCGTCGCGCAGGCGACGAACCGGCAGGGAGAGGGAGGGCACGAGGGTGGCCACGGCCCCGATCGAGTCGAGCCAGCTGAAGAGATTGGCAATGTTGCTGAGAACCAGCAACACCGCCGAGATGATCGCGTTGGCCAGCACGAACCAGCAGTCATCACCGCGGTTGCAGCGGCCTGATTCGTCGAACGAGCGCCTCCAGGCGGCGCTGAAGGCGTCAATCAAGGGGTTCATGGCGACCATTCGCCCAGTCCCCAGCGCGAGCTGCGGCTGCGGCTGCGTCAATGAAGCGTCAGCCAATCCCGCTCACGTCCGTGGAGCGTGGGCAAATGACCGGGCCTGCAGGGCTCCAATCCCGTCGTGCAGGCCCGACGGAGTGCAGTCAGAGAGACGGCGCTTCCCGCCGCGGCTGTTCCCGGCTCCAGCGGCTGACCGTCTCCACCAGCCGCTCGACCTGGCGCTGCCTGGAGGGATCGTCCGCCCAGCTGCCCAGCAGCTGGCGCCGCAGGCCGGCACTGGCCGGGGTGAGGTGATCGCCGGGCAGCTCCAGCAACTCGCTGGCGTCCTGGCTGCGGCGCCCCAGGGCCTCCAGCAGCCTGGGGCTCTGGTCGAGCTCATCGCGGCGGAATCGCACCAGCAGGTTGCGGGGTTGTTGGTAGTCGCAGGCGACCTGGCGCAGAGTTTCCTGCGGCGACGGGCTGAACTCGCTGCGGAACCCGAATTGCTGACCCATCTCCGCCAGCAGCGGCACCGAACGCTCAGCCGAGAAGTTGTTAAAACTCAGGGCGGCCAGGGCCGTGCAACCCCTGCCGCCGTCGGGGGCCAGCAGATGCAGCTTGCAGCCGAGGCTGTGGCCGAGCCGCAGCACCCGCGGGGCCATCGGCTGGGCGCCTTCGCTCTGCTGGCGATCGCGGCGCAGGCTGCGCCAGGCCTCATTGGCCTGACTCTGATGGTCAAAGCCCGGCACGTAACTCCAGGCGCGCACACTCCAGCCCTGCTGGCTGAAGGCCTCGAGCAGGCGCCGATAGCTCAGCTGGGGGGTGGCGGCCAGATAGCTGCCGCCGATGAACTCCAGCCGGTCGCGGCTGCCCTGATCCGCATCCGGCGGTTCGAGACACCAGAGCGGACCGCATTGAAACCAGGCCGCGCTCTCAGCCATCCGTCCCCGCCTCGGCCCGCAGCTGCCGCAGGATCGCCAGCGCCTCGCGGCGATGGGCCGGCCCATCCAGCAGATTGTTAAACACATGGCGGATCACGCCGGAGCCGTCGATCACGTAGGTGACCCGACCGGGCAGCAGCCCCAGCACACTGGGCACGCCGAAGGCCTTGCGCAGGCCGTTGCCCCTGTCGACCAGTAGCGGAAAGGGCAGCTGGTGCTTGCTGGCGAAGCGGCGATGGCTGGCGGCGTCATCGCCGCTCACCCCCCAGACCTCGGCCCCCAGGGCCTGCAGATCGCTGTAGCTGTCACGGAAGGCGCAGGCCTCCATCGTGCAGCCGGGGGTGTCGTCCTTGGGATAGAAGAACAGCACGAGGGCCTTGCCGGCGAGGGCATCGCTGCGTCGCTCCACCCCGTTGGCATCGACCAGGGCGATCTGGGGGGCGCGATCACCGCTGGCCAGGGAGCTGGGCATGGATTTAAAAGCAGAGGATCAACCCTAAGGAGAGGGCGGCGCCGACGCTGCGTCACTTGCACCAGCTGGGACGATGGGAGGTGTCGAGCGGTGGACCATGGCGGAGCAAGCCAGCTTCTGGGAACAACCTGATCTGCTGGCCCTGATCGACGCGGTCAGCCCCGCGGCCGATCCAGGGACGGTGCAGGCACCCATTCGGCCGCAGCGTGCGCGTCCGCAGCGTTCACGGCCGTCTGCAGCGGCCCGGGTGCCGCCATCACAGCCCCATCCAGCGGCGCCAACGGACGCCGCCGCTGCGCCGCCGCCGCCGGAGCAGGCGGAGCCCCCGCAGGCCGCTGCGCTGGAGACGGTCTCACCGCCGACTCCCGCACCGGAGTCCGAAGCGGCGATTGGCGAAGCGGCGGTTGGCGAAGCAGCGGCTGGCGAAGCAGCGGTTGGCGAAGCGGCCGGCCCGGCGTCATCGGGTCCGGCGGCATCAGCTGCCGCCCCACCGGCCGCCGAGGCCTTGGTCTGCGAGTCAGCGGCCGCTGAGGCCTTGGCCTCCGTGTCATCGGCCTCCGTGTGGTCGGCCTGCGAGTCACGGAACTCGGGCTCACAGGCTTCCGCCACCGCCGCCCCATCCCATTCCCCTGGCTACGAGGCAGGGGATGCCGTTCCAGCTGGGACGCCTCCAGCCGCACCGCCCTCTGCATCGACCTCCACATCGACCTCTGCATCGCCCTCCGCAGGAGTGATCCCCCTGCCGGAGCTGCCTGCAACGTCACCCCGCTCCCTGCCCAGCTGCCCGGAACGGCTGCTGGTGCTCGACACCGAAACCACGGCCCTCAGCCGGGAGCACGGGCAGTGCATCGAGGTGGGGGCCGTGCTGTTCCATGTGCCCAGCCGGGCGGTGCTGATGCAGGTGTCGTTTCTGTTGCCCTGCCCCAGCAATCCCGCCGAAGCGATCAACGGCATCCCAGCGCCGGTGAGTCGGCTGAGTCAGCCCTGGCAGGCGGGGCTGGCCTGTTTCGAGGCCATGGTGGAGGCCGCCGATGTCCTGGTCGCCCATAACGCCAGCTTCGATCGCCAGTGGTTCGGCCAGACCCCGCTGCCGAGCCTCTCCAAGCCCTGGATCTGCTCGATGGAGGACATCCGCTGGCCTGCCGAACGCAAGCTGCGGGCCACCCCCTCGATGCGGGATCTGGCTCTGGCCTATGGCATTCCGGTCTGGGCGGCCCATCGGGCCCTGACGGACTGCATCTATCTCGTGCAGGTCTTTGAGCGTTGCGCCGATCTGGAGCCGCTGTTGCAGGCGGCGCTGGAGCCCCGCCGCCTCTATCGCGCCCAGCTCGGCTATGCCGAGCGCCATCGCGCCAAGGAGGCGGGCTTCCGCTGGAACGAACCGGTGCGAGGGGCCTGGAGTCGGCGCCTGAGCGATCGGGAGGTCGCGGCGCTCTCCTTTGCCGTCGAAGCCGTGGAGCCGCTGACAAGGGAGTTGGCATGCACAGCCTGAGCCCAGGTGGCTCTTCGGCTTTTCTCCCGATCTCCGAAGCGCAACAGAGGCTTCGTTGCGGCAGCGTAAGGCCATGGCCAAGGTGAACCGTGTCGCCCGGTCTCCCCGCCGATGGTCACCCGGCCGCCCATCCGCTCCTCACCGCCCCGGGCCGCCCTGGGATCGGGGCTGCGGCGCTGGCAGGCCGCCCGCACCTGGGCCCGGTTGATCCGGGAGGCTGAGGCGCTCTGGTTTGTGGATGTGCAGGCGCTGCATCGGCTGGCAGCCCGGGAGCTGATGCAACTGGTGCAGGAGATGCCGCCGAGGCTGCGGCGGCGGGTGAATCAGTGGCTGAGGCGATTCCGGGTGCTGACCCGATTGCAGTGAGCTGAATCCGCCTGAGGAGGGGATGCGGCGTCGCTGCCGACCACAGCTGCCTGGACGGCCTGATCCTCGGGGCCGAGGTCCCCTCCTGGCCGGCGCCCAGGCGTCGCCGTCCTGGGGCCAGAGCGTGGGGCTTGTGGCGGCGCACCAAGGGGCCAGGCGGGCGGGTTCGCCTGGGGCGATGACCGTCCTCCTGGGGGGCCGGGACCGGCTGCGCCGCACAGGTGCTGGTTGCCGCTCAGGGGCACCTGGATCAACAGCCGTGACCATGGCCAGCCGTGCAAGGCCAACGTTCTGGGCGCCGCGGCGCCAGCAGCACCACGATCATCGGCGGCTCATCGCTCTTCGCCACCCACGCGGATCCCGCTGCTCATCGATCGCGTCGATGACTCCCAGAACCAGCTCGGCCGCCAGATCCAGCAGCAAGACCAGCAGCAAGACCAGCAGACGGTTCGCCGGCAGACGGCTCTCCGGCAGACGGTTCGCCGGCAGACGGTTCTCCGGCAGCCAGTCCACCGGAGAGGGCGGCAGCAGCAGGGTCTGCCCTGGGATTCCAGGGGCGGAAGATCTAGGGCTTGCTAATGGCCTATTTAGCCCTCAGAACTATGGCTGCCACTGGGATCGAGGAAGATCACAGGGCGCCTGTGGAGAAGCGGGAGGGTGGGTGATGCGCGACAGGCTCCTAGCGTTGGTGGGAACAGTTGGATGCTCTCCGCTGTACTCAACCCCCTGGGGCCAGCTGCACCATGGTGTTTCGTCTGCGCTTGCCCTTCGCGGCCAACCTTGCTGGTTCTGCTCCCGGGTCAGTGCCGCAGCAAGGCCTGGAGATTGAATCGAGCGCCGCGGAGTTGCTGCGCGCGGCCAGGGACAGCATCGATGAACTGCTTGCCCGCTTGAACACCAGTGCAGAGGGGCTGAGCGCCCTGCAGGCGGAGCTGCGCCTGGCCAAGGTCGGCCCGAACGCGATCGCCCATGAGAAGCCTGTCTCCTGGGTGGTGCAACTGATCAAGACCTTCAACAATCCGCTGGTGTTCCTGTTGGCCTCCCTGGCGGCCGTATCCCTGTTGACAGGAGACGCCAAGGCAGCGGTGATCATCACCACCATGGTCATCTTCAGCGTGCTGCTGCGCTTTTCCCAGGAATACCGCTCGCTTGTGGCAGCTGAATCGCTTCGTCAGTTGGTACACACCACCGCAACGGTCAAACGGCACGATGCCCGCAAGGACATCAGTCCTGGCCTTGCGGCCGATCTCGGCCTTCACCTCAGTGCGGATGCGCCCGGGCACCAGGAAGAGCCGATCGATCGGCTGGTGCCCGGGGATGTGGTGGTGCTGGCCGCGGGAGACATGATTCCCGCCGATGTGCGAGTGCTGAGCTCCAAAGACCTGTTCGTCAGCCAGGCTGCCCTGACCGGGGAATCCCTGCCGGTGGAGAAGCACAGCCAGCTGCCTCCCCGCCAGCTGGCGATCACCGAGCCACTGGAGCTGGAGAACCTCTGCTTCCTGGGCACCAACGTGATCAGTGGCACGGCCACGGCCGTGGTCGTGGAGACCGGCGAGCGCACCTCCCTGGGGTCCTTGGCCAAAACCCTCACAGGGGTGCGCAGCCGCACCAGCTTCGATCGGGGCATCAGTGATGTGAGCCTGCTGTTGCTGCGCTTCATGGTCGTGATGGCGCCGGCTGTGTTCCTGATCAATGGCATCAGCAAGGGCAACTGGGGGGAGGCCTTCTTCTTCGCTCTCTCTGTGGCGGTTGGGCTCGCCCCTGAGATGCTGCCGATGATCGTGACCGCCAATCTCTCCCGAGGCGCTATCGCCATGGCAAAGGAGAAGGTGATCGTCAAGAACATCGATTCGATCCAGAATCTCGGAGCGATGAATATCCTTTGCACCGACAAGACCGGCACCCTCACCCAGGACCGCATTGTGCTCGAACGGCATTTGGATTTTCGCGGCAGGGAGTGTGAGGAGGTGCTGGAGTTGGCCTACCTGAATAGCTTCCACCAGACGGGGCTCAAGAGTCTTCTCGATGTCGCTGTGCTCGAACATGCCGATCTGCATCGCTCTCTGAAAGTTGAGAAGAACTTCATCAAGATTGATGAGATCCCCTTCGACTTCCAGCGCCGGCGTATGTCGGTGGTCGTGGAAGAGGAAAACCACCACCACGAGCTGATCTGCAAGGGGGCTCTTGAGGAAATCCTCATGGTCTGCAGCAGCTTGAAGGATGGAGAAACCATTGACTCCCTCAACGATGCCAGCCGGCAGCAGCTGCTCGGCTTGGGAGAGGGTCTCAACAGTGAAGGCCTGCGGGTGATTGCCGTGGCCTACAAGGAAGTTCCGATCCAGCACAAGCCCTATACCCTCGCGGATGAGTGCGACCTCACCTTCCTGGGGCTGGTCGCGTTCCTCGATCCCCCCAAGGATTCAGCCGCCCAGGCGATTCGCGACCTCCATCGTGGCGGGGTGGCCGTGAAGGTGCTCACCGGCGACAACCCAGTGATCGCACGCAAAACCTGCAAGGACGTGGACCTGGCTGTCGAGGGGGTTCTGCTTGGGCAGGAGATTGAGGCCATGGATGATGCCATGCTCGGCGAACGGGTGGAGTCGACAACCATCTTTGCCAAGCTCTCACCGCTGCAGAAGTCGCGAATCATCAAGCTGCTGCGCCACCGGGGCCATGTCGTCGGCTTCATGGGGGACGGCATCAATGACGCGCCTGCTCTGCGAGAAGCTGATATTGGCTTTTCGGTGGATACGGCGGTGGACATCGCCAAGGAATCGGCCGATAT
>JBAPUA010000184.1:0-15670 GCA_049282435.1 Cyanobium sp. | reverse complement strand
GAGGCGGTTGTTGGTGGAGGTGACCCACTCGCAGAACTGATTCCACGCCGAGGCGCCGGAGCGCTGTTGGATTGTGGCGGTCATGAGGTCGAGAGGTGATGTCCGCGATGGCAGGTCGAGAGACCTGGATCAGGGACGGGATGGAAGGGCGGAATCCCGCCAAAGGCAATGTAACGGAAGTTTGCGGCGTTTGTAAAGCGCCCTTCATGAAGAAAATCCCAGGGGTGGGGAGGGTTGGGGTCCCCGGCCGGCGTCGCGTCGCTGGAGGCGGGTCCCGGATGGGTCCCCGCGGCGATGGCGAGGGCTGGTGGTAGGCGCGACCCGGCTCCGGCCGCTGGTCCTTGGCCGCCGGGCTGGCGTTGTTAGCGTCCCGGCACTCCGATCCGGCCCGCCGTGAGCGACCACCGGGTGCTGCTGGTGCGGCTTCCCTGCAATCCGATTTTCCCGATCGGCCCGATCTATCTGGCTGATCATCTGCACAAGCAGTTCCCGGCCATGGCCCAGCGGATCCTCGATCTGGCCGCCCTGCCCCTGCTGGATGTGGAGCGGGTGCTGTTGGCCACGATTGAGGCCTTTCGGCCCACCCTGCTGGTGTTTTCCTGGCGTGACATCCAGATCTACGCGCCCGTGGACGGCCGCGGTGGCAATCCTCTGCAGAACTCCTTCGAGGTCTTCTACGCCCGCAATCCGCTGCTGCGGCTGCGGGGTGCCCTCGGTGGCCTGAAGCTGATGGCGGCTTATTACGGCGAGCTCTGGCGCAATCTGGCCCTGGTGCGCCGGGGGCTGCGCCGCGCCCGCCGCTTCGCCCCCGAGGCGCGTGCCCTGATCGGCGGTGGCGCCGTCAGCGTGTTCTACGAACAGCTCGGCTCCAGGCTGCCGGCCGGCACGGTGGTCTCGGTGGGCGAGGGCGAAGTCCTGCTGGAGAAGCTGATCCGGGGCGACTCGATCGCGGCTGAGCGCTGCTACCTGGCCGGAGAAGCACCGCGGCCCGGCCTGATTCACGAACAGCCCGCCCCGATCGAGAAGACCGCCTGCAACTATGACTACATTGCCGCGATCTGGCCGCAGCTCGACTGGTATCTCGATGGCGGCGACTTCTACGTGGGGGTGCAGACCAAGCGCGGCTGCCCCCACAACTGCTGTTACTGCGTCTACACGGTGATCGAGGGCAAGGCGGTGCGCCTCAATCCCGTCGAGGAGGTGGTCAAGGAGATGCGCCAGCTCTATGACCGCGGCGTGCGCGGCTTCTGGTTCACCGACGCCCAGTTCATCCCCGCCCGCCGCCAGATCGAGGATGCCAAGGAGCTATTGCGGGCGATCGCGGCGGCTGGCATGACCGACATCCGCTGGGCGGCCTACATCCGGGCGGACAACCTCGACGCCGAGCTGGCTGAGCTGATGGTGGCCACCGGCATGAGCTACTTCGAGATCGGCATCACCTCCGGCTCCCAGGAGCTGGTGCGCAAGATGCGCATGGGCTACAACCTGCGCACCGTGCTCGAGAGCTGTCGGCTGCTGGCACGGGCCGGCTTCCGCGAGCACGTGTCGGTCAACTACTCGTTCAACGTGATCGACGAACGGCCGGAGACGATCCGCCAGACCGTGGCCTACCACCGCGAACTGGAGCGGATCTTCGGTGCCGACAAGGTGGAGCCGGCGATCTTCTTCATCGGCCTGCAGCCCCACACCCACCTGGAGCAGTACGCCTTCGAGCAGGGTTCGCTGCGACCCGGCTACAACCCGATGAGCATGATGCCCTGGACCGCCCGCCAGCTGCTCTGGAACCCCGAGCCGATGGGCAGCACCTTCGGCCGCGTCTGCCTGGAGGCCTTCCGGCTCAACCCCTCCGACTTCGGCCGCACCGTGATGGATCTGCTGGAGCGCGACTACGGCTGCGCGCCGCTGCAGGAGGCCCTGCACGCCCCGGTGCAGGGCCGGCGGGCCCTGGCCCAGGCCGTGCGCTGAGGGATCGAGGCGATGTCGATTCGCAATGTGGCCGGCGGCGACAGTCTGCGCATCTTTGAGCGCAGCTGGCAGACCTATCAGCAGCTGGTCGCCCATGATCTGATGGAGCACCACGCCCTCGGCCAGGCCATCGAGCGGCGACTGCTGGCCTGGCTGGAGGAGCGACAGGCTGCGGGGCTGTCCAGCGCTCTGGCCATGGCGGATCTGGCCTGCGGTGATCTCACGACCCTGGCGCCATTGCTGCGGCGATTGCCGCTGAGAGATCTGCAGGCGGTGGATGCGGCGGCGGGGGTGCTGCCGCAGGCCGCGGCGCGGCTGGGACCGGTTCCCTACCCCTGCCGCTGGCGGGCGATGGATCTGCTGCTCTGGAGCGAGAGCGCAGCCGACCACCCCTCGGGGCCTTGCGATCTGATCACCTGCCTCTTCGGCCTCCACCACCTGGCCGATGCCGACAAATGGCGCTTCCTGGAGCTGCTGCCCCGCCAGCTGGCCCCGGGAGGCCGGCTGTTGATCGGCGATCTCTTCCGGCAGCCTGCGGAGAGCCGGCAGGCGTACCTGGCGCGCTACCGGGCCCGGGTGAACAGCTGGAGCGTCCTGGAGCCGGCCAGCCGGCAGCTGGTGATGGACCATATGGCCAGCAGCGACTATCCCGCCGCAGGCGAGCAGTTCGCCGCGATGGCCGAGTCCCTGGGCTGGCAGGTGCGCTGGCTCTGGCACGGCTCCGGTCGGGCCGAGGGGCTGCTGGAGCTGTGGCGTCCGGGTGAGTAGCGACCTGACGCCTGATCCGCCTGAGCCATCGAGCCTGCTCCAAGCGAGTCCGCTGAGCAACGCCTCGGCTCCCCCGACAGGCGATGGTCGGCTGTACGCAAGCCAGTCAGTGCTGGGGTTGGCGGCGGCAGCAAGGTCATCCGGTTGGCTTTGGGCCTCGTACAGCAGACCCATCGCTTTGGCCTGAGGCGGAGCCGGGCCTGTCGATCTGCGCAGGCGGACCTCAGGACGTGCCGCCCGGGATCTGGGGACGCCACCAGCGCCGCCGCGTCGCCAGCAGCAGCGCCAGTCCCAGCCAGCCGACGACCCCACCCAGAGGGTTTGCGAACGCCCCACCGGGGCCCTGCAGCCAGAGCGGGGTGTCCGGGGCGATGGTCAGCAGACCGTGCTGCAACAGAAACCAGCCACCCACCAGGCCGCCGTGCAGGCCGATGGCCCCGTGCAGGGCCCCGGCATCGGCGCGGCGCTGCAGGGCCAGGGCCAGCCCCAGCAGCAGCAGGCCACCGAGCAGGCCCAGGCTGGCGAGCGGCCCGAGGTTGAAGCGGGTGTGCCCGAGGCTGAACAGCACGGCCTGGAGCACCATGGCGCGCTGGTCGCCTCTGGCGCCGCCGCCGAAGTGCAGAGCCAGTTCACCCCAGAGCCAGCCGCGGAACAGCACTTCCTCCGCCAGTCCCACCCCCAGAAGCAGGGCCAGGGCATTCCACAGATCGCCGCTGCCCACGCTGCCGCTCCAGTGGCCATGGCCGCTGGCCAGCAGCACCAGGGCGATCAGCAGCAGCAGCAGCAGGGCTTTGAGCAGTCCCCGCAGCAAGGCTCGCCCTGCGGTGTTCCAGGGCCGCGCCAGTCCGAGCGCCCGCCAGGGATGGGAGGCGCCCCAGACGCGCCGCAGCCGCAGGGGCAGGCTGCACAGCAACAGGGCCAAGGCAGCGCCGGTGCCGAGCAGGGAGATCCGCTCGGCGCTCCAGGCCGGCAGCAGAGCGGCAAGCGGCAGCACCAGCAGCCAGCCGGCGCCGTAGAGCAGGGGGATGTAGAGAGCGGTGCCCAGCCAGGTGGGCCTCCCGGCGCCCGGGGAAGCGTCGCTGGCGGGCGTCATTCAGCTCTCCGGCTCGATCGTGCTAGTGAGCCCCTTGGCTTTGAGGGTTTCGCAGTAGAACTCCGCCGGTTCGATGTCGCAGACGATCACCAGCCCCACCCCGGTGTTGTGGGCCTCGAGCATCACGGCGATGGCGTCCTGCTCGCTCAGCGAGGGCACCACCTGGCGCAGGGTGCTGACCACGTACTCCATCGAGTTGACCGGGTCGTTGTGGAGCAGCACCTTGTAGCGGGGCGAGGGCTTGCGCACCCGCTGCTGTTCCTTCTCGACGACGGCGGTGCCGCCGGGTGAGCGGTCCGGTGTTTCGCTGGCCTGCGGGGGGATCGCGGCGCTGGAGTTGGGCGGCAGGAGGGTCATGGCCGTTCCCGTGACATGACAGGTGCGAACTCTAGAGAGCCCGCACCCGCACCATGGCCTCCTCCACGTTGGCGCGGCTGTTGAAGGCTGAGAGGCGGAAGTAGCCCTCGCCGGCGGCGCCGAAGCCGCTGCCGGGGGTGCCGACCACATGGGCCTGGCTGAGCAGCTTGTCGAAGAAGCCCCAGGAATCCAGCCCGTCGGGGGTTTTCAGCCACACATAGGGGGCCTGTTCGCCGCCGTACACGGCGATGCCGGCGGCGGCCAGCTCGCGCCGGATGATCGCGGCATTCTCCATATAGAACCGGATCAGCTCCCGCACCTGGGCCTGGCCCTGGGGGCTATATACCGCTTCGGCGCCGCGCTGCACGATGTAGCTGACGCCGTTGAACTTGGTGCACTGGCGCCGGTTCCACAGGCCCCATAACTCCACCTTCTCGCCATTGGCGGCTGTGCCCATCAGGCCGCGGGGCACCACGGTGAGGGCGCAGCGGGTGCCGGTGAAGCCGGCGTTCTTGGAGAAGGAACGGAACTCGATCGCGCACTCGCGGGCTCCCTCGATTTCGTAGATCGAATGGGGCAGGTCCGGGTCCTGGATGAAGGCCTCGTAGGCGGCATCGAACAGGATCAGGGCGTCGTGGCGGCGGGCGTAGTCCACCCAGGCCTGGAGTTGCTGCCGGCTGGCGACGGCGCCGGTGGGGTTGTTGGGGAAGCAGAGATAGATCAGATCCACCGGATGGTCGGGGATCGGGGCGGTGAAGTCGTTCCCGGCCGTGATCGGCAGGTAGGTCAGGCCGCCGTAGCGGCCCCCGTCATCAGCCTCGCCGGTGCGGCCGGCCATCACGTTGCTGTCCACGTACACCGGATAGACCGGATCGGTGACGGCGATGCGGTTGTCCGGGCCGAGGATGTCGAGGATGTTGCTGCTGTCGCACTTGGAGCCGTCGGAGACGAAGATCTCCTCGGCGCTCACCTGGCAGCCGCGGGCCTGGAAATCGTGCCGGGCGATCGCCTCGCGCAGCCACAGGTAGCCCTGCTCCGGCCCATAGCCATGGAAGCCCTCGCGGGTTCCCATCTCATCGACGGCGGCCTTCATGGCGGTGCGGCAAGCCTCCGGCAGGGGCTCGGTGACATCGCCGATGCCGAGGCGGATGATCGGCGCCTCCGGGTTGGCCTCGCTGAAGGCCTTGACCCGCCGGGCGATTTCCGGAAACAGGTAGCCCGCCTTGAGCTTGAGGTAGTTGCCGTTGACCTGGACCATGGGGATCGGACGCTGCCGCGCGGGGTCGGATGGCGGGATTGTCCTATGGCGAGCCGCCGGCCTGCATACGATCGTGCCACCGTCCAGCCCATCGCCGTGCCCGTTGTTTCGCCTGTCGATGCTCCGGTGGACTTCGAGGCCCTGATCGGCCCGGACATTCTCAAGCCCGCCCGGTACCTGGGCAACGAACGGGGCGTGGAGCCACGGGATTGGAGCGGGGCCTGGCCAGCCGCCGGGGTGCGCTGGGCCCTCACCTACCCCGAGGTCTACGAGGTGGGGGCCAGCAATCTGGGCCACATCATCCTCTATTCGATTCTCAACGCCGTTCCCGGCCAGATCTGCGATCGCTCCTACCTGCCGGCGGCCGACCTCTCCGCCCGACTGCGGCAGCGGCACGTGCCCCTGTTTGCCGTCGAGAGCCGCCGTCCCCTGGCCGCCTTCGACATCCTCGGCTTCAGCCTCAGCTACGAACTGGGGGCCAGCAACATCCTCGAGATGCTCGATCTGGCCGGCATCCCGCTGCGCGCCGCCGATCGCGGCGATCTGCCCCTGGCCGATCCGGCCTCGTCACCGCTGATCTTCGCCGGCGGGCCCACCGCCACCAGCAATCCCGAACCCTTCGCCGCCTTCTTCGATTTCATCGCCCTCGGCGATGGCGAGGAGCTGTTGCCCGAGATCGGCCTGGTGGTGGCCGAGGCCCGCGCCGCCGGCCTGGGCCGCGCGGACACCTTGCGGGATCTGGCCCAGGTGCCCGGCGTCTATGTGCCCTCGCTCTATGGCCCCGGCGCCGATGGGGTGACGATTGAACCGCTGGAGCCGGGTCTGCCAAGGCGCATCCAGAGGCGCACCGCCACGCCGATGCCCCACTACGCCATGGGGCTGGTGCCCCATATCGAAACCGTCCACGATCGCCTCACCGTTGAGATCCGCCGTGGCTGCACCCGGGGCTGCCGCTTCTGTCAGCCCGGCATGCTCACCCGGCCCGCCCGCGACGTGGAGCCCGAGGCGGTGATCGAGGCCGTCGAGGAGGGCATGCGGCGCACCGGCTACAGCGATTTCTCGCTGCTGTCGCTGAGCTGCAGCGACTACCTGTCGCTGCCGGCGGTGGGGGTGGAGCTGCGCAACCGGCTCGCCGATCAGAACGTCTCCCTCACCCTGCCCAGCCAACGGGTCGATCGCTTCGACGCCAACATCGCCCACATCCTCGGCGGCACCCGCAAGGCGGGACTCACCTTCGCTCCTGAGGCCGGCACCCAGCGCCTGCGGGACATCGTCAACAAAGGCCTCAGCGACGAGGAATTGCTGCGTGGTATCCGCACGGCGATGGAGACCGGCTACCGCAAAATCAAGCTCTATTTCATGATCGGCCTGCCCGGTGAGGGGGATGACGACGTGCTCGGCATCGCCGACACCTGTCGCTCGCTGCAGGAGCGCTGCCGGGATCTGGGCCGGCTGGAGCTGAACCTGACGATCAGCAACTTCACGCCCAAGCCCCACACTCCCTTCCAGTGGCACAGCGTCAGCACGGCCGAATTCCAGCGGCGTCAGGAGCTGCTGCGCCGGGCCCTGCGCCAGTTGCGCGGCATCAAGGTCAACTTCACCGATGTGCGCCTGTCGGCGGTCGAAGACTTCGTCGGCCGCAGCGATCGGCGTCTGGCGCCGGTGCTGGAGGCGGCCTGGCGGGCCGGGGCCGGGCTGGATGCCTGGTTTGAGTCCGCGGAGCGCACCTACGCCGCCTGGACCGGTGCCATTGAGGCGGCGGGGCTGGGCGGCCGTTATCGCCAGCTGGAGATGGGGGGCTGGGGCTGCGCCGAGGCCCTCAGCGCGGGCGATCTGGCCGTCTTCTGCCGCCAGCCCCTGCCCTGGGACCACATCGATTCCGGCGTCGACAAGGCCTGGCTGGCGGAGGATCTGCAGCGGGCCCTGGCGGCGACCGTGGTCGAGGACTGCTCCTTTGCCGGTTGCAGCAGCTGCGGGGTGTGCGGGCCCGAGCTGGGGCACAACGTGGTGATTCCACCGCCGCCGCCGCCGCCGCCGATCCCGCCGCGCTCTCCGGCCAGTGAGCGGGTGAGCCGACTGCGCTTCGGCTTCGCCAAGACCGGTTCCCTGGCCCTGATCAGCCATCTCGATACGGTGCGCCTGCTGGAGCGGGCCCTGCGCCGCAGCGGTCTGCCGGTGAGCTTCAGCGGCGGTTTCCATCCGCTGCCGCGACTGCAGCTGGCCCTGTCCCTGCCCCTGGGAGTGGAGGGCCTCGGCGAGTGGTTCGATCTGGAGTTCACCGCGCCGCTGGAGCGGCTCGATCTCGAGGTGGTGCGGCGCCAGCTGCAGGCCCAGCTGCCGGCGGAGTTGCCGCTGCTGTCGGTGGCGTCGGTGCCGGTGTTCGGTCCCAGCCTGTCCCAGGAGCTGCAGAAGGCCCACTGGCACTTCGATCTCCGGCCCCTGTCGGCGGACGGCGCGCCAACTCCCGAGCCGGACTGGGACGCCGCCGTGGCGGAGCTGCTGGCGGCGGAGACTCTGATCTGGAGTGACACCGACAAGAAGGGACGGCCGCGTCAGCGGGACTGTCGCCCCTATCTGCTGCAACTGGGGCGGCTGGACGCCAGCGGCGATCACCGACCCGGCGGCTCGGCCGGGCAGCCCATCCGCCTGGCGCTCGAGGCCTCCATTGACCTGCAGGGCCGCAGTCTCAGGCCCGAGCAGCTGCAGCACTGGTTGGCCGGGGGGCTGGCCGTCCCCCTGCAGCTCGGACGGGTGGAGCGCAGATTGCTGCAGTTGCGACCGTGCTAGTTTGTAATCAAGACGGATGACCTGAAAGAGGGGATCTCCCCTGATCGGTCACCGGCCAGACGCTTTCCCAAAAAGGTTGCTTTCTAAGAGCTCCTCGTTGCAAGCGCTTCTCTTGTTACCGACTTTCCGTTCGGTCCCCCCTGCATTGACCCGGGTTCGGGTGATTCCCGCTCCTTCCAATCGCTGACCGCACACGTCGGATCCTGATGGCCCCGATCCCCTGAGGGGATTGATGGTCGGCCGGTCTCCCGCAACCGTCTTCCCCTGTCCGAACAGGGTGTTCTGCCGCGCGATCACCCGCCCCCAGGGCCTCCGCCTCCGGGTGTTTCACCCACCGGGTATGGCCCCGCCTCCGGGCCGGTTCAGCGTTGCTCCCCGCGGCCATCCCTCCTGCCCTCAGGGCAGGGCTCACCGAGCCGAACAAGCTTTCTCCATGCCCCAGCAGATCGTCATCGCCGAGCAGTTGCGCATCGCCGCAGTGCTCACCGACGAGCGTGTCGATGAGCTGGTGGTGGCCCAGGGCCGCTACCAGATCGGCGACGTCTACCTCGGCACCGTCGAAAATGTGCTTCCCGGCATCGACGCCGCCTTCGTCAATATCGGCGAAAGCGAAAAGAACGGGTTCATTCACATCACCGATCTCGGTCCCCTACGCCTGAAAAAGGGCGGGGCCGGCATCACCGAACTGCTGGAGCCCCGTCAGAAGGTGCTCGTCCAGGTGATGAAGGAGCCGACGGGCACCAAGGGCCCCAGGCTCACCGGCAATCTCACCCTGCCCGGTCGCTTCCTGGTGTTGCAGCCCCACGGCCAGGGAGTCAACATCTCACGCCGCATCAACGGCGAGAACGAGCGCAACCGGCTGCGGGCCCTGGGCGTGCTGATCAAGCCCCCCGGCGCTGGCCTGCTGATCCGCACCGAAGCGGAGGGGGTGAGCGAAGACCTGTTGATCGATGATCTCGAATCGCTGCTGCGCCAGTGGGAGGCCATTCAGCAGGCGGCCGAGACCGCCATCCCGCCGGTGCTGCTCAACCGCGATGAGGACTTCATCCATCGCGTTCTGCGCGATTTCTACAGCCCCGAGCTGGTGCGTGTGGTGGTCGACGCGGCCGATGCCGTCGCCCGGGTCAAGGCCTACCTGGCGGCCGACCAGGTCAACGTGCAGGTGGAGGCCCACAACGAGCCCAGCGAGATCCTTGAGCACTACAAGGTCAGCGCCGCCATCCGCGATGCCCTCAAGCCCCGGGTGGAGCTCCCCTCCGGCGGCTACGTGATCATCGAGCCCACTGAGGCGCTGACCGTCATCGATGTCAACTCGGGTTCCTTCACCCGCTCCGCCAATGCCCGGGAAACCGTGCTCTGGACCAACTGCGAGGCAGCCGTCGAGATTGCCCGGCAACTGAAGCTGCGCAACATCGGTGGCGTGGTGGTGATCGATTTCATCGACATGGAATCGCGCCGCGACCAACTGCAGTTGCTCGAACACTTCACCCAGGCCGTACGCCACGATTCGGCCCGCCCCCAGATCGCCCAGCTCACCGAACTGGGTCTGGTGGAACTGACTCGCAAGCGCCAGGGGCAGAACATCTACGAACTGTTCGGCCGCCCCTGTCCCAGCTGCGGTGGCCTCGGCCATGTGGCGGTGCTGCCGGGTCGCGACACCCTGCAGCCCCTGGCCACCGTCTCCGGCCTGGTGCGCACTGCAACCTCGGCCCGGGCCGAGGTCTTCGCGCCGCCGGCATCGACTCCCGCCGTCGAGGGCTCCGGCCGCCGCCGCCGCGGCGGTCGTGGTGGTCGCCCCTCTGAAGCGCCCGAAGCCGGCGCTTATGGCGAGGCTGTGGCCGCCCCGGCCTATGAACCGGCCACGGCGGAGCGCGTCGAGCGGGTGGACCGTGGTGAGCGCAGCGAGCGGGGATCCGACGGTTCCCTGCGCCGCACCGATCACGAACTGGTGGCCGTGCCGATGGAACCCCAGCAGGAGCTGGTCTACGGCTGGCTCGGCCTGAGTCCGGCCCTGCTGCTCGATCCGCTGCCGAGCGGCGACAACGTGCTGGTGCGGGTGGTGCGGCCCGGGGCCGATGCGGAGGTGGTGCTGGAAGAGGCCCGTCAGCAGTTGGCCGCCGCGGGATCCCGCCGCCGTCGCCGCGGACGCGGGGGCAGTGAGGGTCGGGGCGAATCCAGTGGCGAGATCGGAGCGCCCGCTTCCGCCAATGTCTGGGGAGACAGGGGTGGCACCGAGGCCCGCGACATGGATCGTCGCGAGACCCATCACCGCGACATGGATCGCCATAAGACCGATCGCTACGAGACCGACCGCCGCGAGACCCATCATCGCGATACCGACAGCCGCGACAGCCTGCCGGTGGTGGAGATCACGCCCCTGCCGATCGAGATCCCTGGCAGCCTGACGTCCTCGGATTTCGTCACGGTCGAAGTGCCGGCTCGCCGTCGTCGCGGTTCCAGTCGCGGAGCGGTCACGGCCGCCGCCGAAGCCCCGATCCCGCTGGCTGTGGACACGGCTCCGCCGGCCGCCGCCAGCGCTCAGGAGCCCGAGGATGCGGAGGAGCCCCGCCGCCGCCGCCGCCGCTCCTCCGCCAGCGACTGAAGGCCGTGGTCCGCAAGCCTGCGGCCAGTGCCGCGCTGGCCGCAGAGGATCCCTGGGCCGGTCGCCATCCCCATGACTGCGCCGGTGTCGATGAGGTGGGTCGGGGCTGTCTGTTCGGTCCCGTGCTGGCGGCGGCGGTGGTGCTGACGGCCGAGGCTGCGGCGCAGCTGGCCGCCGCCGGTCTCACGGACAGCAAGAAGCT
The DNA here is from genome assembly GCA_049282435.1 of Cyanobium sp. Lineage (GTDB taxonomy): Bacteria > Cyanobacteriota > Cyanobacteriia > PCC-6307 > Cyanobiaceae > Cyanobium. The sequence goes on along the minus strand of JBAPUA010000184.1, from coordinate 4,638 downwards.
GTCGCCCCGGCGCCGGGCGGCCCTCGTGCCCCTGATCCGCCAGCAGGCGACGGCCTGGGGGATCGGCCAGGCCAGTGCGGCGGAGATCGATGGCGGCGGCATCCGCCGGGCCACCGAGTCAGCGATGTTGCGGGCTCTGCAGCGGCTGCCGGTCGCGCCGGCGCTGTTGATCGTCGATGGGGTATTGCCTCTACGCGGCTGGCCCGGCGAGCAGATCACCCTGATCGCGGGAGACAGTCGCTGTGGCGCGATCGCCGCTGCCAGTGTGCTGGCCAAGGAGGAGCGCGATGCCCTGATCCGACGGCTGGCGTTGCGTTTTCCCGGGTATGGCCTCGAGCGCCACGCTGGCTATGGCACGGCCATCCATCGCCAGGCCCTGCAGCGACTCGGGGCCACTCCCCTGCATCGCCGCAGTTTTCTGGGTTCGATCCTGCCGTCCGATGGGACTCAGGTATCGCCGCACCAGTCCTGAAAATCGGCCAGCAGCTGCTGGCCGACCCGGTTGCGAATGCCCAGCAGGATGCCCGCCAGCACCGAGCGGCCCGTGGCCTCCAGCATCTTGGCCGGAATCAGTTTCAGCAGCGGCGGCTGGCTGACGCTCACCGACAGGCTGGCTTCCCCCTCGAGGCCGATCGGGCAGGGCCGCAACCAGGAATGGAGGCGCAACTGGAAGTCATCCACCAGCCCAAGGCCCTCCAGCTGGCAGTCGAGGGCGTCGAGCTCCAGGCGATCATCCCGCTGCCAGGCCCGCAGTTGCACGATCGGCTGGATCTGCAGTTGAAACACCTGCACCCGGGTGACGGTGTAGCGGTAGTGGCCCGGGGCCAGGGTCTGCAGCTGTTGCGGATCGAGCAGGGCGCTCACCACGCGGTCCTCATGGCCGAGGTAGGCGGCCAGGCGATCGCTTGAATCGGCAATCGGCAGGGTCAGCTGCTGACTTGCGCTGAAGGCCAGGGGCATGGCCAGCGGGCCGGCAGGGCATGATTCTATCGGCCCACTCCCCCTTCGCTCTCGCCATGCGTCTTGCCTTTCTCGGTCCCGTCGGCACCTACGGCGAACAGGCGGCCCGGAAGCTGGCGGAACTGGAGCACTTCGCCGAGGTGCTCTATGTGCCCCAGCAAGGCATCCGTGCCGTGATTCAGGCCCTGGCTGCGGGCCAGTGCGAGGCGGCCGTGGTGCCCGTCGAGAATTCGGTGGAGGGGGGCGTCACCGCCTGCCTGGATGCGCTCTGGGAGCACGGCGAGCTGGCGGTGGCCCATGCGCTGGTGCTGCCGATCCGCCATGCCCTGGTGGGCAGTGGCCCGGTCGAGGGGGTCAGCGAAGTGCTCTCCCATCCCCAGGCCCTGGCCCAGTGCAGTCAGTGGCTGGCGGAGCATCTGCCCAGTGCCTTGCAGTTGCCCACCAGTTCCACCGCCGAAGCGGCGCGGATGGTGCGTGGCAGCCGTTTCCGGGCCGCCATTGCCTCAAGGGAGGCGGCGGCGGAGCATGGCCTGGACGTGCTGGACTATCCGATCAACGATGTGCCTGGCAACTGCACCCGTTTTCTGTTGCTGCGCCGCGGGCCCCGCTCTCAGGTAGGCCCGCTGGCCAGCCTGGCGTTTTCCCTGCACTCCAACCAGCCCGGGGCGCTGTTGCAGGCGCTGGGCTGCTTCGCCAGGGAGGGACTGAACATGAGCCGTATTGAATCCCGGCCCTCCAAGCGGGAGATGGGGGAATACATCTTCTTCGTCGATCTCGAGCTGTCCCATGGCGCCGAGCCCCTGGACAAGGCCCTGAGCGAGCTGCAGCCCCTCTGCGAGCATCTGGCCCTGTTCGGTGCCTATCCGCTCAGCAATCTGGCAATCGAGGAGCCGGCGGCAGGGGCTGCCTGAGCCAGCGGGGACCGGTTGATGGTTCGGGGCGGCCTGGCCTGTCAGGACTCTTCTTTCTGACCGCGGAATACCCCGAATTGCATCAGGCCGGAGCGAAAGGCCCAGTCCATCAGCAGCAGGGTGGGGGTTTCCCTGAGGCCCTGCAGCACGGCGGCCGGCCCCAGGCCCAGCACGGCGGCGGGGCGGCGCAGCCCCTCCAGGATTGAATCCAGCCAGGAGGGCAGGGTAGAGCTGGTCCAGTCGCCGGTGTCCACCGCCATGCCACGGCTCCAGGGGCTCTGCTCCAGGTTGCGCTGCAGCGAGCGGATGCTGGCGAACTCGGGGTGGGCCCACTGGTCGAGCAGCTGGCGCATCACCCAACGCTCGCGTCGGTTCATGGCCCCAGCCGCCGGATCGCGGCGGTTCCAGTCCGCCACCGCCAGCAGGCCACCGGGCCGCAGCACCCGCAACAGTTCATCCGCGTAGCGCTGTTTGTCAGGCATGTGCGGGCCGGCCTCCACACTCCAGACGGCATCGAAGCCAACCTCCCCGTCTCCATCCGGCAGCTCAAGGGCCAGGGCATCCATCACCGCGAAGCGGCAGTGAACGAGATCGGCAGGCGTGAGCTCCCTCGCCCTGGCGATCTGGCCGGGGCTGATGCTGATGGCGAGCACCTCGAAGCCGTAGTCGCGAGCCAGGATGCGGGCGCTGCCGCCGATGCCGCAGCCGACGTCGAGCACCCTGGAGCCCGGCGGCAGGCGATCGAGCCCGCTCCAGCGGACCAGTTCATGCACAAAGGCCACCTTGGCGGCACGAAAGTCACGGTGGCCGGGGGGATCGCCGTAGTGCCCCAGGTGCACATGGTCGCCCCAGAGATTCTCAAGCAGCCTGTCGGCGGTCCAGCGGTCGTAGGCCTCGGCCACGCTGCCGGTATCGGTGAATCGGCGGTTGCGGCGCAGCCATACTGCCAGGGCCAGCAGGCTGAGCCCAAGCAGCATCAGGGCCAGCAGCAGCCAGACCTGCGGATTGGCGCCAAGCCTCACTCCCGGCCCTCCGAGCTGCCCTCATCGAGGGAGGTGAAGGTGTCTTTGAGTACGGTGCGGGCCGCCAGCTGGCGGCGGGTCTGGTCAAGCAGGTCGAATTCCTGGCGCAGCCGCTCCCCCGTGTCGGTGATTTCGAGCAGGGCCTGCTGATGGTCAGCCACCGGTCCACCCAGGTGGGCGCCAATCCAGAAGGAGAGCTCCCGGGGCAGATCCGGCAGGTCGGCAGGCAGGGAGGCGGGCTTGCCGATCAGCTTGCCGGTCAGTTCCACCACGTCCCGCAGCGCTTTGGAGACGTCGCTGGTGAGCGTTTCGAGCTCGTCGTGGCTGTCGCTGACTTCGTCTTCGATCCAGCTGACCAGGCCCACCCGGAACGGGGCATCGCGCACGATGTCGAGCACCCGGAAACGCTGTTGGCCCATCGTGACGATGTTGCTGCGATCGTCTTCCTGGTTCTGACAGTGCAGGATTTCGGCACAGCAGCCGACTCCGGCCATCTGTTGCTCCTGGGGATCCCAGCGCACCACGCCGAAACGGCGGTCTTCGGCCATCACGGTGCGCAGCATCATGCGATATCTGGGCTCGAAGATGTGCAGTGGCAGCACTTCCTGGGGGAAGAGCACCACATCCGGCAGAGGGAACAGGGGCAATTCCCGCACAGCAAGATCGCTCACGCCAGCAGGGTGCCGCCTGAGGCACCAAGACAGGGACCGGGATGGCCCTGAGGGCGAGGAGAGCGGATGGGGAAACGCAACGAGTCGGCGTCGGTGTTGGGCCGAATCCTAGAAAGAACGCCCCGGTCTCGGCAGGAGCGGAACCGGCGTGGAGATGCTGTTGGAGACGGCGGCCCAAGCCGTGGCAGCGAGCTGAGATCACTGGCCTGCGGGGCGGGGGCTGGAGGCTTCAAGGTCCTGAGGGCTGGGGAGGAACCTCCGTCGTGACTCGGAGTTGCCGAAACCACTCGACAACGCTGGCATGTTCCGGCGTCGCCGCCGTTCAAGCGGATCTGCTGTGAGCTGCACGAAACCCGGGTCCGGCGGAACCTCCAGGATCAAGGCGCTGAACTGTCGGGCACAAGGCCCGCGGGACGGACTGGCCAACCAGGGGCTGTCCGCTGACAGAACGGAGGGCAGGCAGGGCCAGGCCCCTTGCGAGGACTGCTGAGCGGCAGGATTGTCGGGAACCTGTATCTCAGCGTCGCCGTGGCCTGAGCTGGTCCGCCAGAGTTCAGGCTGGAGAGTCGGAGCCCAGGGCTCAGCTCTCAGGGAGCACAATTTTCAGCACCGCATCGCCCGAGCTGCCGAAGCCGCTGTCGTGACAGTGCACAGCAGCGCGTCCAGGCAACGGTTTCGCCACACGAGATCCAGGGGCACCCGCCCTGAAATCTCGCCGCTCAGCGCCTGCTCGCCAAGGCTGCTGACCAGATGTCGAATGTCTTGATCTCAGACCCACGACTGCACATGTTGGGCGTTTCGAGCAGGGTCGTCAGGGGCCGCAGCCAAGCTGTGGCTGAAAAACATGGAGGAACTCCGGCGATCAGAGTCACCTTGTCCGAGGTACACGACTCAGAGCGCAGGTCCCGCGACCTCCGGGCAAAGGTCAGATCGTTTGGGACTCGTAAGACTTCGTCCGGAAGTGAAGGAATGCCAGAATTGAGGTTGCCATCCGCCTCCCGTGCCGATGTCGCCGGTCAGGAACTGCCAGATGCACTGGCTTCCAAGTGGCGGTGTAGGGCGGTTGGCTTAGAG
>JBAPUA010000183.1:0-9626 GCA_049282435.1 Cyanobium sp. | reverse complement strand
ATGCAGCCCGGCTTGGCCGTGAATGCAAGCATTGCCGAACTGGAGCTAAAGCACGTTCGGCCTGGCATGTCATTGCCACTTGCTATGTTATCGCGCTGACTGAAATAGGGCGTTGACAACACGACGGAACCAGTCATCTTGGGGGATGCAGAGCTTGCAGGCGCCGAATCTCTCAATCCATCCCAATGGTCAGCATAGACGTACCAGTTTCCCTGGTTGTAATCCAGGCTGAGTTTGACGTGTTTGCCATCTTCCTTGCTTCGCCAGATTACATTATATTCCTTGCCAGCTGCCACTGTGGACTTCTGATTCTCGGCCAGCTCCGCTCCAGCTATCGGTGCTTTCTTTAACAGCGTTTCAACCTTTGCTTTGATCTTGAACGGTTGATGCACCACTGGAGCTTGAGCGTTCGTGCAGACTCCGTCCTTGCGGAACATGGCCTCCTCTGCGTCACGACGACGCACCAAGCCTGGCAGGGGGCCATTTGGTCCCTTGACCCAACGATCAAATTGTGCGGCAGCAGCCACATAGTCTTCTTGATTCAGGAGGCGTAGCAAGGTTGATTCTTGAAACGCACCAATACCACAATTAAATGCAAAGGACACCAGGGCATCAAATTGACTTTGAGTCATGGGCACCTTCACCAGGTCGTTTACAGCATCCTCAAAGCGCGATAGGTCTTTGGCTAGTAAGTCAGCTGCTTCTTTGGGGGTAATAGACAATCCCTCTTTGACATGTGGGCCTGTTGAGCCGTAGCCAATCGTGAGGACGCCAGCGGGGCAAACATAGCTTGTCAGCCTGCATCCCTCGAACTCTTTGATCAGGTCAATACCAGCAGCTGAAATTCTCATGAGGAAACCCCCGTGAAACAGGAAAAAACTAAAGATTCTTGCTCAACTTACCATTGGGCTGCATGTCTATGTGCTGGTCGGAAATATATCGCAACCCATGTGATGCAGGCTGTCGATACGGCTTGTCGCTGTCAGTCGACATCGGCAACCAGTTGTGCTGTAGCCGTCGCTATCAAACTACTCTCACCGCTGGACTATTCAAGCAAGCAACCTACCCCAGAGAGCTTCTGGGAAGCAAGATTAGCCACTGATGCCCTGGTTCCCAGCCAGTCAACCCGTGGGCCAAGTCCGAGCCGAGGACTTCGGCGCCAGTGCCAGTGTTGACACCTAAGGGCGATCAACTCAGCATCGAGCCTGGAGTGGGGATCCACTCGGGATTGGACTGGTCTGACAGCCCCAGGCTCCCATGGATTCCTGCCCGCTCCATTGACTGAGATCCATGGTGATGCAAGGGCTCTCAGAGAGGTGTCGGGCGTGTGTCAGGAGTCAGCCGATGGGGGGCCATCCCTGGCCTGGTTTGTGATTCCGACCGCCACGATCACCTGGTGATCGCCATCGACAGCAGCCTGGCAGTTGTCGCCCTGGATCCAATCATCCCCGCCCTTGAGGATGGGACTGTCTGGGTCGGTGGAGCCGCAGGCTTTTGCGCAGCGGGGTTGCGCTGGGCGCTGCCCCTGGGAGTTCCGGCCGTATCGGTGGGCAGGTTGCGGCTGGGCATCGCCTGGGGATCAGCGCTGATGTCCAGCTCTGGCGCCTGCTGTGCCGCCGCCTGGGCCTTCAAGGTCGCCAGATCCAGCCGAAAGAACACCAGCTGGTTCTCCGGCAGCCAGTCCACCGCTGAGTGTCACCGCTGAGGGCGGCAACAGCAGGGTCGGCTGCGAGTTCCAGGGGCGGAACGTCCTGGGCTTGCTCAGAACCTTTGCGGTCCCTGGGATCTGAGTGGATCCCAGGGCGTCTGCGCAGCTGCGGGTGGCGGCGGTCGGCGCAACAGGCTGTCAGCCGAGCTGATCCAGGCGCCATTGGTTTGCCGGCGGCCAGCCGGTTTCGGACCTGCTGCAGGCCGGCGGGTAGGACGTTCGCCTGGTCGCTGCCGCCCCTTCAGAGAATCTGCTCCAGGAAGCGGCGGCTGCGCTCCTGGGTCGGAGCCGTGAAGAAGGTTTCAGGCTCCGCCTCCTCCACCACCTCACCCTCGGCCATCAGCACCACCCGATGGGCCACCTGGCGGGCGAAGCGCACCTCGTGGGTCACCACCACCATGGTGATGTCATCGGCGGCTAGGGCCTGGATCACATCCAGCACCTCCCGCACCATCTCCGGGTCCAGGGAGCTGGTCGGTTCATCGAACAGCAGGATGCGCGGCTCCATGCACAGCGCCCGGGCAATGGCCACCCGCTGCTGCTGGCCGCCGGAGAGCTGGCCGGGAAACTTTCTGGCCTGCTCGGCGATGCCGACCCGCTCCAGCAGCGCCAGGGCCTGGAGCTCCACCTCGGCGCGCGGGCGCTTGCGCACCAGCACCGGCGCCAGGGTGAGATTGTCCAGCACGGTGAGGTGCGGAAACAGGTTGAACTGCTGGAACACCATGCCCACCTCGCGGCGGATCGCGTCGATCTGGCGCAGGTCGTTGGTGAGGGCGATGCCATCGACGCTGATGCTGCCCTTCTGGAAATCCTCCAGGGCGTTGAAGGTGCGGATGAAGGTGCTCTTGCCCGAGCCGGAGGGGCCCATGATCACGACCACCTCGCCGCGACGCACCGTCAGGCTGGCGCCTCGCAGGGCATGGAACCCATTGGGATACCACTTCTCGACGGCCTTGGCCTCGATCATCAGGTCGCTGCGGCAGGGGCTGGGCGGGGTCATCGAAGGGGCGAGCGGAGGAGGCGGGGTGGGGACGTGCTGGAGGGGCTGAAGTGGCGGGGAATCGGGCGGAGCTGATCAACCGCTCAGGTCCTGGGACTGGCCAGACTGCGCGGATCGAGCCGCTTTTCCAGAGCGCGGCTGCCCAGGCCCAGGGCCGCGCAGGAGCACCAGAACACCACCGCCAGGGTGAGGTAGACCTCGGCGTTATGGCCCAGGAAATCCGGATTGGCCATCACGGCACGGGCCACACCGAGCAGATCGAGCAGGCCGATCAGGGACAGCAGCGTCGTGTCCTGGAGCAGGGAGATGAACTGGCCCACCATCGCCGGCAGCGCCACCCGCAGGGCCTGGGGCATCACCACCGTGCGCAACGCCTGCGGATAGCTCAGCCCCAGGGAGCGGGCGGCCTCCAGCTGGCCGGGGGGGATGGCCGCCAGGCCCGAGCGCACGGCCTCGGCCAGATAGGCGGCGGCGAAGAAGGTGAGCACCCAGGCCGCCCGCCAGACCCGGTCGGGCGCCAGGCCACCGGGCAGCAGGAAGCCGAGGATGTTCTGGCCGAGAAACAACAGGGTGATCAGCGGCGCACCGCGGATGAACTCGATGTAGATCAGGGATCCCCAGCGCAGCAGGGGCAGATCGCTGCGGCGGCCCAGGGCCAGCAGCACCCCGATCGGGAAGCAGAGCAGGATCGCGAAACTCGAGACCAGCAGGGTCAGCAGCAGGCCGCCCCATTCCGAGGGCGGAACGACGGCCCCCAGACCGAGACCGCCGCCGATCAGGGTCAGACCGAACAGATAGAGCAGGGGCCAGAGCAGGGGAAACAGGCGCTTCAGCCTTGGCGAGAGGCTGGGGCCGAAGTGGCCGGCGGCCCAGCGGCAGGCCAGCAGCAGCGCCACGATCGCCCACCAGCGCATCGCAATCGGCAGGGCCAGCTGCAGCGCCCAGGGGATCGCGAGCCCCAGGCCGGCCAGCAGCAGCACGGCGATGCGATCGTTGGGCGGCCAGAGGCTGCCGCTGCGGTCGGGGCGGGGATGGCACCGCAGCAGACCCCAGGTCAGCCCGGTGGTCGCGGCCAGCAGAACGGTGAGCAGCCACAGGCGCCACTGCTCCGGCTGCGGATAGCGTCCGACCGCCAGCAGGGTGCTGTTGGCTCGGATCACGGCCCACTGGGCCTGAACGGCGATCCAGTGGATCAGGCTGGTGCCGCCGACCAGCAGCAGGCTGATCAGACCGAGGCTGAGCAGCCCATCGGCCGGGGTGGCGAATAATTCCTGGCGCAGGCGACGGCGAAGTTGCTGCATCTCAGCGCTCCCGGATCTGGACGAGCTGGTTGAGGCCATTCATCACGGCGGAGATCAACAGATCGAGCACCAGATAGGCCCCCAGCAGCAGCAGAATCACCTCCACCGCCCGACCGGTCTGGTTGAGGGTGGTCTCGGCCACCGAATAGAGATCGGTGTAACCGACGGCCACCGCCAGGGAGGAATTCTTGGCCAGGGAGATGTGTTGGGTGTTGAGGCCGGGCACGATCACCCTCAGCGCCTGGGGCAGCACCACATGGCGCAGGCTGGCCGGCCAGCTCAGGCCCAGGGAGGAGGCCGCCTCCCACTGGCCCCGGGCCACCGACGCGATGCCGCCGCGCACCACCTCGGCGATGAACGCGGCCGAGTAGATCGTCAGTCCGGTGAGCAGGGCCCCGAACTCGACGGTGAAGCGCAGCGGCGCCTGCCAGACGCCGTTGACGAGTTGGGGGAGGGTCCAGCGCAGACCCTCTGCGAAACCGGCCAGGTAGAGGCCTGACTTGGCCAGGACGATGCCGGGCAGCTGGATGGCGGCGCTGCCGTTGGGCAGGGCCAGAAAGACGACGAAATACCAGAAGACCAGTTGCAGCAACAGCGGGATATTGCGCAGCACCTCGACATAGATCACCGACAGACGCCTCAGCAGGCCGTTGCTGCTGAAGCTGGCCATGCCCAGCAGCGACCCGAGCACGGTGCTGGCCACCAGACCGGCCAGCACCACCCGCACGGTGTTGACCAGGCCGGCCACCAGCGCCCGCCAGTAGGGCATGGCGGCATCAAAGGGCAGCAGGGTTTCGGCAATGTCGAAACCGGCAGGGGTGCCCAGCCAGCTGTAGGACAGCAGCAGCCCGGCGGCGGTGAGGTTGCGGACCAGATTGCCAAGCAGAAAGGCAACCAGGACCAGCACCACCAGGCCGACCACCCCCTGCACGATCCAGGGGATGACGCGACGATCTCGCCACCAGGGTGGGGCAGGCGAGCTGGCGGCAGGCGCCGGGGTGACCGGATCGAGCGACATCAACGGAAGGGGGGCGAATAGATCAGACCGCCTTCCTTCCACTGGCGATTGACACCCCGATCGAGCTTCAGCTTGGAGCCGCTGCCGACGTTGCGCTCAAAGATCTCGCCGTAGTTGCCGACGGCGCCGACCACCTTGACCACAAAGTCAGGAGGCAGACCCAGTTGCTTGCCGAAGTCGCCCTCGACCCCGAGCAAACGGCGCAGATCAGCCTGGTTGGGATTGGCCTTGGCTGCGGCGACCTTGGCGGCGATGTTGGCCTTGGTGATCCCGAGTTCTTCGGCCTGGAACAGGGCGTAGACGGTCCAGCGCAGGGCATCGGCCCAGGCCGGATCGGCGTTGGTGGTGGCCGGGGTCAGGGGTTCCTTGCTCAGCACCTCGGGCAGCAGCACATGGGAGTCCGGATTGGCGAAGCTGGTGCGCTTGGCGGCCAGCTGGGAGCGGTCGCTGGTGACGGCGGCGCAGCGACCGCCGAGATAGGCCGCATAGGTCTGGTCTCCGGTCTGGAACTTGAGTGGCGTGTAGGTGACGCCCAGCTCGCGCATGCGATCGGCCAGGTTGAGCTCGGTGGTGGTACCGCTTTCGACACAGATCGGCTTGCCGGCCAGATCCTTGAGGCTGCGGACGCCGCTGGCTGCCGTGGCCATGACCCCCTGGCCGTCATAGAAGGTGGTGGGGGCGAAGCTCAGGGCATTGCCACCGGCGGCATCGCGGCTGAGCGTCATCGTGGTGTTGCGCGAGAGCATGTCCACCTCGCCGCTGGCCAGGGCGGCAAAGCGCTCGCTGGAGTTGAGATTGCGGTACTCCACCTTGCCGGCATCGCCGAACAGGGCCGCCGCGGTGGCCTTGCAGACATCCACATCCAGGCCGCTGTAGCTGCCGTCGGGGGCGACGAAGCTGAAGCCCGGCAGGGAGCCGTCAACACCACAGATCAGCGTGCCGCGGGCCTTGATGGTCGCCATTTTCTGGCTCTGGACATCGCCACCTTCGGAGGCGCACCCGCTCAGGGCCAACACCAGAAACAGGGGCAGGAGGCGAGATCTGCCGCCGGAGTTCAGCATGCCTTCGGGAACCAAATTTGAGGCGATTTTCACACAACATCCCGCCAGCGTGATGCGCATCAGCCCTCCTGCTGGACTGGCTCCGATCCGGCCTCGCTCCAGCGGCGAGCAGGGGACGGGCGCAACCGCTTCAGCGGAACGGCGGCGACACCATCAGGCCCCCATCGCGCTGGAGGCGGTTGAGCCCGCGCGCCAACCCCAGCGGCGAACGCTCGCCGAGGTTGCGGGCGTAGATCTCGCCGTAGTTGCCCACCGCCTGGATCATCCGGACCACGAAGTCATCCGGCAGACCCAGCTGGCGGCCCAGGTGCCCCTCCACCCCCAGGAACCGGCGCCGCTCCGCCAGGCGCGGATCGGCCTTCGCCTCGGCCAGCCTGGCCGCCACATTGGCCTGGGTGATGCCCTGCTCCTCGGCCTCGATCAGGCCGTTGACCACCCAGCGCACCGCATCGGCCCAGACCGGATCGGACTGGGCCGTGACCGGGGCCAGGGGTTCCTTGCTGAGGGTGACCGCCAGTAGCCGATGGGCCTGCGGATCCCGGAAACGGCTGCGCCGGGCCGCCAGGCCGGAGCGATCACTGGTGATCGCCGTGCAGCGGCCACTCTCATAGGCGGAGAAGGCTTCATCGGCGCTGTGGAAGCGCAGGGGGGTGTAGGGCAGCGCCAGCTGGCGCATCTGATCGGCGATCACCATCTCATTGCTGGAGCCGCTGAGCACGCAGACCGTGACGCCCGCCAGATCGCGCAGGCCGGCGATGCCGCTGCTGAAAGGAGCCAGCAGCCCACCGCCGTCGTAAAAGATCACCGGCGCGAAGCTGAGGGCATTGCCGCCGGGGGCATCGCGGGTCAGGCTGATCGTGGTGTTGCGGGACAGCAGATCCACCTCGCCACTGACCAGGGCGGCGAAGCGGTCGGCGGTGTTCAGCGGCCGCAGCTCGAGTTTGGAGGGATCGCCCAGCAGCGCCGCCGCCAGCGCCCGACAGACATCGACATCGATGCCCTCGTAGTGGCCATCGGCGCGGATGACGCTGAAGCCGGGGAGCTGGCCATTGCTGCCGCAGACCAGGCGACCGCGGCTGAGGATCCGCGCCATCCGGGCGCTCGCCAGCTCGGGCGCATCGGCGCCGGCACAACCGGCCAGAAGCCCGGCCAGCAGGGCCGCAAGCAGGGATCGCCAACGCAGCCCGAATCCCATCTGTGCCGCCCCCCCAGCTCCGGATCCTGCCACGCCCTCCCAGTGCCCGGGCCCCAGGGCGGGGTGGAGCGCGGCTGGCCCGATGCCCCGCTGGCCGCTCCCGGTTGGCGCAGCTGCTGAAGCGCCTCGATAAGCTCGGGGCCACGGTCTGTTGGCGGCTCAACGGCCGGCTCTGCCTGGATCAGCTCTGGGACCTGGGGCAGCAGCGGATCACCGCGGGGGCGGCCCAGCCAGCCGCTGCCATCCAGCCCAGCGCCGCCCAGAGACCAGCGGCGCCGTCTCGGCCCTGATTGTTCCGCCCCAGCCATGTCCCCACCGGCCACCAGCGGCTCCGCCGGCGCCAGCTCCAGTGCCCCCAGCGCCAGTGCCCCCAGCGCCAGCGACCCGGACCTGATCGTGATCGGCGCTGGTCTGGGGGGGCTGTGCGCCGGCGCCATCGCCGCTCGCCATGGCCTCGAGGTGCTGGTGCTGGAGGCCCACAGCGTGCCCGGCGGGGCGGCCCATGGCTTCAGTCGGCGCGGCTTCCAGTTCGAATCGGGGCCTTCCCTGTGGAGCGGCCTGGGCCGCTGGCCCTCCACCAACCCGCTCACCCAGGTGCTCAAGGCGGTGGGGGAAACCGTGCCGGTGCTGCCCTACCACCACTGGGATCTGCTGCTGCCGGAGGGTCGCCTGCGGGTGGGGGTGGGCATGGAGCCCTTCCTGGAGGTGCTGCGTCAGCTGCGCGGGCCCGCCGTGGCGGATGAATGGAAGCGCTTTTTGCTGGCGATCGAACCCCTCTGCCGCGCCGCCCGCTCCCTGCCGCTGCTGGCCCTGCGCCCGGGCCTCGGCAGCGCCTTCACCCTCGGCGGCAGCGGCCTGGGGCTGCTGGCCATGGCGCCCCAGCTGGCGGCCCTGGGGGGCAGCTTCGGGCCGATCGCCCGCCGCCATCTGCGCGATCCCTTCCTGCTGCACTGGGTGGAGCTGCTCTGCTTCCTGATCTCCGGCCTGGAGCTGGAGCACACCAGCGCCGCAGCCATGGCCACCCTGTTCGGCGAGTGGTTCGAACCCGACGCCTGCCTCGACTATCCGATCGGCGGCAGTGCGGCGGTGGCGGCGGCCCTGGTGCGGGGCATGGAGCGCCACGGTGGTCGCCTGCGCACCGGCGCCGCCGTGGGGCGGATCCTGGTGGAGGGCGGCAAGGCGGTGGGGGTGCAACTGGCCGGCGGCGGCGAGATCCTGCGGGCCCGCCAGGGGGTGATCAGCTCCGCCAGCCCCTGGGACACCCTGCAGCTGCTGCCGCCGGACAGCGTGCCCCAGCGCTGGCGCCGCCGCCAGGCCGAAACCCCCGCCTGCGGCAGTTTTTTGCACTGGCACCTGGCCCTGCGCGGCGGCCCCGAACTGGCCGATCTGCCGATGCACACGGTGTGGGTGGGCGACTGGCAGCGGGGCATCGGCGCCGAGCGCAACATGGCGGTGCTGTCGATGCCATCGCTGCTCGACCCCAGCCTGGCCCCCGCCGGCCACCAGGTGCTGCATGGCTACACCCCGGCCAATGAACCCTGGCAGCTGTGGAAGGATCTGCAGCGGGGCACCCCCGCCTACGAAGCCCTCAAGAGCGAGCGCTGCGGCCTGTTCCATCAAATCTTCGACCAGCTGCTGCCCGACTGGCGCCAGCGGCTGGTGCTGGAGCTGCAGGGCACCCCCCTCAGCCACCGCCACTGGCTGCGGGTGCACCAGGGCAGCTACGGGCCCGCCTGGCCGGCGGATCGGGGCCCCTTCCCCGGCGGCTCCACCCCGATCGAGGGATTGGTGCTCTGCGGCGCCGGCGTCTTCCCCGGCATCGGCGTGCCGCCGGTGGCGATCAGCGGCGCCCAGGCCGCCCACCGCTTCGTGCCGGCGGCGGCCCAGCGGCGCCTGCTGCGCGAGCTGGAGCTGGTGGGCGGGACATGACGCTGCAGATTGAGCTGCCCGCTCCAGGCGCCCACGGTTGGGCGAGCCCCTGCACCTGCTGGGTTAATCCCGGCGAGAGCATGCATGGGCGGCTGCAGGAGCCAGCGGCAGGGCACACCAGCCAGGCGAGTTGGACCGAGTCCAGACCTTGGGTGGCACCGCAGGAGGGGTTGCCGTCCAGCACGTACCGAGGACTGCCCAGGCTGACTGCCCGACACATCTCAGCTGCGATGGTCATGCAACAGCCAGCAGCTGGGATGGGTGTGCTCGTGGCGGCAGCTCAAGGTGCGTGAACCAGGGCTGCTTTTGGCGCCGCTGCACGCCGCGGCTGGGTATGCAGGGCTCCAGCTGCTGCAGCGGGATCGGCATCCAGGCCATGACCCTCGCCTTGGCATTGGCGATGCACTGCTGCAA
>JBAPUA010000182.1:0-12703 GCA_049282435.1 Cyanobium sp. | reverse complement strand
GGGCAATGCGGCGGCGCGGCGGGCGTTGAGATTGGCGTTGGCGGAGCAGCGGGGGCCGCTGGAGATGGCGCAGGAGGTGCGCAAGCGGCTGGCTGCGGTGGAGCGGTCCAGCAGTTGGCTGGATCAGAAACGGCGCGATGCGTTGCTGGCTGATCTCGACCGGCAGCGCCAGGCGATCACCGGGCCGATCGCCGACCACTCCCCCGGCTAGCGGCGGAATTGCTCTGGCATCTGCTGGAGCTGTCGGAAGGTCTTTCGACCGTTGCGACGACAGCGATGCAGCGGTGCGGGACCTGTTTCATCAGATCAGCGCCGATCTCGGCCGGATGGCCCTGGCTGCCAGCAGGGATCCCCAGGCCCTCGCCGATCAGGTTGATGCCGCCGTCGTCGGCAACAGCCATGGCCAATTGGATCCGGTCCTGCGGGATCTGGCGCCGGCCCTGGGGCCGGCCGGGCTGGGTCATCTGCGGCAGCGTCTGGAAGCGCTGCGCAACCGTTCCATCGGCAACATGCAGGCGAAAACCCAGCGCGACTGGATCGTGCGCATCGCCATACTCGACATCGCCGATGCCCTGGGCGGTGCCGAGGCCTATCTGGCCGAATACCGCGACCATGACCCCGAGGCCCTCACCGTGCCGACGATCACGGCCAGAGTGGCTGGGCGGCTCACCGGCGCCGGTCGGGCCGTGGAAGCGTTGAGGCTGCTGCAGGCGGCCGAAGTCAGTCTGGCGACGCGCCGCGCCGGTGCCGAGGACTGGTGTGATGCCCGGCTGGCGGCGCTGGAGGCCCTTGGCTGCAGCGACGAGGCCCAGGCCCAGCGCTGGGAGTTCGCCTGGATGGAACTCTCCAGCCGCCACCTGCGCGACGACCTGAAGCTGCTGCCGGCTTTCGAGGGCGTTGCGGCGGAGGAGCGGGCCCTGGATCTGGTGGCGAAGCACGACCAGCGCGAGGAGGCTCTCTGGTTTCTGCTGCACTGGCCCGAGCCGCACCGTGCCGCCCGGCTGGTGCTGGCCTCGGCGACGCCGCTGAACGGGGATCACTACTCCTTGCTGGCTTCTCTGGCCGATCTGCTGGATTAGCGCCATCCCCTGGCGGCCACCCGTTGCCTGCGGGCGATGATCGATTTCAGCCTCAAGGTGGGCCGCGCCAAGCGCTATCCCCACGCCGCCCGCCATCTCGCCACCTGCCGCTCCCTGGCGGAGCGGATCGGCGACTGGGGGGGCACATCGGATCACGGCGGCTATGGGAGCCAGCTGCGCCGGGACCACGGCCGGAAGTATGGCTTCTGGGGACTGGTGCCGGAGTCGGCTTCCGTGGTGCCCCCGGCGCCGGGAGCTGCCGAGGCGAGCGGCCCGGCCATGAACAGGGGCCCTGCGCCGGTTGGCGATCCTGGGCTGGAGCAGGGTGAACTGCACTTCTGAGGGGGATCTTTGTGTTTGCGGCCGTTCTGCAGGCCGCTCCCAGGCCGGAGTTGAACCACGCGCAGCCACGACCACCGAAGGGCCGGGGTCTGGACAACGCGCCTAAATCAACGATCCCTGATGGTCCACCGGCGGCAACGCCTGGGGCTCCTGCCGCTCCTCGGCCTCACTCGCCTTCACCTCCAGCGCCTGCTCGATCACCCGATCGGTGAGGGCGTCGAAGTAGGCCGAGAGTGTCTGCTGCAGTTCCTGGAACTCCGGCCAGAGGGTGTCATTGACAAAGCTGCGGCTCAGGCGCGCCATCACGGTGGTGCGCCGCTGGCCGCGGTAGCGATAGGGGGCAATGTTGTAGCGCCGCAGCAGGGCCACGAACAGATGGCGCGACCACTGATCGGAGAGGGAAAAACGAAATTCGATCGGCGGCTCCTCTCCGGCCAGCTGCTTCAGCCGCTCCAGGATGCGCTGGCGCGCCCGCTGGGCCGCCACCTTTTCGCCGTCGCTGCCGGCCCGGGCGTGCAGGGCCTCGATGCGGCGCAGCTTCTCGATGAGCTGCTCTTCGGGGCCACCCTGGGGGTTGGGTTGTCGGTGGACAGTCTTGACACGGGGGGCGATGGGGCTCGACTCCAGGGCGCTCGGCGGTCAGGGTAGGGGGGGCACAGCTGGCTGCGGCCACGCCGTCCTTGGATCAGAGCCAGCGCCGCCGCCGGAAGTAGACGATCAGGCTGGTGCCAATCGCCAGCATCACGACCAGGACCAGGAAGTAGCCGTCTTTCCATTCCAGCTCCGGCATGTTCTTGAAGTTCATGCCATAGACGCCGGCGATGAAGGTGAGGGGGATGAAGATCGTCGAGATGATCGTCAGGATCTTCATCACCTCGTTCATGCGATTGCTGAGGCTGGAGAGGTAGGTGTCGTGCATGCTAGCCAGGGTGTCGCGGGCGGTTTCGACCATGTCGATCACCTGCACGCTGTGGTCGTAGAGATCGCGCCAGTACAGCTGGTTCTCTTTTTGCAGCAGCGGCGTTTCGCTACGGCTGATTGCCGCCAGCACTTCCCGCAGGGGCCAGATCGCCCGACGCAGATTGAGCAGATTGCGCTTGAAGCGATGCAGCTGCGGGATGTCTTCTTGGCGGACGTTGCCGAGCAGCTGCTCGTCCAGCTCTTCGACCAGATCGCCGATGCGTTCGACCGTGAGGAAGTAGTGATCGACCACCGCATCCATCAGGCAGAAGGCCAGGTAGTCGGCCTGCTTGCTGCGCACGCGTCCGGCCCCGCGCCGCAGCCGCTGGCGCACGCTTTCGAACACATCGCCCTCGTCCTCCAGAAAGGAGATCACGTAATTCCGGCCCAGGATCAGGCTGACGTGCTCCACCTTCACGTTCGCCTCCCCGGCCTGGCATTCGATCATCTTCAGGGCGATGAAGGCGTAGTCGGGGAACTCCTCCCATTTCGGCCGCTGGCAGGTGTTGGCGATGTCTTCGGTGGTCAGCGGATGCAGGCCAAAATCCTGGCCCAGCTGTTCGATCAGCTCCACATCGTGGACACCACTGACATTGATCCAGACGACGCCGGGGCCATCCCGGGCTGCGCGCCAGTCGGCCTGGCCCACGCCCCGCGCCTCCCGCAGCGTGGCGGCGTCGTAGACGAACAGGTGGATCTCCGCTTCGCTGAGCTTGCGCTCGCCGATGAAGACGGCGGTGCCCGGGCTCAGGCAGTGGGCCTTGCCGCGCCCCCTGGTCTGGTCCTTTGGCGTTGCTTTCAGGCGTGTCTTGGCCATGGACATGTTTCAGTGGTCGACCAGCTGGCCGGCTTCGAGGTTGACGATCCGATCGGCGATGTCGAGGATCTTGTTGTCGTGGGTGACCATCACGATCGCGGCCCTTCTCTGATCCGCCAGCTGGCGGAACAGGTCGACCACGTCGCGGCCGGAGCTCTTGTCGAGTGCGGCGGTGGGCTCGTCCGCCAGCAGCAGGCTGGGGCTGGGGGCGAGGGCCCGGGCGATCGCCACCCGCTGCTTCTGGCCGCCGGAGAGCTTCTCGGGGAAGTAGTCCAGCCGTTCCATCAAGCCGACCTGGCCGAGCATGGCGGCGGCGCAGCCATTCATCGCCGCCCGGCCCCGCCCCAGCCAGGCGGGCGTGACCTCCAGGCCGAAGCGCACGTTCTCCAGGGCGGTCAGATAGGCCAGCAGATTGTGGGCCTGGAAGATGAAGCCCGCCTGGCGCCGCAGCCGGGTCAGGCAGCGGTTGTCGGCGTTGAGCAGCTCCTCGCCCAGCACCCTCAGGCTGCCGCTCTGGGCGGCCCGCAGGCCGCCGAGCATGGTCAGCAGGGTGGTCTTGCCGGAGCCGGAGGGGCCGGTGAGGATGACGATCTCGCCGGCGTGCACCGTCAGGTTGATGTCGGTGAGCACCCGCTTGGCGGCGTCCCCTTCGCCGAACCAGTGATCGAGGTGGTGCACGACGATGCGCTCTTCGCGGCCGCCGTCGCTGCCCATGGCGTTTTCCGCGGCGTTCTCCGCGGCGTTCTCCATGGCGTCGCCCAGGGCGTCGCCCTCGGGGGGACTGGCGGCAGCCTCAGGAGGGCCCATCAGAAGATGTCGGCGGGATCGAGCCGCCGCAGCTTGCCGGTGGCCAACCAGCCCGATCCGGCCGACATCGTCAGGGTCAGGGTGAACACCACCAGGGCCCGCTGGACGGTCATGGCGATCATCAGCGAGGTGGAGCTGGCCAGAACGGCGTAGAGCCCCAGGGCCAGCAGCAGGCTGGGCAGGAAGGCCAGGGCAGCCAGCAGCACGGATTCCTGCACGATGATGCCGACGACGAAGCCATCGCTGTAGCCCATCGCCTTCATCGTGGCGTAGTCCGGCAGGTGATCACTGACGTCGGAATAGAGAATCTGGTAGACGATGATCGCGCCGACGATCAGTCCCACCAGCACCCCCAGGTTGAAGATCAGACCGAAGGAGGTGTTGTTGCGCCAGTGTTCCACCTCCACCGCCTCCAGCTGCTGCAGGCTGAGCACCTTGACCGAGGGATCGAGGAAGCTCTCCAGGGTGGCCTGCACCTGGGCGGGGCTGACCCCCGGCTGCAGCTGGATCACGCCGAGCTGAATGTCGTCACTGCTCTGGTCGGGGAACCAGGTCTTGAAGTTGCTGGCGGAGGTGAGCAGGTTGATGTCGGCGGCGAAGGTCAGGCCCATGCTGAACAGGCCGTTGACCACGGCCCGCTTGCCGCGCAGTTCGGTCTCGTAGATGCCGTCCTTGGCCACCACCTGGCCCACCGGACCGGCCGCCTTCTTGGAGAGGGTGTCGAAGAAGAGGCCATCCGGGCGCAGCAACTTGTCGGGGTCGGCGGCCAGCTCGGGAATGCGCAGGGCCGGATTCTCCGGCGCCAGCCCGAAGATCAGCGCCTGCTTCTTCTCGCGGCTGTCGCGGTTCAGCCAGTCGGTCTTGCCGATGTAGAGGGGGGTCACCGCCTGCACCCCCTGCACCCCCAGGGCCTGCATCAGCTGGCTGCGGTGCAGGTTGAGCGGTTCTCCCAGGTTGGTGTAACGGCGGCTCACCATCACCAGCTCGCCATTGAGGCGCTGCAGCGGTCGCTTCTGGCTGGCGTACAGCCCGCTCGCCAGCCCCAGCTGAAAGAACACCAGCACGTTGGCGAAGCTCACGCCGGCGATCGCGGCCAGCAGCCGCATCGGCCGATGGCTGGTCTGCCGCCAGGCCAGGGGCGTGCGGCGCAGCGCGGCGAACGGGTTCATGGTGTCTTGCCGCTGATCACCCGCTGCCGGGCCGCCTGCTGGCCGGCCTTCTCGGCCGCTGTCAGCGGAGCGAACAGCACGTTGACCTGCAGATAGTTCAGGTGACTGGCGAGGGCCGACTCCTGCGGGCCCAGGCCGATCTTCACCTCCAGCACCCGCCGGTCCAGGTTCTCGCCGGCCTGGCCGCTGAACACGGTCTGGCGGCTGACTTCGCGGGCGATCTCCACCACCTGGCCCTGCACCTGGCGCCCCTTGAAGCCATCGGCGCTGAGGCTGACCTTCTGGCCCAGGGTGATCAGCGGGCGATCGCTCTGGTACACCTCGGCGATCACGCCCATGCGGCTGCTGTCGCCCATCTCCAGCAGACCGTCCTCGCCGACCTTGTCGCCCGCGTGGGCGTGCACCTTGAACACCGTGCCGGCGAAGGGGGCCAGCACCGTGGCCTTGGCCCGTTCCGCCTTGTCCTTGTCCAGTGCCGCCCGGCTTTCGCGCAGCTCCTCCGCCAGGGTGCCTTTGCTGGCGATCGCTTCAGCCAGCTGGGCCTTGGCGCTGGTTTCGTCGGCCTGCAGCTTCTCGACCCGGTTGGCGCTGGTGGCCCCGGCAGCGAACAGCTGTTCAGCCCGTCGGGCTTCGGCGCTGGCCTGGCCCAGATCGGCCCTGTAGCGGGCGATGACGCTGTCCTGGCCAGCCAGCTTGCTCTGGGCCACCCGGATCGTCGCCTCGGATTTGCGCACGCTGCTCTCGAGCGTGTCGAGGCTTTCGAGCACCGCCAGGGGCTGGCCCTTGCGCACCTCCTGGCCCTCCTTCACCAGGATCTCCCGCACCCGGTCGTTGCTGAGGGAACTGGGCACCGACACCTTGCTGATGCCGCCTAGGGGCTCGATGCGGCCCAGGGCGGACACCTGGCGGGGCAGCAGTGGCACGGCCTTCCGCGCCTCAGCCTGTTGCTGCTGGCGTTGCTGCCAGAGGCGAGCGCCGAGGCCGGCCAGCAGCACCAGGGCCAGCAGGGCCGCCACCAGCGGCCAGGGTCCGCCGCCCCCCTTGTGAGCCGTGGGCCTGGTCATTGGTCGCTGCGTCTGCGCCTGGGTCGGTTATAGGGCGCCGGCCTGACCCTGCCCAACGCTGCCCTGCCCATCGCTACGGTTTGCCCATGGATGGATCGGCCCTGCTCGACCAGCTGCTGCCCGCCCTGCGCTCCCCCCTCGGTGCCCTGGCGTTTGTGCCGCTCTACGCCCTCTGGGTCACCCTGCTGCTGCCGGGGGTCTGGGCGTCGATGCTGGCCGGTGCCCTCTATGGCACCTGGTGGGGTAGCGCCATCGTGTTTGTGGGGGCCAGCCTTGGCGCCGAGATCGTGTTCCTGCTGGGTCGGGGCTGGCTGCGCTCCTGGGCCCGCCGCCGTCTGGCGGCCACGCCCCGGCTGCAGCAGATCGAGCAGGCCGTCAGCCGCGAGGGCCTGAGGCTGGTGCTGCTGACCCGCCTGTCGCCGGCGTTCCCCTTCAGCCTGCTCAACCTCGCCTACGGCCTCAGCGAGGTGAGTCTGCGCGAT
Source organism: Cyanobium sp. (assembly GCA_049282435.1). Classification (GTDB taxonomy): domain Bacteria; phylum Cyanobacteriota; class Cyanobacteriia; order PCC-6307; family Cyanobiaceae; genus Cyanobium. Next base: position 5,983 of record JBAPUA010000182.1, on the reverse strand, counting down.
TACTCGATCGGGCTGCTGGGAATCCTGCCGGGCACGGTGCTGTTCTGCGGTCTGGGCGCCCTGGCGGGCGACGTGGCCCGCTTTCAGGAGGTGCTCACCGGCGCGGCTGATCCAGGCACCTGGGCCCTGCGCCTGACCGGCCTGGCGGCCACCGTGGCCTCGGTCTGGCTGGCGGGCCGGGCCGCCCAGCGGGCGCTGGCTCAGGCGGAAACCGACAGCTGAGGCGGCGTGCGGCGATCTGTGCCGATTCACACTTAGATGACGGAGTTGAATTTAAAGTCGATCACGAGATCGTCAAAGTCAAGATCACCGCCATCGAGCAAGTCTTCCAGCCCAAACTTGTTGGTGCCCAGCGAGCGGAAATGGCTGATTTCATCATTGTTGGCGGCTGCATAGGCGAAGAAGGTATTGCCGTTCACCTGAGCGAATGGGGCCAGGAATGACCCGCCCGCAATTCCTGAGAAGTTGCGGGCGGCGATCTGATTGTCCGCCACGCTGAGGTTGCCGAGCTGGGAAACGACATTGCCGGACCGCAGGGCCGCTTCCGTATAGCCGCTGTCACCAGGGCGCAGGCGCGTGATCTCATCGATGGCCACAACGGTGCCGAGGGCATCGAGGGTGCGGTAGAAACCTGCGTTGGCATTGAATGCTGCTTCCCTGGCAAGCGTGAGCGTGCCCTGGAGGGTCTGCTCTGCCGTGAACGGGGTCAGGTCGAGTACGGCAGCCTGGTGCTGGTTTTGGCTGATCAGGGCGTTGAGGCCAGGATCGCTCGCCACCAGGCTGAGGGAGAAGCGCACGCCGCTGCTGGAGGCGAAGTTTGCCTCAGCATTGGTCAGTTCAGCCTGGGTGAAATAACGGAAGCGGCCGTCGGTGAGGCTGCTGAGCTGATCCAGGCTGCCATCCACCACTTCAAAAAAACGAAGGCTCTGGCCATTGATCAAGGACAGCTCGCGATCAAAGCGGGTGTTGGCAGCCAGGGTGACATCCGTGTTCTCCAGGTTGAAAAAGAGGTTCTGGGCCCGCTTCCGCAGCCAGGAGAGGTCGTTCAGCAGGGACGCTGCATTGGCAAGCTCAGCCGGGTTCAGCACTGCGTAGCCGATCTGGTTGGAGGTGCTGGACCGGCTGTTGAGTGAGGCCCGCAGGCTCACGGCACCGGGGGCTGCGTTGGTCGGGTCACTGATGGTGACAGTGCCGGAGCCAGCGCTGCTGAAGCTGAGATTGGCAAGATCTGCATAACCGGCGAAGGAGGGATCATCCACCTGGCCATTTCTCAGCCCATCCTTATCGCCGTAACCACCATCAATCAGACTGAGTCTGAAGAAGTCGGCCGTCCCGTCGTTGTTGAGGTCGAAAAAGCGTGCGCCACCGCCAGTGATCGGATCGTGGGTCAGAGGCGAGATCGTACCAGTTGCTCCATTCAGGGCGTAGTAGAGCAGCTTGCGATTGGGCAATCGCCCGGAACCATCACGGAGCTTTGGCAGGAGGTCTGCACCTACCAGATCCAGCAATGAGCTGAGAGAGGCACTTGCTTGACCTGGGTTGACATCCAATTGGAAATCAATGCCAGTTGCATTGGCCGTAACTCCGAACTGGGCCAGTTCGGCAAGGCCCTTGGAATTGATATTTAAATTATTGAGAATGGCAAGGCCGGAGCCTGGGGAGAAATCGGCAGATCGTATTGTGATGGGAATCTGCCGGATTTCACCTGTAGACGTCGTGATTGCTGCGACCGTGGTGACAAAGGATGTGCCAGGAATCTCGTTGACATCCTTGACGCTGAGACTGAGGTTGGCGGCGACGGCTTGGCTCCCGGGAATGTTGAGATCGCGGGCGGTGACGGTGACCGCGTAGGCGGACTTGGCCTCATGGTTCAAAAGGGTGCCGGCCTTGAGGTAGAGCTTGTTGCCATCAAGTTCAAAACTGCCGGCATCGGCACCAGCCAGACTGAAGCTTTCGGTACCGAGAGCATCGTCGCTGACCAGCAGATCGGCCAGCTTGATGCGGAGGGAGGTGCTGGTGTTTTCGTTGAGCGAACTGGTGACGTTGGTGAGGGCCAGGGCCGTGGGTGCCTCGTTGACATCGAGGATGCTCAGCGAGAAAGGCGCTAAAACGGGGGTACTGCCGCTCAGGCTGGGATCGCTGGCGGAAACGCTGACGGCATAGGCGGACTTGCCCTCGTAGTTCAGAACAGTGCCGGCCTTGAGATAGAGGCTGCTGCTATCGAGTTCAAAGCTGCTTGCGTCGGCACCAGCCAGGCTTAAGTTTTCAGTGCCGAGAGCATCGTCAGTAACGACGAGATCCGCTACCTTGATGCGAGCCGAGGTGCTGCTGTTTTCCGCCAGGGTGCTGGTGGCGTTAGCGAAGGCCAGGGCGGTGGGCGCCTCGTTGATATCGGCAATGCTGAGGCTGAAGGTAGCCGAAACGGGGGCGCTGCCGGGCAGGCTGGGATCGCTGGCGGCAACGCTGACGGCATAGGCGGACTTGGCCTCGTAGTTCAGAACCGTGCCAGCCTTGAGGTAAAGGCTGTTGCCGTCTAATTCAAAGCTGCTGGCATCAGCACCGGAAAGTGCGATGGTTTCAGTGCCCAGCGCATCGTCGGTCACAGCAATATCCGCCACCTTGATGCGCGCCGAGGTGCTGCTGTTTTCCGCCAGGGTGCTGGTGGCGTTGGCGAAGGCCAGGGCGGTGGGCGCCTCGTTGATATCGGCAATGCTGAGGCTGAAGGTAGCCGAAACGGGGGCGCTGCCGGGCAGGCTGGGATCGCTGGCGGAAATGCTCACGGCATAGGCGGACTTGGTCTCGTAGTTCAGAACCGTGCCGGCCTTGAGATAAAGGCTGTTGCCATCTAATTCAAAGCTGTTGGCATCAGCACCGGCAAGTGCGATGGTTTCAGTGCCCAGCGCATCGTCGGTCACAGCAATGTCCGCCACCTTGATGCGCACTAAGGTGCTGGTGTTTTCCGCCAGGGTGCTGGTGGCGTTAGCTAGCTCAAGTTTGCTTGGGGGGGCATTCAGGGTGAGAATTGGCGTGAAGCTAGTGATGGCTTTTCCATCACTAAATCCAAGCAGCAGATTGGTCGCGGCCAGCTGGGCTTCCGTGAGCTCGGTAGGTACAGTTGCCTTAAGCAAGGTGCCAGCAATGGTGATCCACTCGGGCCCTGCCAGTTTCACTAGTTTCAGATTATCCGCATCAAGATCTGTGCAATAAGGGGCTAAATCCTTGGTTGTCTCGGCGCCGCTATTGAGCGTGATCGCAATGGTAGAAATATTGAGCTGGGGGGCGGAATTAATCTCGACGTTGAGATCCTGTAGTTGCTTACGGATCGACAGCCAGTCACCCTGCGGGGCCACTCCATCTAGCAACAGCTTATCAATCCCTTGCTCGTAATCGAGGATCCGCAGCGGCTCCACGCCAGCCGGATCAGAGCTATCAATCACGAACTTATCCAGCTCGCGATCCACCAGAGCGATCACCGCCGGCAGGCCAAGGGATACGGGGTCAGCGAGCAGGCTCCCGCCGATCACCACATCGTTTACGGGCCGCAGGAAGAAGCAATCCGCACCGATTCCACCCACCAAGCGATTACCGCCCAGGCTGTCGGTGTTGAACAGCTCGTCGCTGCCGGGGCCTGCATCCACGGTGGAGCCCACACCGGCGAAGATGCGGTCGGCATGGGCCGAACCCAGCACCGTCACATCCGCCAGCTGGATGCTGTCTCTGGGCACGCTGGCATAGACAGCCGGGTCGAGGAGGGTAGAGCTACCGGCTGCATCTAGGGCCATGCCGATCACCAGATCCAGCTCCCGCCAGCCTGGCTGCCAGGTGATCAGTGGCCGGGCCTCGGCGGCGCTGGAGAGCCCATAGCTGGCAGTGGAGACCACCGACTCGCTGCTCCAGAGGGGCTGGCCGTTCAGGGGGTCGGTGCCGTTGAGAAACTGGAAGGAGCCCACCGCCTGCTCCTTGCTCACCGTGAGATCCAGGAAGCCGCGGCGGTTGAGATCGGCGTACTTCAGGCCATTCACATAACCCAGAAACAGAGCATCGAGGCCATCCACGGCTGGATACTTGGCGCGGATATAGGCATCAGCACCGGGCAGGTACTTCTCGAAACCGGGGGAGGTCACGCCCGACGTCGCAAACTCCACCCCCGCCAGCGTGCCGGCCGGCTTGCTGCCGGCGCTCATGGTGTCGAGCACTCCCGCCCAGGCGTTGTGGGTGTCACCGTCAAGGCTGATCAGGCGCTTGCCAAGGGCCAGGGCGCTCTGCAGAATCGTCTCCCGCTCGACGCCATAGCCATCCCAGGCATCGAGGTTGTAGGGGATCTTGCCGTCTTCGGCGAAGAGGGCCTGCTCGGCGGGGGAGAGGCTGGCGAAGGGGGTGCCGGTGGCGAGCTTCTGCAGCGGTGCGGCGTATTTGTCGAGCAGGGCGGCATTTCCGGCGTTGAGCAGCAGTTCCACCGGAACGGTCATGCTCTGCATCAGCACCTGTTGGCCCAGCACCTGCCACGCTGCGGTGGAGCTGGCCATCTGCTGCTGCAGCCAGGCCATCTGGGTGTCTCCGATCAGGTCGCGGTTGGGGTCGCCCCAGGCCTTCTGCACAGTGGCGATCACTAACTCCTGGGTGACCAACGGCGCCAGGGCATTGGCATAAGCGGGGATGGCCGCGGCGCTCGTGGGCGGTGCGATCCCGGCCTTGGTGGCATAGCTGACCACCTGGTCTGGATCGGCCAGGATGGCGTCGATGCGGGCCTGCACTGCGGCCGCATTGGGATAGCTCAGCTGCTGATCACGAGCGGTGAGCCGGGTTTCGAGCATGTGCAGGGCGAGCACATCACCGAAGCTGAAGGAGCGATAGCCCTGGGTGAGGGGGGAACTCGCCGTGGCCCCATCGCTCTGTTGGCGCTGGCCGGGTTCGCGGATGGGGATCCATTCGTAATACGCCTTCAAGGCGGCGTCGCGCCGGGCGATCCAGTCACCTTCCGTGGCGCTCTGGTGGTTTTCGGCACCGCCCTTCCAGCTGTCGTTCGCGGTTTCGTGGTCGTCCCACATGGCGATCAGCGGCGCGGCGGCACGCAGGGCCTGCAGGCCCGCATCCGTGTGGTACTGGGCGTAGCGCTGGCGGTAGTCGTCGAGGCTGAGGATCTCGCGGTTGGGCAGGAAGCCACGGCTGCCGGCGGCGTCTTCGGCGGAGCCATAGCCGCCGGGACCATATTCATAGATGTAGTCGCCAACTTGAAGCCAGGCGTCATAGGGGTTGGCGCTGTTGATGCTCGCTGCCCTGGCGTAGGCGTCGAACTGTTGGGCCGCAGGGAAGTTGGCGCAGGACAATACAGCCAGCCGCACCGGATCGCTGCCCACCGGCAGGGTCTTGGTTCGTCCCACCATCGACACCGCATCGCCAGCGCGGAAACGGTAGTAATAGGGGGTGTCAGCGTTGAGGCCAGCGGCCTCCACCTTCACCGTCCAATCGCGGTCAGCGCTGGTGCGGAACAGGCCGCTATCAACAATTGAACTGGCTTCAAAGCCGGCGCTACGCGATAGTTCCCAGCTCACGTCGATTCCCACAGCAGTCCCCTGGGGTGGAGTGATCCGGCTCCAGAGAATCACCGAATCGGCATAGGGATCACCAGAGGCCACGCCATGGACAAAACTGACTGGGGAAGTGGCCATGGTTCGGCTGGAAAAACGTAAAAAAGGAAACTAAATTAAGATCTCATTCTGGGAGATCAAAGCTTGAGATGCCGATCTCCCTCGGAAGGGGAGACCGGCTTCAGCGTTATATCAGCCGAACAGGAAGTTGGCCGGGTCGTTCAGAGTGGCGACACTTGTATTGCTGAAGTGGCCAATGGCTGTACCAGAAACACTCAACAGGGTGTCGGCTTCCATCTGGCTGAAGCTCAGGGCAGAGAAGCTCAGGCCCCGCAGGCTCACCTTGTCTTCACCGGCGCTGAAGTCCATCACGTACTGTTTGGCAGCAGGCTTGT
>JBAPUA010000181.1:0-34687 GCA_049282435.1 Cyanobium sp. | reverse complement strand
CCCTGGGGGTGATCACCCCCGAGCTGTTCACGATGGGGGTGCTGATGGCCCTGATCACCACCGCCATGGCCGGTCCCCTGTTGACCCGACTGGGCTACGGCCGGGTGAGGGTCGCTCCGGCGCGCCTGTAACGCCTTTGCCGCAGTGATCGCACAGGCCGGCGCCGCTTCGTAGGCTGCTTCACATTGCTCAATCCGAACACATGTTCACGCAGGTCCGTTCCGCCAGCCGTCGGGTCAGCCCCGGCCCCAGCGAGCGCAAGGACCGGGCGGTGATGAAGGCGGTCTACGTGGTGCTTGAGCCCCAGTACCAGAACGCCCTCACCACGGCGGCCACCAGCCTCAACGACCAGAACGGCCCGCTGGCTGTCGAGCTGAGCGGCTACCTGATCGAGGAGCTGCGCGATCCCCAGAACTATGCCGATTTCTGCGCCGACGTGGCCGCGGCCGATGTGTTCATCGCCTCGCTGATCTTCATCGAGGATCTGGCCCAGAAAGTGGTGGAGGCCGTGGCCCCCCACCGGGACAGGCTCAAGGCGGCGGTGGTCTTCCCCTCGATGCCGGAGGTGATGCGGCTCAACAAGCTGGGCACCTTCTCGATGGCCCAGCTGGGGCAGAGCAAGAGCGCCATCGCCCAGTTCATGAAGAAGCGCAAGGAGAAGAGCGGCTCGGCCGGCTTCCAGGACGCCATGCTCAAGCTGCTGAACACCCTGCCGACGGTGCTCAAGTACCTGCCGGTGGAGAAGGCGCAGGATGCCCGCTCCTTCATGCTCAGCTTCCAGTACTGGCTGGGGGGGACGCCGGACAACCTGCGCAACTTCCTGCTGATGCTGGCGGACAAGTACGTCTTTCCCCGCAGCGGCACGGATCGCCCGCCCCTGACCGTGGCCGATCCCGTGGTCTTCCCCGACCTGGGCCTGTGGCATCCGATGGCGCCGGCGATGTTCGAGGACCTCAAGGAGTACCTCAACTGGAACACCAGCCGCAGCGATCTCAGCGAGGCGGCGCGCCGAGGCCCGGTGATCGGCCTGGTGCTGCAGCGCAGCCACATCGTCACCGGTGACGAGGCCCACTACGTGGCGATCATCCAGGAGCTGGAATATCGCGGCGCCACCGTGATCCCGGTGTTCTGCGGCGGCCTCGACTTCAGCAAGCCCGTCAACGCCTTCTTCTACGACCCCCTCAACCCGGATCAGCCCCTGGTGGACGGCGTGGTCAGTCTCACGGGCTTCGCCCTGGTGGGTGGCCCGGCCCGCCAGGACCACCCCAAGGCGATTGACGCCCTCAAGCGCCTCAATCGCCCCTACATGGTGGCCCTGCCCCTGGTGTTCCAGACCACCCAAGAATGGGAGGAAAGCGACCTGGGGCTGCACCCGGTGCAGGTGGCTCTGCAGATCGCGATCCCGGAACTCGATGGCGCGATTGAGCCGATCGTGCTGAGCGGCCGCGACGACGCCACCGGCAAGGCCCACACGCTGCAGGACCGGGTCGAGGCGATCGCCGAGCGATCGATCCGCTGGGCCTCACTGCGGATCAAGCCCCGCGCCGAGAAGAAACTGGCGATCACCGTGTTCAGCTTCCCCCCCGACAAGGGCAACGTCGGCACGGCGGCCTACCTGGACGTGTTCGGCTCCATCTTCCGGGTGCTGGAGGAAATGAAGCTCAAGGGCTACAACGTCGCCGACATGCCCCGCAACCCCAAGGAGTTGATGGAGGCCGTGCTCAGCGATCTCGAGGCCCTGGCTGGTGCGCCGGAGCTGGCGATCGCCCACCGCATGAGCGTCGAGGAGTACGAGCGGCTGACTCCCTATTCCGAGCGCCTCGAGGAGAACTGGGGCAAGCCCCCCGGCAATCTCAACTCCGACGGCACCAACCTGCTGATCTATGGCCGCCACTTCGGCCATGTGTTCGTCGGCGTCCAGCCCACCTTCGGCTACGAGGGCGATCCGATGCGACTGCTCTACTCGCGCAGTGCCAGCCCCCATCACGGCTTTGCCGCCTACTACACCTATCTCGAGAAGGTGTGGGGCGCCGATGCGGTGCTGCACTTCGGCACCCACGGCTCGCTGGAGTTCATGCCGGGCAAGCAGATGGGCATGAGTGAAACCTGCTACCCGGATTCGCTGATCGGCGCCCTGCCCAATCTCTATTACTACGCCGCCAACAACCCCTCCGAGGCCACCATCGCCAAGCGGCGCGGCTACGCCTCCACAATCAGCTACCTCACCCCGCCCGCTGAAAATGCCGGCCTCTACAAGGGCCTCAAGGAGCTGGGTGAACTGGTGGGCAGCTACCAGCAGTTGCGCGAAAGCTCCAGAGGTGTGCAGATCGTCAACGCCATCGTCGAGACGGCGCGCCAGTGCAACCTCGACAAGGACGTGACCCTGCCTGAGGTCGATGGCTCCGAGCTCGATCAAGACGGCCGCGACGGCGTGGTCGGGGCGGTGTACCGCCAGTTGATGGAGATCGAAAGCCGGTTGCTGCCCTGCGGCCTGCACACGATCGGCAAACCGCCCACCGCCGAGGAGGCGATCGCCACCCTGGTGAGCATCGCCGCCCTGGAGCGGGAGGAGGAGGGCCTGCGGGCCCTGCCGGGGCTGCTGGCCGAGAGCCGCGGCCGCACGATCGCTGAGATCTACAAGGGCAATGACGCCGGTGTGCTGGCGGATGTGGAACTGAACCAGCTGATCACCGAGACCTGCCGGCTGGCGGTGGGCGCCATGGTGCGGGAGGTGACCGGTAGTGATGGCCGCGTCAGCCTGCGCCGCAACTTCGGCTGGTTCTTCGATCTGCTGGAGCGCTTCGGTTTCCAGCTGCCTTCCCCCTGGCTGGCGGCCTGCCGCAACGGCGGCTTCGCCCAGGTGGACCAGCAGGAGCTGGACAAGACCTTCGCCTATCTGCGCTTCTGCCTCGAGCAGATCTGCGCCGACATGGAAATGGAGAGCCTGCTGCGGGCCCTCGATGGCGAGTACGTGCTGCCCGGCCCCGGGGGCGATCCGATCCGCAACCCGGGTGTGTTGCCGAGCGGCAAGAACATCCATGCCCTCGATCCCCAGTCCATTCCCACCCGGGCCGCCATCGCCGCCGCCAAGGTGGTGGTCGATCGCCTGATCGAGCGCCAGAAGGCCGAGCAGGGCACCTGGCCGGAAACGATCGCCTGTGTGCTCTGGGGCACCGACAACATCAAGACCTACGGCGAATCCCTGGCCCAGATTCTCTGGTTCATCGGCGTGCGGCCGGTGCCCGACTCCCTGGGCCGGGTCAACAAGCTGGAGCTGATCTCCCTGGAGGAGCTGGGCCGGCCCCGCATTGATGTGGTGGTCAACTGCAGCGGCGTGTTCCGCGACCTGTTCATCAACCAGATGGGGCTGATTGATCAGGGTGTGAAGATGGCCGCCGAAGCCGAAGAGCCCCTTGAGCTCAACTTCGTGCGCAAGCACAGCCAGGAGCAGGCGAAGGAGCAGGGAATCTCCCTGCGGGATGCCGCCACCCGCGTGTTTTCGAATGCCAGCGGCAGCTATTCCTCCAATGTGAACCTGGCGGTGGAGAACAGCACCTGGGAGGAGGAGGGAGACCTGCAGGAGATGTATCTCTCTCGCAAGACCTTTGCCTTCAATGCCGATAATCCCGGCGAAATGAACCAGAAGCGTGAGGTGTTTGAATCGGCGATGAAAACAGCTGATGTCACCTTCCAGAACCTGGATTCAGCCGAAATTTCACTCACCGATGTCAGCCACTACTTTGATTCGGATCCCACCAAGCTGATCGCCGGTCTGCGGGACGACGGCAAGGCGCCGACCAGCTACATCGCCGATACCACCACCGCCAATGCCCAGGTGCGCTCGCTCAGCGAGACCATCCGCCTCGACTCCCGCACCAAGCTGCTCAATCCCAAGTGGTATGAGGGCATGCTGGATTCGGGCTACGAGGGGGTGCGGGAAGTGGCGAAGCGGCTCAACTTCACGCTCGGCTGGAGTGCCACCAGCGGCGCCGTTGACAACTTCGTCTACGAGGAGGCCAATGAAACCTTCATCAACGACGCCGAGATGCGCAAGCGGCTGATGGAGCTCAACCCCCACAGCTTCCGCCGCATCGTCGGCACCCTGCTGGAAGTCAACGGCCGCGGCTACTGGGAGACCAGTGATGACAACATCGCCCAGCTGCAGGAGATCTACCAGGAGATTGAAGATCGCATCGAAGGGGTCACGGGGGGCTGAAACCCTAGTTGAGCGGAGAGTTCCCTGCACCTCCGCTCCACAGATTAGGCAACCGCAGGGACAAGGATCGGATCTGGCTTCTAATACGGGTCAATCCTGAATCGCAAAGGCTCCCAGACCTGGTTGCCAGTGAATCTGGATCTCGCTCTGGCCTGGCCTGGATCACCCTGCTGGCCAGCCGATTGAGAGGCGGAGAAGGAAGTGATCTTGACGAGGCTGTAGGTCATTTCCAGTCTTCTGCACGCCGACTGGTTGCCCTGCATGGTTTTGGCCGCCTGGCAATCGCAAACGATGCCGAGGCAACCAGCTATCAGCAGAACGGGATCAGTTCTTGCTCGTTGCAACCGCAGGAGCCTGAAACCTGAATCGTGATGCTCTCTGGCAAGGATCAGCCCTGCCCTGATCGGCGAGCAGATGACAGAAGGATTGACGAGGGCAGCCAGCTGACACTGGCCGCGCCTTGCCACACACTCCAAGGGTCGCCAAAGCTGGAGATCTGTTCAGTATTGGATGGAATTCACGGGTTGCAATTGCCCGGTCGCTTCACCCGGGATCAACTTGTAGGTCACCTGGCGGGTGCCGCCGCTGGGACGGGCATTGCTGTCGCCGGGGAGATAGATCGGGAAACGGCGCACCAGATTGTTCTCGACGACGGCGAACTTGTCGTGGCCGCGATAGCCGCTGGAATCCCGCGAAGACATGGCCCCCAGGCGGATCGGCAGCAGCGATCCTCGGCGGCTGACGCTCCAGGCCCAGACCGAACCGTAGCTGCCGCTGCCGGCACTCTGTGCATAGATGAACAACTCGGGAAGGCCATCGCCGTTGAGGTCCTCGACCTCCGCTCCCACCACCGTGCCGTCCAGCTTCTGCTGCTCCTGCGCCAGGGGTTTGCCATTGCGCTCGGCCTGCACCGTCAGTTGTTGACTGGAGCCTGCTCCCACGGCCTTCAGCCTGAAGGTCACCCCCTGGAGCTCCAGGGTCTGCTGATACGGCGCAGCTACCGCTGCAGTCACCGATGCCAGCAGGCAGCCGCAGCTGACCAGAAGGACGCCGAGGGCGGGACGCAGGGGCGGATATGACACCATCTCAGAGAGTGAAAGAACCCTCATCCTGACGGCTGATCAGCGCCGTTGCCAGCTCAAGACCGCAAAGATCCACAGCCCTGCGGACTTTCGGTGGTGATCGATGCACTGATCGCTGTCCCTGGAACGGCGAGACAGAACGTGCCCCGCTCGGGCAGGGTGACTGACCAAATCAGGGTGGAGTTGCAGGGCAGGACACAGCCGCTGTGCCACTGACGCCCGGATCTTCCGAACCGGCCATGGCATGGATCTCAGCCTGACCTGGGCGCGTGCCAACGGACCATCAGCCCAGTAGTGCGGCACGTTGAGAGTCGAACCTCCTGTTGGGCCTCTAGACGGCCGGAGGCTGGGGGATTCGGGGGCACCATGGGTGCCAGAGCCAGCATGGCCGCAAGCGATTTGGGCGGGACCCCTTCGCTGAAGCCATCGCCCTCAACCTTGATGCCGCCCCCAGGTACGTCGATCTGCGGGGCGTGAGGGGAGACCTTGCTTCACCTGCTTGGTGTACTGACGCTGTGCCATCTGCATGCCTGGGACCTGAGCACCTCGCGCCCTGCCTTCACCCACCGATCGATTGATCGCCAAGCCTGACGATCAACAAGGATTTGCCAACCATGCCGAAAAGTGAGTAGCAATGGGCTATAATAATCTCGGAGCGCAATAATCTTGGAACTCTATTCAGAAATGTCAAAAGAATCACTGGAAGCACTGCTTGCCAAACTCAAAGACGATGAAGGGCTGCAACAGAGCCTCAAAAGTGTCACCAATCTTGACGATGCCGTGGCCCTTGCCCAGTCAGCTGGTTTTGACGTCTCCAAATACGATTTTCTCGAGCATAAAAGCCTTATCGGCCCCCACTGGCTCTGGGAGTGGAGCTGGATTTAAAGGTTTTGGCGGTCAGCAGGCGCATGATGCCTGTCTCGCCTGAATGAAGTAGAACCGTTGCAGAGGCAAGAAGTCTGCGGACCATGAGTGTGCTGAGCAGTTTCTACAAGCATGTTAATTCTGCGCCAGCTCCTCAACAAAGGCCTCCAGATTAGTCTCGGTCTCGTCCAGAACTTTTTTCCTGGCCTGACCTTCTGCATCGCGATTGACCTTCTCTCCTGGCTGATTGATTAGGCTGAAGTAGCACGCTTCAGTGATGCCGGCATTGAAGCCATCGTTCTGGCCACCTTCATCGGCATGGGGCTGAGAACCCTATGGACCCCAACGCGGGCGTTCAGGTCAGGGATTGTCTTCACGGCCCAGTGTCTGCTGGAGGTCGCAATCGTCCTCCTCGGTGCCTCGCTCCTTCGCACCGGTGGCTGGGTTCCCGTTGCGCTGGGCAGCTCCGCCAAGGACCGCAGTCGCTGGCTCACGATTGCCTCCATGGCAGCACTTGGGCTGCGACGACGCACGCAGACAACAATGGCCAGGATTGGTATGACGTTGACGAATCGGCGCAACTGCGGGGCTGGGAGCCTCAGCCTTTAAACAGGCTGCAATGGCGCCCGTCGGCATCGGCCGTGAAGCGATCCCGGATCCGAAGATGGTGTTGATCAGGGCGAGATGGGCCGCAGAGCATCCGCCATGCGCACCACCTGGCGAATCGGGGCCACATCGTGCACCCGCACCACTCGGGCTCCGGCGGCCACCGCCAGGGCGCACACCGCCGCCGTGCCCCAGAGGCGGGCGCGGGGGCGGGCTTCCCCCAGCACGGCGCCGATGAAGCGTTTGCGCGAAGGCCCCACCAGCAGCGGGAATCCGGCGCTGCGCAGTTCGCCCAGGCGGCGCAGCAACTCCAGGTTCTGTTCGGTGGTCTTGGCAAAGCCGAGGCCTGGATCCCAGACGATCTGCTCAGTCCGCACCCCCGCCGCCAGCGCCTGCTGCGTGGCGGCCAGCAGCTCGGAGCGCACCTCGGCCACCACGTCGCCGTACACCGCACGATCATCCATGGTCTGGCTGGTGCCGCGGCTGTGCATCAGCACATAGGGGCAGCCGGCGCGGGCGATCAGCGGCAACATCCGCGGATCGCGCAGGCTGGAGTCGCCATCGCTTTGCTCGGTTGCACCGTGATGGCCGGCACTTTGTTGGGCTGGATGGCGATGGACCGGACTGAGATGGCCCTGACACAGATGGTCCGGAGAGTGGTTGGCACCGCGCACGTCATTGATCCAGTCCGCCCCAGCCGCCAGGGCGGCTTCGGCCACGGACGCCTCGAAGGTGTCCACCGAGATCAAGCTGCCGGGATGGGCGGCGCGCAGCTGCTGCAGGGCTTCCAGCACCGGCAGTAGCCGCTGCAATTCCACTTCCGGCCCGACGATCTCGGCTCCGGGCCGGGTGCTTTGGCCGCCGAGATCGAGCAGATCGGCCCCCTCGGCCAGCATCCGCTTCGCCGCCTTCAGGGCCGCCGGCACGCTGTTCAGCCGGCCGCCATCGCTGAAGGAATCGGGAGTGAGATTGAGCACCCCCATCACCAGGGTGCGATCACCCCAGCGGGGCAGGCACGGGGAGGCGGCGTCCACCAACTCGCCGGCCTCAGGCCGTGACCGGCAGCTGGTAGTTGGAGATGCGGGCGAAGCTGATCGGATCGAGGGAGGCGCCACCGACCAGCACGCCGTCGATGTCCGACTGGGCCATCAGGTCGTCGATGGTGGCCGGGTTGACCGAGCCGCCGTACTGCACGGTCACATCGGCATTGCCGACCCAGCCGCGAATCAGACCGCAGATGCGATTGGCTTCTTCGGCCGCACAGGTCTTGCCGGTGCCGATCGCCCAGATCGGTTCATAGGCCACGATCACCCGCAGCGGATCGAGGCCCTCCAGTCCCTGCTCCACCTGGCGGTGGATGACCCGCTCGGTCTCGCTGGCCTCCCGCTGATCCAGGCTCTCGCCCACGCAGAGGATCGGCATCAGCCCGGTGCGCTGGGCCGTGCGCGCCCGCAGGTTGATCTGCTCGTCCGTTTCGCTGTAGTACTTGCGGGGCTCGCTGTGGCCGACGATCGCGTGGGTGACACCGTGTTCGATCAGCATCGGCGCCGAAATCATGCCCGTATAGGCCCCCTGCTCCTCCCAGTGCACGTTCTGACCGGCGATGAACACGCCGGCCCCCTCCAGATGGCGACAGAGGGTGGGAATGGAGGTGAACGGTGGTGCGATCACCACCTCCCGATCGGAGGGTAAATCCGCGATCAGGGGACGGAAGACGGCGGCGAAGGCCCGCGTCTCGGCACAGGTCATGTGCATCTTCCAGTTTCCGGCGATGACGGACTTCCGCACCAAGAGGACCTCGCTACCACGTGGCAGCCAAGTTAAGGCTTGGTGGCGCCACCCCCCCGGGGCATCACGATCAGCTCGCGTCCGTCGATCGCCACCGCGTCGCCCACGGCCAGCTGGCGGCCGCGGCGGGTCTCGATCAGCCCGTTGACCAGCACATCCCCCCGCTGGATGCGTTGCTTGGCCTCGCCACCACTGGCGACCAGAGCCTGCCATTTCAGGAACTGATCCAGTTTCACAGCACCATCTCCGGCCCCAGCAGGCGGGGCGTAAGGTGCCCCGATGCTTGCACCCTCGCCGGCCGGCTTCCGCAGGTTGTTGCCCCTGCTGAGGCCCCATCGGCGCCGCCTGGGCGCCGGCTGGTTGTGCACGCTGGTGTTTGTGGCCAGCTTTCCAGTGCTGGCCTGGCTGGCCGGCCAGCTGATCCCCGCCATCGGCGCCGGCGACATTCCCCGGGTGCTGCGGTCGGTGGCCGCCGCCCTGGCTGTGTTTCTGCTGCAGAAGCTTGCCCAGTTCGGCCAGGACACGTTGCTGGCGGGGCCGGCGTTGCAGGTGAGCCAGGAGCTGCGCCGTCAGTTGTTCGCCAGGCTGCAGCGGCTCGACTTCGGCGCCCTCGAGAAACTCTCCGCCGGTGATCTCACCTACCGGCTCACGGAGGATGCGGATCGGGTCGGAGAGGTGATCTACAAAACAATCCAGGACACCACCCCAAGCGCTCTACAGCTACTGGTGGTGCTCGGCTACATGGTGTGGCTGGACTGGCCCCTGGCGCTGGCCACCCTGCTGCTGGCCCCGATTGTGGCGCTGCTGGTGAGTGCCTTCGGCGCCCGGGTGATGAACGCGGCCGAACGCAGCCAGAAACAGGTGAGTGATCTGGCGGCCCTGCTCGGCGAGGCGATCGGCGGCCTGCCCCTGGTGCGGGCCTATGCCGCCGAACCGTGGTTGCAACAGCGCTTCGACCTGGAGATCGACCTGCACCGCCGGGCCCGCCATCGCACGATGACCCTGCTGGCCCAGCAGCATCCGGTGGTGGGCTTCATCGAAGCCTTCGGCATCCTGGCGGTGCTGGTGATCGGCGCCGTGCGCATCCAGGCCGGCGGTCTGAACGCCCAGGGCTTTGCCACGTTCATGACGGCGCTGCTGATGCTGATCGATCCGATCTCCCATCTGACGACCAACTTCAACGAGTTTCAGCAGGGTCAGGCCTCCCTGAGGCGGCTGCGGGCGATCGAGTCCGAACCGGTTGAACCCCCCGATCGTCCGGGCGCCAGACCGCTGGGCCAGGTGCAGGGTCGGCTGGTGCTGGAGGGCGTGAGCTTCGGCTATGCGGCCGACCAGCCCGTACTGCACGATCTCAATCTGGAGATCGAGCCGGGCCAGATGGTGGCCCTGGTGGGTCCATCGGGCGCCGGCAAAAGCACCCTGTTCTCCCTGTTGCTGCGCTTCAACACCGCCCAGCGCGGCCGGGTGCTGCTCGATGGTCAGGACCTGGCTGAACTGCGGGCCCGGGAGCTGCGTCAGGCGATTGCCCTGGTGCCCCAGCAGAGCAGTGTGTTTTCAGGAACCGTGGCGGAAGTGATCGCCTTCGGGCGAGCGGCGAGCCGCGATCAGGTCAAGGCGGCGGCCCGGCTGGCCAATGCCTCGGCCTTCATCGAGGCCCTGCCCCAGGGCTATGACAGCCGCATCGAGGAGCGGGGCAGCAACTTCTCCGGCGGCCAGCTGCAGCGGCTGGCGATCGCCCGGGCCGTGCTCGGCAACCCGGCGATCCTGTTGCTGGATGAAGCCACCAGTGCCCTGGACGCGGAAGCGGAGACCGCGGTGCAGCAGGGGCTGGATCAGGCCATGGCCGGCCGCACCGTGCTGGTGATCGCCCACCGCCTCTCGACGGTGCAGGACGCGGATCGGATTCTGGTGCTCGAAGCCGGCCGCATCGTTGAGCAGGGCAGCCATGGCACCTTGATGGCGGCCGGTGGCCGCTATCGCGATCTCTGTGAGCGCCAGTTCATCCAGATGGGCCTCCAGGCCTGAGCGACGCTCCCCTGGCCAAGGCCAAACCAGCAGGGCCGCAGGGGCGCTGCCTCGTTGGTGCCGCTGGCCCGCGGCCTGGCTGTGGGCGGGCGCTGTTGCGTGCTGGTCGGCAGGTGCTGCTGCCGCTGTTGACTCCTATTGTTGCCGCTCACGTCAGGTCAACTCTTGAACACCCCGTCCCAGCAGCCCCCGGTTCTCACCTTTGAGGGCAAGCGCTACAACCTCAACGGTCTGCCCGATGAGATTCAGGAATTGGTGCGGGGCATGCAGGTGGCCGATGCCCAGCTGCGCTTCCATGAGGACACACTCAAAGTGCTGGCGATCGGTCGTCAGTCGATGGCGATGCAGTTGAACGAACGCCTCAAGGACGTGCCAGCGATCGAGGACTGATCCGGGTTCAACTGATCGGGATTGGAGCGACTGGATCCGGAGCGGTCAATCGGGGACTGACCAAAGGCAAAGGAGGCACTGACCAGCCCAATCTCGATCCAATCAGGGTTCAGAGGTCCCTGAGGCTTATTCGACCACCACATGGGCCAACTTGAGTTCAGCTTGAGATCGACCGGATCCAGGCCCAGCTGAAGGGCGATGGCGATCAGCAGACGAAACAGGATCACGCCGACCACGACGGCCAGCAGTGCCTTGCGGACGGACCCGGGACGCAGCGCCGATTCGCCGATGATCTCTAGGTCCAGGCCCAGAATCAGCAAACCGATCCCCATGCTGACGTCGGCGAAGCCCTTGTACATCGTCACCAGGGCACCGGACAGGGCCAGCAGGGCGAATGGAATCGGTACGCCCTTGCTGATCAGCACCGCCACCGTGCCGCCTCAGAGGGCAAAGCAGCCCATCGACGGGAGATCGGCGAAATTGAGAACGCGGAGCGTGAGATAGGTGCCCAGGGCCAGACTGGCGTAGGCCAAGCCCTGGTCGTAGGCACCCAGCCAGAGAGAAAGCATCAACCAATATTGGCTTGTGATGGCCGGATCGCACGGCTTCTGCCGCAACCCCTGGGGCTGATTCAGCCCCAGGGGTTGGCCCTCAGACGAGCGCCGCCAGATCCTCGAACCGGAAGGTCTGGCTGCCGCCGGTGGCGGCTTCTGCGGCCGATTCGTCAGGCTCGCTGACCACGACGCGCTCCGCCAGCACCCAGGGGCCGCCATCCGGCAGGGCCACGAAGGTGTCGGTGAAAGAGCTCATGCCGCCGCGGGGTTCGCCGCTGGCGGGATCGCTGTACTGGCTGGTGTAGGTGTGGCTCAGATAGCCGGCGCCGGTGTCGGTAATGGCGGTGGTGAAGATCGTCACCACGGTGCCGTGGATGTGGCGATGCACCATCGTCACCACGTCGTCCTTGATGCGGTAGCGATCGCCCTCGCCCTTGCCGCCGACGATCACCTCCGTGCCGACCGCGTCGGTGTCACCGGCGCTGAAGGTGTTGGCGCCGTGGGTCTGCTCAAACGGGCGGCGGACGCGATGGATGGCCACCTCCCAGAGCTGGGAGGCCACGGCCTTGTGCACCTCGGCGTCTTCGATGCCGCTGACGGTGGCCTTGAGGTCGGCGCCGACGCTGAACTGGCCCTCCTCGCGCCGATCGCCCTGCAGCCAGACGCAGCGGCCGCTGTAGCCGCCGAATCCAGGCTCCCAGGTGTAGCGGTTCTCATAGGCGGCCTGGAAGGCCTGGCGCAGATCGCTGCCGGGGGCCGGGGCTTCGCCGCTGGCAGCAGCGGTGGAGGCAGGGGAGGAGGCGACGGTCACGCGACAGGTGGTGGTGGGGAAATCACCCTAACCACAGGAGCCTGCTGGCCTCGCCCGCGGCGGCGCAGCCCCATCGCCGGCGTCCGAGCGGCCGCGGAGGCCCCCAGCTGTGGCACCTGCCGGAGCGCTGCCTCAGCGAAGCGAGACCTCACCAGGGCTGGTGAATGTCCTGCAGGGCGGCGACCTCCACCTGACCCTGCAGCTGCAGGGCGGCGATCGCCTCCACCGCCGCCCGGGCGGCGGCCAAGGTGGTGACCGTGGGCACGGCGTAGTCGAGGGCGGCCCGGCGCAGGTAGCGGTCGTCGTGGGCCGCCTGGCGCCCGATCGGTGTGTTGACGATCAACTGGATCAGCCCGGAGCGGATCGCATCCTCGATGTTGGGGCGCCCTTCGTGCACCTTGAGCACCGATTCCACCGTCAGACCCGCCGCCTTCAGCACCTGGGCGGTGCCGCTGGTGGCCATCAGGGCGAAGCCCTCCTCGGCCAGTCGCTGGGCGACGGGCACCAGGGCCGCCTTGTCGCGGTC
Organism: Cyanobium sp.; assembly: GCA_049282435.1. Taxonomy (GTDB): domain Bacteria; phylum Cyanobacteriota; class Cyanobacteriia; order PCC-6307; family Cyanobiaceae; genus Cyanobium. The sequence continues at coordinate 21,825 of JBAPUA010000181.1, read as the reverse complement.
GTGGGTGGAGAGGAACACGGTGCCGCCGGTGGGCAGGGCCTCGCCGGCGGCCAGTTCGGCCTTGGCATAGGCCAAGCCGAAGCCGGCGGCGATGCCCATCACCTCGCCGGTGGAGCGCATTTCCGGCCCCAGCAGGGTGTCGGCACCGGGAAAGCGCTTGAACGGCAGCACGGCTTCCTTGACGGTCTGGCGGGGCGGCACCGGCTCCCTGGTCAGACCGAGCTCCACCAGGGTGCGGCCGGCCATCAGCTGGCTGGCGATCTTGGCCAGCGGCACGCCCGTGGCCTTGGCGACGAAGGGCACCGTGCGCGAGGCGCGGGGATTGGCCTCGATGATGAACACCCGCTCCCCCAGCTCGGGATCCACCTGCACGGCGAACTGCAGATTGATCAGACCGCGCACCTCCAGGGCCAGGGCCAGGGCTTCGCTCCACTGGCGGATCGTGGCCAGGGCCGCCGGGCTGAGCGACACGGCGGGCAGGGCGCAGGCCGAATCGCCGGAATGGATGCCGGCGGGTTCGATGTGCTCCATCAAGCCGCCGATGACCACACGGCCTTCCCGGTCGCAGAGGGCATCGACATCGACCTCGATCGCGTTTTCCAGGTACTGATCGATCAGCACCGGGTGGTCCGGCTCCACCTGCACGGCCTCGACCATGTAGCGGTTGAGCTCCTCCTCGTCATAGACCACCTCCATGGCGCGGCCGCCGAGCACGTAGCTGGGCCGCACAACCACGGGATACCCCACCCGGCTGGCCACGGCCCGGGCCTCCTGATCGCTGCGCGCCAGGCCGTTGCGGGGCTGGCGGATCTCCAGATGGCGCAGGATCGCCTCGAATTGCTCACGGTCCTCAGCCCGATCGATCGATTCGGGCGAGGTGCCCCAGATGCGGGTGCCGGTGGCCTGGCCCCTGGGGGTGGCCAGCCAGTGCAGCAGCGGGATCGCCAGCTTCAGCGGCGTCTGGCCGCCGAACTGCACGATCACCCCTTCGGGATGTTCGGCCTCGATCACATTGAGCACGTCCTCCAGGGTGAGGGGCTCGAAATAGAGCCGGTCGCTGGTGTCGTAATCGGTGGAGACGGTCTCGGGATTGCTGTTGACCATCACCGTGGCGAAGCCCTCCTGGCGCAGGGCGAAGGAGGCGTGGCAGCAGCAGTAGTCGAACTCGATGCCCTGGCCGATGCGGTTGGGACCGCCCCCGAGGATCATCACTTTGCGGCGCTGCTCGGGCTGCACCTCATCTTCGGGGGCCAGGGTCTGCAGCGAACCGTCCTCGAGCAGCCGCTCCAGTGGCCGTTCATAGGTGCCGTAGTGATACGGGGTGGTGGAGGCGAACTCGGCGGCGCAGGTGTCGACCGTCTTGTAGACGACATCGACGCCGAGACCCTGGCGATGGCGGCGCACCTCCAGTTCATGGCTGCCGGTGGCCCAGCCGATCTGGCGATCGGAGAAGCCCAGCTGCTTGAGCTCGAGCAGCTGGGCTGCCGTCAGCTGCTCGAGGCTGTGGCCCGTCAGCAGGCGACCCTGGGCCTCGACCAGTCCGCGCAGCTTGGCCAGGAACCAGGGATCGATGGCGCTGAGCTGGTGGATCTCGGCGTCGCTGCGGCCAGCCACCATGGCGGACCGCACCGCGAAGATGCGATCCGGGGACGGCGTGCGCAGCAGGCGATCGAGATCGCCGGCTTCGGGCAGGTTCTCCTGACGATCACAGCCCCAGCCGGCATGACCCGTCTCCAGGGAGCGCAGGGCCTTCTGGAAGGATTCCTCGAAGCAGCGGCCGATGGCCATGGCCTCGCCCACTGACTTCATCGAGGTGGTGAGCACGGCCGGACTGCCGCGGAACTTTTCGAAGGCGAAGCGCGGCACCTTGGTGACCACGTAGTCGATCGTCGGCTCGAAGCAGGCCGGTGTGGCGCCGGTGATGTCGTTGACGATCTCGTCGAGGGTGTAGCCCACGGCCAGACGGGCGGCGATCTTGGCGATCGGGAAGCCCGTGGCCTTGGAGGCCAGGGCCGAGGAACGCGAGACGCGGGGATTCATCTCGATCACCACCACATCGCCGTTGACGGGATTGATGGCGAACTGGATGTTGCTGCCGCCGGTGTCCACCCCGATCTCGCGGATGATGGCGATCGACTGATCGCGCAGGCGCTGATATTCGCGGTCGGTGAGGGTCTGGGCCGGGGCCACGGTGATCGAATCGCCCGTGTGCACCCCCATCGGATCGAGGTTCTCGATGCTGCAGACGATCACCACGTTGTCGGCGGTGTCGCGCATCACCTCCAGCTCGAACTCCTTCCAGCCCAGCAGCGACTTCTCGATCAGGATCTGGGAGACGGGGCTGGCCTCGAGGCCGCTCTTGCAGAACGCCCGGAATTCCTCCGGGTTGTAGGCGATGCCGCCGCCGGAGCCGCCGAGGGTGAAGGCCGGCCGGATGATGCGCGGGTAGGAGGCGATCGTCTCGCCGACGATCTCGGCCTCCTCCGGGGTGTTGGCGATCCCGGAGGGGCACACGGCCACACCGATGCGGGCCATGGCCTCCTTGAACAGGAGCCTGTCCTCGGCCTTGCGGATCGCCTCCAGATTGGCGCCGATGAGCTCGACCCCGAACCGCTCGAGCGTGCCGTTCTCCGCCAGGGCCACCGCCAGGTTGAGGGCCGTCTGACCGCCCATGGTCGGCAGCAGGGCATCGGGCCGTTCGACCTCGATCACCCGCGCCACCACCTCGGGCGTGAGGGGCTCCAGGTAGGTGCGGTCAGCCAGGTCCGGGTCCGTCATGATCGAGGCCGGATTGGAGTTCACCAACACGACCTCGTAGCCGTCAGCCCTCAGGGCCTTGCAGGCCTGGGTGCCGGAATAATCGAACTCACAGGCCTGGCCGATGACGATCGGCCCTGAACCCAGCAGCAGGATGCGCCTGAGATCCGTGCGGCGGGGCATGCAGTTTCACTGGCCAAACAGGCCCAGCCTCTCACGGTGGGCGGTCCCCGATCCAGCCGCCACTCCAACCGGCCACCGTGGCGATCGCTAATCTGAGCGAATACCCCGCTTCACGGCACTCCCGGACGACACCAGCGATGAGCGAACTCCAGCGCCTCAAGGGGCTGCTTCCGCCGGAAATGCAGAGCTGGGTGTTCGTGGAAGCCTCGGCCTCGGTCGATCCTCCCCTGATCACGCTCGAGGAGATCGGCCGCGACGAGATCGAAATCCAGGTGGATCTGGAGAAGTGGGATGCCCTGGCCCTCGATCACCGCAATCTGCTGTTCTGGCATGAGGTGGGCCGCATCCAGAATGATGCCGTTCCCCGCGATGGCTGGGAGATGGCGGCCCTGGCGATCGGCCTGGGCGGCGCCATCGGCGAACTGTGGGTGCAGGACGGCATGTTGCTGCTGATGGCCATGGGCCTCTCCGGCTTCGCCGGCTACCGCCTCTATCTCAAGAACAACTCCGAAAAGCGTCTGCAGGATGCGGTCCTGGCGGACGAGCGGGCGATTGATCTGGCCTGCCGCTTCGGCTACAGCTTGCCCAATGCCTACAAGAGCCTGGGTGGAGCCCTCAAGGAGTTGGTGGAGCAGACCCGCAAGAAGCGCCGCCGGGCTTTCTACGAAGACCGCCTCGAGGCCCTGCGCAAGAGTGCCGGCAAGGCCCGGGCCGAAATGGCCCAGCAACAGGGCTCCCGCCAATCCGTGAGCAGTGAGAACGTCTATGGCTGAATCCTCGACTGCCCAGTCCATGGCTGACGCGGAGGCCGCCGGGGCCGAAGCCCCGATCCCGGCCCCAAGCCCGGCGCGCCTCAGGGCCGATGCCGACAGTCGGGCCCTGGCCCTGCTGGCGGCGGAAGCCTGTGATGACCGCAAGGCGGTGGATATCCGCCTGATCCGGGTCGACGAGGTGTCGTCGCTGGCCGACTGGTTCGTGATCTGCAGCGGCCTGACCGATGTGCAGGTGCGGGCCATCGCCCGCTCGGTGGAGGACAGCCTCGAGCAGGACGCCGGCCGTCTGCCGCTGCGGCGTGAAGGCCAGAGTGAGGGCCGCTGGGTGCTGCTCGATTACGGCGAGCTGATCGTGCATGTGCTCACCCCCCAGGAGCGCAGTTACTACGACCTCGAATCCTTCTGGGGACACGGCGAACAGGAGCGTTACATCAGCCCGGTGCAGGCCAGCTCAGCCGGACTCAGCGCCACCCCCGCCCCGGGCGCATGACGACCGAGGCGGCCGCTGGCGATCCCAATCAGGTGCAGGCCTCGATCCCCTGCCCGGTGCCCCCGGAGCAGCGTCCGCTGCGGGAATACGACCAATTGCTGCGCTCCTGGTTTTTCGTCTGGCCCTCCGGCCAGCCCCGCTCGCTGCTCAAGCCCCTGTTGATCAGTTGGCTGCTGGCCTTCGCTCCCAGCCTGCTGGTGTCCAGCGGCAGCCTCAGCCTGCGCCACGATCCGCCGCGGCTGCTGCTGGCCGCCGCCGCCGCCGCCCTGTTGCTGCCCCTGCTGCTGCTGCTGCGCCAGTGGCTCGGCTGGAGCTACGTGCAGCGGCGCCTGGTGGCGATCGCGGTCGAATACGAGGAATCCGGCTGGTATGACGGCCAGGTCTGGGAAAAACCCGTGGCCTGGCGCCAGCAGGATCTGCTGGTGGCCACCCACCAGGTGTCGCCGGTGCTGCGGCGGCTGCGGCGCACCATCCTGATCACCGTTGCCCTGCTGCTGGGCGGTACCGGACTCTGCCAGGCTTTCTGAGCCTGAACGGCGCCAGCGCCCGATTCCGCCATGGCCCAGACGACCCCCAGCTTCCCCGGCTCCGGCCGTTCGGTGACCCCACCGCTGCTGGTGAGGCTGCTGCGCAATGGCATCGTCGAATCCCAGCACCGGGTGCATGCGGTGGTCTGCGATCAGCGCGGCCGGGTGCTGATGCGCTCCGGAGATCCCCAGCAGCTCAGCTTCATCCGCTCGGCCCTCAAGCCGTTCCAGGCCACGATGTTCGTCAGCAGTGGCGCCATGGAGAAGGGCGGCAGTGGCGATCGGGGCCTGGCGATCGCCTGTGCCTCCCACGCCGGCACGCCTGCCCATGCCCGCGAGGCCTTCCGTGTGCTCTGGGGGGCGGAACTGGACACCGAGCGGCTCCAGTGTCCGATCCCTGAGTGCCGCCACAGCCCCCTGGAGCACAACTGCTCGGGCAAGCACGCCGCTTTTCTGGCCACCTGCCGCCAGATGCACTGGCCGCTGGAGAGCTATCTGCAACTGAGCCATCCCCTGCAACAGGAGGTGCTCAAACGGGTGGGAGAACTCCTGGGGCTGCCCGCCGCCGAACTGGTCAGCGCCCGGGATGACTGCGGTGCGCCGACGCTGCAGCTGCAGCTGGCTCAGATGGCCCTGCTCTACGCCCATCTCGGCGCCGGAGCCCAGCCGGATCTGGAACAGATCAGCCGGGCGATGCTGGCCCATCCGGCCCTGATCGCCGGCCAGGGGCGCTTTGACACCGAGCTGATGCGGCTTGGCCATGGCCAGGTGCTGAGCAAGGGGGGAGCCGAAGGCATTCAGTGCCTCAGCCGCATCGGCGAAGGGCTGGGGGTGGCGATCAAGGTGGAGGACGGCGCCAGCCGCGCCAAGCACGCCGTGGCCCTGCATCTGCTGGAGCAGCTGGACTGGCTCACGCCCGCCAGCCTCGAGGAGCTGCGCGAGCACCACCTGCGGCCCGCCGACCATCTGCGGCTCGATGTGCTCGGCGAACTGCGCTTCACCTGAGCTGTCGTCGCTGCGCCCGCCCGAGGAGTGAGAAGGCCGGCTGGTACAGTAAGCAGGTCGCCGCGGGGTAGAGCAGTCTGGTAGCTCGTCGGGCTCATAACCCGAAGGTCGCGAGTTCAAATCTCGCCCCCGCCACCAACACCAGAGCCCCTCAACAGTGAGGAGCGAACCAACCCCCGGGTCCTGAACCTGGGGGTTTGTTATAGATGGACTGTGGCGCCCTGAACCAGCAGGTGTCTGCTGGGTCTTGCCCAAAGGTCATGTCCCAGATCGTTGCGGGCCAAGCAGCAGGAGCTTCTTCAGGACTGGATTCGCAGTTTCAGTCCAGCCGAATGGGGCTGCGCTCAACCATTGGATCAGCCCTGCGGCGCCAGTGGGGATCGACCTGAAGGCAGCCAGCGGCCACGGAGGCCGATCGGCCACCCCTGCAGGTTGCTCCACAGCACGGCCATGGCCATCCCCAACAGCGGCCGCTGGATGCGATCGGCCTGAGCCAGACCGCTCTTCTCCAGCCGAACGAGCCCGGACTTGCGGTCACGGAGCCAGATCGCTGACAGAGCAATTCTTCACCCCCGAATCGTCTGGTATCGATCTGCCGCTCGGCTTGCGGGTCGCTGCTGCGCCGAATGGGGAGATGACCTCCCGGCGAGCTTGCATCGATGACCGCCTTCGGTCGTCATCCGATCGCAGCCCAGGCTCTCCAGGGGCCCGTCGTGGCCCGGCCGTAGCTCCTCGCTCGCTCGGCCAGCTCGGCAGGCCGCCGGCCAGAATCCCCTGACCCGATGTCCGCCCATGACCGGCAATCTTCAGGCGATTGGTTTTCTGATCAGCTGGGTGCTCGGCTGGGGCATCGGCGGTTCCCTGATCGATGCCGGTCTGATCCAGGCCGGGGTTTATTCGCTGGAGGGCGGTCAGCTCGGCACCGCCGCCACCTTTGTGGTCTGGAGTCTGATCTGGGGCGGCGGGGGCCTCTGGCTGTACCGGCGCTGGACCCAACCTGAGGCTCGACCCTGAGACAGGGTCAGCCTTGAAAGCGTGGCAGCAACAAAACCGTGGCGGCAACAAGGCAGTGGCGGCCAAAAGGCAGTGTCAACCCAAAGAAAGCGGCAGCCAAAAGACAGCGGCAGCCAAAAGACAGGGGCAGTCGCCCGCTCGGTTGGCTGGCTTCCTTGCCGGTTTCCCTGGCTGATCGATCAGGGCTGACAAGGCTGGCCGGCCTGCTGCGGGCGCGGGCGCCGCAGTCCCTTGCCGCACTGTGCCGACCATCGTGGTCTTCTGGCCGACCAGGAGCCATCTCCGCATCAGCATGCTCGATGCGAGCGGCATCAGGGTCCGCCCGGTCTGCGTCAGCCAGCTTTGGGGCAGCCGCGCCGCCGGCACCGGCAGCGCCAGGTTGCGTCGCGGGGCGTTCGAGGCCAATCCTGGGCGGGGCGGCGATCTGGCCTGAGGGGGTACAAGATCCAGTGCCACGGAAGCAACTGGCGATCTCGCATCGGCGCCGGAGAACCATCGGGCACCAGCACCGTCGGGCTGTCGCCTTCGGGCCGGGCCAGTGGTATGTCCCGCATCCCCAGCTCGATCCGCTCCACTCCGTCCCAGGGGGGCGGAGGGCTGCTGATCATTGCCTCCGGCCCCGCTGCCAGCACGATCGCGTCACCCTCACGTCCGCCTGGATCAGCGCCACCACTGCGGGATCGGCCGGAAGCGGGGAGGTGCCGCAGCAACGCAGGCGGCCGCCAGGGTTTGTGGCTGAAAGCGTCCAACGGGTTCGCGAAGCTGGCAAGGCTGGACCCAAAACCAGGACAGCGGGCTGGCCTCGGCACCCGCGGAGCAGCAGCCTCCTGGACACTGCCCGGTCTGGTTCTCCTGCGAACGAGGGGCTGGTCGCCTGAGCCCCCTCCGCTCTGGCTGCTGGTCAGCGGGGCCAGAAGCTGCCGCCGGCTCAGCGCTGGCGGTGGTCCTGGCTGAAACGGTCCAGGCTGAGCTGCAGCCGCAGGCGGTTGTAGCGCTGCACCGCCAGACACGGCAGGTTGAACAGGGTGGCGAACAGCAGATTGAGCAGCACCCCCACAGGCGGCAGCCACAGGCTGGTGACAATCCAGAAGGGCCACAGGGCCCAGTGCACCAGCTCGGCTCGTCGGGTTTCGGCGACCAGTTGCTCCAGGGCCCGTGGATCGCGGCGCACCAGGGCTCGCTTGGCGACACCGCCCGGCAGAGCTGGCCCCGCATCGGGCAGCAGCCCCTTCCAGAACCGGATCGCCAACCGCTGCTCGTAGAGGCGCCGTTCCTCCCAGGACCTCCGGCGGGTGAGGCGGTTGTCCTGCTGCAACAAGGCCTGGGGCAGGCAGTTGGCCAGGCCGCCGATCAACAGGGACCAGCTGAACCAGCCGGCGGCACAGCCGAGGAACGGGACCAGCAGCTGGCCTGGAGCGCTCATCGGGTCGGGAACTGGCGGCCCTTCCAACTGACGCTGCCGCGCTCCAGATTGAGGATCGCCAGCAGAAAGACGGCCAGGAAGAACAGCACAGGCAAAGGGAGCACCAGATTGATCCAGCTGAAGCGGCCCACCTGGCGGCTGAGCAGCAGCAACTGCAGCGCATAGGCTGCGTAGATCCCCAGGTTGACCAGGGGATCGGGGTTGCCGACCAGGGGCCAGCCCAGCAGGGAGGCGGGCAGGGCCCAGGCCATCCAGAACAGCCCCGACAGCCACAGCAGCACCGCCAGCATCCGCGGCCAGCTCACCTCGCCGGCGGCGGTGGCAAAGTTCTTGTCAAAGCCCACGACCATGTCAGCCAGGCCGCCGGGGTCCATGCGGTGGGCGATCTGGTCCAGACCGATGGAGGCGCTCACCGGCAGACCGGCCTGCTCGTCGGCATGGGCCAGGGACCAGTCCTCCACCACCTTGTCCGCCACGGCGCCATGACCGCCCACCCGCTCGTAGTCGGCGCGGCTGGTGGCCATGGCCGGTCCGAAAGCCTCTCCCGCCCGCTCCCCGAGGGGCACGGCCATCAGCCCCACCAGGTTGAACAGCACCGACAACGGTTCATCGGCCTGTTCGGTGCGGTGGAACGGCTGCACGGACACCAGCCCCCCCAGCCGCTGCTGGCTGGCCACGATCCGCTCCAGGAACCGGGGACCGGGTTCGGTGTCGGCATCGAGAAACACCAGCAACTCGCCGCGGCTGGCGTGGCTGCCGTTGTGCAGGGCCCAGGTCTTGCCGCACCAGCCCGGCGGCAGGGGCGGAGGCTGCAGCACCTGGACTCCAGCTTCCCGGGCGGTGGTGGCGGTGCCGTCGCTGGAGTGATCGTCGCTCACGATCACCTCCAGCGGCCTGAGGCTCTGCCGCTCCAGGGCCGCCAGCAGATGGGGCAGGCTGTGTTCCTCGTCGCGGGCGGGGATCAGGACCGAGACGCTGGGAGGGGGCTTACTGGCCGGCGCCTCAGGTAAGCGCGGCAGGCGCAGGCAGAGCAGCCAGCCCAGGATCCAGCGCACGATTAAGGAGATGACCAGCAGATCCATGGTGTTGCCGCTGGTCCACCGCGAGCCATAATCAACTGTAGGGACCCTTCCCGGAGCCCTCACAACTGGGGCCTGACGCTGTGGCTCACCCCCGGACATCAGCCCGCCGCTGAAGCCGTGATCGGCGGCTCCAGCTGCTGAATCCAGGAGCGCAAACCCTTTACTTGAGGGGGTGGCAGCTGGGGCCGAACGCCCGAAATGCCTCCGTTCCGCAGCTGTTTTGCTGGATACCACGGTCTGCGAGCTGACCGTGCCGACGCGAGGCCCCTTAGATGGGGCTGACCAGAATCCTGCCGTTGCGGACGCTGACCCTGAAGCGATGCAGGGGGCGCTTCACGGGCTGGCCGCCGATCCAGCGGCCTGCGGCATTGAAGCGCGCCTGGTGGCAAGGGCAGAGGAAGCTGCTGGCGCCTGCGTTCCAGGCCACCAGGCAGCCGCGGTGGGGACAGGTGGGATCGACCGCCTGCGGCTGTTGCGTGACCGGATCGCGGATCAGCAGCAAGGGACCCAGGCTGCTGCTGCGGACCAGCAGCTGGCCCGTCCGGTTGAGCTCGGTCACAGCGGCCACGTCGACGGCTCGGCTCGAGCTCGCCGTAGAAGCAGCGTCTGAATCCGGGTTGGTGCCCATGGCGGAGCGGACGACCAAGGGCCGCACGATCTGGCTGAGGAGCGCTCCGGCAGCGGAAAGGACTAGAAAAGCCCGGCGACGCATGGCGGGTGGGCGGATCCAGCGCGGGACCGCCATCGTCCCACGCCCCGGATCAACCGGGGCCGGGCCACGAGGCCCAGGCTGGGATCAGCTCTTGCCAGAGTGTCCCCACAACCGTGGGCAGGCAGGCGATGGTGGTGCAGGTGCTGGCAGACCAGGAGCGTTTCAAGCTCGATCGCTCCGATGACGCCCTCTTTTACGCCGAACCACGGTTTGTGCACCACCTTGATGGGGCCTTCCGGAGCCGGCTCACGGCCCTGTATCGCGAGCGCATTCCCCCCTGCGCGGTGGTGCTGGATCTGATGAGCAGCTGGGTGAGCCATCTACCCCAGGATGTCTCCTATGAGCGGGTGATCGGCCATGGGCTCAACGAACAGGAGCTGGCAGCCAACCCCCGCCTCGATCAGCGCTGGATCCAGAATCTCAATCTGGATCAGCGACTGCCACTCGACGATGCCAGTGTGGACGTCACCCTGATCGTGGCGGGATGGCAGTATCTGCAACAGCCGGAATGGATCGCCGCTGAGCTGCTGCGGATCACCCGTCCTGGTGGGTTGGTGATCGTCGCCTTCTCCAATCGCATGTTCTTTCAGAAAGCTCCCCAGATCTGGACCGATGGTGGCGATCGCGATCACCTCGACTACGTGGCGAGGGTGCTGATCGCCCAGGGTTGGCCGAGGCCCGAGATCCTGGCTGAAACCACACGGGCTGAGGGCCCGCTGGGCTGGATGGGGGGCAAGGGGGATCCGTTCTTCGCCGTGATCGCCAGTCGGCCGGTTACGGCTTGATTTCGGCCCCGAACACACTGATGCTGCTCAATTCCTCATAGCTCTGCTCCTCCATCGAATCCAGACGGAAGGCGGTCCAGGTGGCGCATTCCTCGGCGTCACTGCGCAGCAGCGGCCATTCGATCCGGCGTCGGGCGTAGGTCAGGCCCACGCAGGTGAGAGACCGGTCATCGGCCATCAGCGACCAGAGCACATGAATGGCGTCGCGTCGGTACTCGCAAGGACCCTCCAGGCGGGGGATCTCCGGCAGAAATCCAGGCTCGGTCCGCAGCCGGCGGCGATTTTCCCAGCTGAGATAGTGGCCGGTCTCGGTGGGATAGAACCAGCAGGTCTCGTTTTCGGCATCACGCAGGGCGAAGCGATCGAGGCAACGGATCGAGCGAATGGCCAATCCCGAGGCGGCATGGACCGGACATTCAGCCGGGCTGTCGCCGCCGCTGTCGTTGATCTCGTAAACCCCCAAACCGAGGGCCTTTGGATCAATGTGGGGGACCAGGGCATCGCAAAAAAGCTTGCCCTGACTGCCATGGAAGGGGTTGACGCCACGGATGTCTGCTGAACCCTGGCTGATCAGGGCTTCGAGGGACTCCTCCGTAGTGGATGCAACGGTGAAAATACGCAGGGTGACGCCGCTGCGCAAACCGTGGGACTGGGCCTGGAGCAGATCACTCCAGTTAGCTCCCTCGGCGGGCAGCAGGGCCTCAGGAGCCAGTACGAACACAAAGGCCGAAGCCATGGGCCATCCCGGCGAGGGTGAACATTCCTACAAACAGAACCCGGATGGCGATACCACCCGGGCTCGAGACATGGCAAAACTGCGCTGAAGCAATCAGCCGAGGCCGATCTGGCTGAGGATGCCTTGACCGGTGAGCAGCTCGGTACCGAGACCAATCACAAAGCCCAGCATGGCGAGGCGGCCATTCCAGGTCTCAGCGAAGGCAACAAAACCGAAGCGGGAGGTGGGTTCAGCCATGGAAGCGATGAGGTTGCGAAACTTGAAGACACTGTAACAGATCTTGAAGCGCCCGCTTGACCTGGCTGGCTTTTGCTGCGTATCGGCTGCGTCAAGGCGATGGGTCCGGCCGATCGCTGCTGAGGGCTCCAGCCGGTGTCAGCCCATTCGAGCTGGCGATCAGGGGCTAGCGACCAGGGCCTCGGGCCAGGCGCGCTGCGGCTTCGCGGGCATCGCTTCCGGCTCCCAAGGCCTGCCTGCTGCGGATCCGGCCCCAGGTCCAGGGGCTGGCTTTGCGGCCTGGAAACCGGATGGAGATCATCGGCCACCTCCATCCTTTGGTCCTTCGCTGGAGGATGTGACCGAGCCGAAGGCGCCGCTGAGCAAGCCCGAGCCCCCCAGAGTCCGCGGGCTCCTGGGGGCGTTGCGTCCGGCGCCATCCCTGGTCGGTGGGTGCCGACGGGGACCGTCCTGGTCTGAGTCGAGGCGCAAGCCCAGGCGACTGCCGGGACGATCCTTGAAGAGCGCCAACGTCCATCTCGGCAAGGCCATCGATAGGGGCTGCGACCTGGCTGGCGCATGCATCTCGCGTCGGTTCAACGGTGCTCTCGCCTGCGCCTGGAATCAACGGACTCATGCCGTCTCGCATGGACCAGATAGAAAAATTGACTGATGGCGGGGAGACCCTCTCTCGCTGTTCTGATTGTCTTAAGAACTGGCAACGACTGCGGAAACTCCTGTCGCCGAACCAACCGCTGGTTTCCCTTCTCGAGGTTGTTCTCAGGCTGGGCGCGGAACTGAGCACATCGACCCGTCAGCACATCCTCGGATTGACGATCGGCCGAGCGCTGGCCGTCCGCGAACCGGTCATCTTGGTGCGGAAGACTGAGCCCCCTTTCTGCCGCCAACTGCAGCTGCTGTGTGGGTTGAATGTGCTGCTGGCGGCTGACCGGCCGCCCATTTCCCTTAACAACTGTTCTGACTCTTAAGAAAGGCTTCGGCAAGCTCAGGTCCCGATCCTGTTTGACCTGGCGTATGGTTCATTTATGCTGCAACAAGCATCAGTACGTCACCAGGCTCACGCTTCATCAAGCTCATATGGAGATTTCGTGCGAAAAAACAGCCCTAGCCCTTCGCTGTCTGGAAGATCTCCAGAGGTTGGAGTTTGCCGATGACGTCCTGCGCAGTTATCCCTGCATTGAGCTGCTCCTTCACGATCTGCAGCTTGAGGGTTGGCGCCGCATCGCCGTACGGGCCCATTCCAATCAACGTCTGATGGAAGCCCAGAAGAGCGGCGTGTCCAATGAACAGCTGGCTGAGATGTGGATGGACTCCCAGCGTTCCCTGCTCGATCTCGCCTACGAGCAGGACTTTGATGATCCCCGTCATTCCAGCTCCTGAGGGGCGTGGTGCCAGGGCGGTGAACAGGACCTTCATGCTGCCGTGTCAACAGAATTGAATCCTGGCGGTCGGATCGACGTTGTCGACCATCTGGACCTGGGGGCAGTGTGTGAGCCGTTCAGAGCTTCGGCGGCGGTATCGATGTCTCGGCCAGGCTTGGAAACAGGCGCGGAGACCCCAGGATCAGCAGCCAGGCCAGGGTGAAGCAGACCCCCGCCAGCCACTGCTGGCGCACCAGAGCCACGAGGGCCAGGGTGCTGGCGGCGATGCGCAGGGTTCGCATCCCAAAGCGGGCCAGCGCCACAAGTCGGGTCGGCGATTGGGCTGAGGTCGAGGTCTCGGGCGTCTGAGGCATGGCATGCCAGCAAGGGAAGCGTCGGCTGGCCATCTCCGGGCCGAAGCGATCCGATTCTGATTAGGAGCTCTCCGTCCTGAGCGGGCCGCTTCTGCCTACCTGGTGTCCTCCTTGCCCCTCGCCAATCCCCGCTCCCCCGCCTGGGGCTCGGCCCGGGCCCGGCTCTTGTGAGCTGAAGGCGCTGCGGTTCGATCCCGACGGCAGGGACGACTGACACCTAAAGTGCCGCCGGACAGTTGTCCAAGCCGGCTTAGCTCAGTGGTAGAGCAGCGCTTTTGTAAAGCGAAGGTCATCGGTTCAAATCCGTTAGCCGGCTTCCAGCTCCAGCAGCGACGGGATCAGCGTCCGCCAAGGCCCCTGGGCCTGGCTCAGCCCTCTCACCAGGGCAGCAGCTGGCCGTTGGCATGCCAGAAACTGCCGGAGCTGGCGAGCGTCAGGGCCTCGATGCGCTCCAGCAGGCCCTGCACTGCGGTGGCGGCGGAGATGCCGTGGGGATTGAAGTCCGTCATGCGAGTGCTCACCAGACCGGGGTGAAGCAGGGCGACGGCGATGCCACGCGGCTGCAGGTCAATGGCCAGGGATTTGCCGGCCATGCACAGCGCCACCTTCGACATCCGATAGCCGTAGGAGCCGCCGGAGCTGTTGTCATCGATGGAGCCCATGCGGCTGGTCATCAGAATCAGCTTGGCCCCCGGGTGCAGATTCGCCAGCAGGGCCCGGGTGAGACGCAGGGGGCCGAGGGCGTTGACCTCAAACTGACGGCGCACGCTCTCGATGTCGAGATCGGCCAGGTTCGTGGACTCGAGGATGCCGGCATTGTTGATCAGCCCATCGATCTTCAGGCCGTCCAGCCGTTGCACCAGATGCTGGACGGCTTGATCGCTGGTGATGTCGCCCCCCGCTTCGATCCGCACCCCCAGCGCTTGCAGGGGCTCCGACGGGGTGCGGCACACCGCCACCACCGTCTCCCCCCGCTCCTGCAGCTGACGGCAGTACTCGTAGCCGATGCCGCGGTTGCTACCGGTGATCAGGTAGACGGCCATCGCGAGGTGGGTCGGAACGACAGGTGGTGGCGGGCAGGTGCTGTCGCGGTTGCCCTGGCAGGCATCGGGATCAAACGGTCGCTTCCGCGCCTGTCGGCATGGGCCTTCCGTTCGTCAACGCTGCGTCCAGCCCTGATGGGGAGGTCAGGGAAGCCAGTTGAACTGATGTTAGAGAGATCACGCCGGGGTCACCCGCAGCGCCACGTCTGCATCCAGAGTCACATCGGCCGGCAACACAGGGCCTGCATTCAGCGCCAGGGCACAGGGCACTGAAGACCAGGACCAGGGGGCCGGGAGCGCCAGGGCCCTTCGCTGCTGGGTGGAGCGGGAAACTCCACCCAGCAGCGAAGGGCGACTCCCAGGATCGGAGCCGCCCACGCCGATGCTGCCGATGGGGATGCCGTCCCAGGCGATGGCCAGCCGCCGCCTGAGATCAGCGTTGGGGGCTGAATCCGGCCTGCAGAGCTGGCTTCAATGCCCGCAGATCACCCTCAGCGGATGAACAGCATCTCCTGGTAGGTGGGCAGGGGCCAGAGATTGTCATCGACGAGAGCCTCCAGACCATCCACCGCCGCCCGCAGCTGAACCATCAACGGCACGACGATGTCGGCGCTGTAGCGCAGATGGGCATCGGTGCCATGGGGGGCGGAATCCAGAGCGGCCTGGAGCTGGCCGCAGATGCCGTCCAGCTGCTGGACGTGGCCGGCCACCTGCTGGGAGGTTTCCGGCGAGATCGGCAGCCCCATGGAGTTCCCCAACTGCAGGGAACCGGCCAGTTCTCCCAGATAGCGCAGGGCGGTGGGATAGATCTGGGTGCGGGCGATCTGCACCGCCAGCTTGGCTTCCACCTCAATGGCCAGGATGTACTGCTCAGCGCAGACCTCGTAGCGGCTTTCCAGTTCCACCGGCGTGAGCACGCCGGTGCGGGCGAACAGATCGCGGATGTTGTCGCGCTTCAGCACCGGCAGGGCGTCAGCGCTGGTGCGCAGGTTCTCCAGGCCCCGCTGTTCAACGGCTTCGCGATGCCATTCCTCGCTGTAGCCATTGCCGCCGAAGACCACGGCGCCGTGCTGGTTCATCACGTCCTGCAGCACCGACAGGGCGCCGCTCTCCAGGGAGCTGCCGGCGGCGAGTTTCCCCTCCAACTGGTCGGCCACCCAGGCCAGGGAGTCGGCCAGCACGGTGTTGAGCGACACCAACGGCCCGGCCACGGTCTGGCCGGAGCCGACAGCGCGGAACTCGAAGCGGTTGCCGGTGAAGGCGAAGGGCGAGGTGCGATTGCGATCGCCGGCGTCCTTGGGGAACTCGGGCAGGGTGTCGACGCCGAAATCCATCATGCCGCCGATGGTCGAATCGGTGAGGCGCCCCTCGCGGATCTGGTTGAACACATCCTCCAGCTGGCTGCCCAGGTAGACCGAGATGATCGCCGGCGGTGCCTCGTTGGCCCCCAGGCGGTGATCGTTGCTGGCGGTGGCAATCGCCGCCCGCAGCAGCGGTCCATAGATGTGGATCCCCCGGATCACGGCACCGCAGAACAACAGGAACTGCAGGTTGTCGTGGGGGGTGTGGCCTGGATCGAGCAGGTTGCCCTGGGTGGCATTGCCGATCGACCAGTTGACGTGCTTGCCGGAGCCATTGATGCCGGCGAAGGGTTTCTCATGCAGCAGGCAGGTAAGACCATGCTTCTTCGCGGTGCTGCGAAGAATGGTCATCGTCAGCTGCTGGTGATCGGTGGCCACGTTGGCCGCCTCGAAGAAGGGAGCAATCTCGAACTGACCAGGAGCCACTTCGTTGTGGCGGGTCTTGGCGGGGATGCCCAGCTTGTAGAGCTGGCGCTCCACGTCCTGCATGAACACCTGGACCCGCTCCGGGATCGCACCGAAGTAGTGGTCGTCGAACTGCTGCCCCTTGGCGGAGGGGCGACCGAAGAGGGTGCGTCCCGCCAGCAGCAGATCGGAGCGCAAGGGGACGTAGGCGCTGTCGATCAGGAAGTACTCCTGCTCGGCGCCGCAGCTGGAGTTCACCGGCGCCACATCCACCTCACCCATCAGGCGCAGCAGCCGCTGGGCCTGCTTGTTGACCGCTGCGATCGAGCGCAGCAGGGGGGTCTTGTGGTCGAGGGCCTCGCCGGTCCAGGAGACGAACACCGTGGGGATGCAGAGGGTGACACCGTTGGGCGTCTCCATCAGGTAGGCGGGACTGGTCACGTCCCAGGCCGTGTAGCCCCGGGCTTCGAAGGTGGAGCGAATGCCGCCGTTGGGGAAGGAGGAACCATCCGGTTCCCCCTGCACCAGCAGCTTGCCGGTGAACTCGGCGATGGCGGTGCCATCGCCCTGGGGCGCGATGAAGCCGTCATGCTTCTCGGCCGTGAGGTTGGTGAGCGGATAGAAGACGTGGGAGTAGTAGAGCGCTCCCCTGGCGGTGGCCCATTCCTTCATCGCCTGGGCGACCACGTTGGCCACCGATACATCCAGCTTGCTGTTCTCCTTGATCGTGCGCTGCACGGACTTGAAGATGTCCTTGGGCAGGGCCGCCTTCATGCGGTCGAGGGTGAAGACATCGCTGGCCCAGAGCTCGTCGAGCTTCTGAATCGGTGGCGTGGCCACGGGCTGGCGCTGCTGGATCCTCTGCAGCACGGCGAGGCGTTGGGGGCTGGGCACGGAGAACGTTTCTGCGTTTAGCTCATCCAAAGTGCCCGAGAGGCCCCTTCGATGGCGCCATTGCTACCAAACAAGCAGCAAGCCGCGGTGGCTCAGCGCAGATATCGGCGGACCGTCGGTTGGCACCAGAACACCAAGACCATCACGTTCAGGGTCCACAGCAGCGCGGCCAGCACCGCCACCAGCGGCCTGTCAGCCGGGATCAGCACGAGCCGCACGATGCCGTAGGGCAGGCTGATCGCCAGGCTGATCGAGAGGGCGACGATCGCCACCACCTGACCCCAGTGCCGCCATTGCAGCAGGGCAACGCAGGCGACGATGCCCAGGGCCGCGCAGGGCAGGATCGCCCCTGCTCCCAGGGCGATGTGGGTGACGCGCCAGGTGGGATCGATCAGGATCAGGGCCAGGGTGAGGGGGATCGACAGCCCATTGGCGATCAGGCCCAGCCAGGCCAGGGGTCGATAACCCCGGGGCGGAATCAGCTGGGCGGGGGAGGAGAGGGAGCCGAGGCTCCGAGTGCTGAGCGGCGTCATCGGTTCAGCCTCCCCTGGACCTGGTCCTGCACATCGACACAAAGCTGCAACTGCAGATTCTCGCCTCTCCTGCGAACCAGGGCACCGGGGTGGGCTGGGGCGCGGTGGTCCATCCGGGCCCCGATGGGGTCCACCGGGACGTCCATGGCGCCGATCAGATCTCGGCAGCCGATGGATTCGCGAGGTTTGAGCACCAGCAGGAAGCGGGCCATCGCATGGGCTTCGACGCCCCCATCCTGCTGTGCCGTGGGTCCCTGATGGCCGCGGCCCCGCCCTGAGCGGCGGCGTCAAAGGGCTGATCTAATGGGTCTGCGACGGAGAGCCGAGGCTGACCGACACCCTGCTGTGGATCGCCCTGGCCCTGGCTCTGCTGGCCTGCGGCGGGCTGGCTGTGATGCTGCTGGCGCTGCAGCGGGTCATCAGCCGCGCGCCGCGCCTGGGCCCGCCTCGGAAGAATGACGGGCCAGGCGTCCCTGCCACCGGCGCCCGCCCGCTCGACACCAGTCTGACCGTGGTGGTGCCGGCCTACAACGAGGCCGACAACATCGCCGAGCTGGTGACGGCGCTGCTGGCCAGTCAGCCCCCCTGCCGCACCTGGTCCCTGCTGGTGGTCGATGACGACTCCAGCGACGGCACCGCGGACCTGGCACTTCGGGCTGCCGCGGGCGATCCCCGCTTCCAGCTGCTGGCGGCGGGTCCGCGGCCGGCCGGGGAGCGCTGGGTGGGCAAGAACTGGGCCTGTGACCGGGCCTGGCGCCATCTCCAGCACCAGCCGGCGAGGCCCGACTGGCTGCTGTTCCTCGATGCCGATCTGCGCCCCGCCAGCGATGCCCTGCCCTGGGCCCTGGCGGAGGCGATCAGCGGCGGCGCCGATCTGCTGAGCCTGGCCCCCCAGCTGCGGTGTGGCTGTCTGGCGGAGTGGCTGGTGCAGCCGATCATCGCCAGCTTGTTGGGGCTCGGTTTTCCGATTGACCGCGCCAACGATCCCGAGGATTCCCTGGCCTTTGCGGCCGGCCCGTTCATGCTGTTCCGCAGCGCGGCCTATGGGGCCGTGGGGGGCCATCGGGCCGTGGCCGGCGAGGTGGTGGAGGATCTGGCCCTGGCCAGGGCGATCAAGGGCCGGGGGTTGCGACTGCGCTACCTGCTGGCCACCGATCGCCTGACCTTGCGCATGTATCGCAACTTCGCGGCCCTCTGGGAGGGCTGGAGCAAGAACTGGCTGCTGGGGCTCGATGGCGATGTGGTCCGGGCCCTGGCCGCCGGCGCCCTTGTGGTGCAGCTGTTCACGCTGCCCTGGTTGCTGGCGCCGCTCGGTCTGGCGGCCTGGCTCTGGCTCGGTTCGCCGTGGTTGCTGCCGGCCAGCCTGGTCGCCATCGCTCTGCAGCTGACGCTGCGGCTCTGGAGTCGCCATCACTTCGGCCTGCCGCTCAGCTACTGGTGGCTGGCGGGACTGGGGGGGCTGATTCTCGGCGCCATCGCGCCGGTCTCGGTGTGGCGCACCCTGACCGGGCGGGGCTGGACCTGGCGGGGCCGTTCCCTGGCTGCGTAGCCCCCCAGTCCCGCAGGCCCTCAGAGCTCGATTGGGTTCAGCTGGCGCAGGCGGTCGATCAGATCCTCGATGCTTTCGTCCCGGGCCGGCCGGTGGCTGTTGCTGATCAGCTGGCGTCCCACCACATGGGCGCCGAGATGGGCCAGCTGGATGCGCAGGGCCGTGAGCACGGCAAAGCCACCACCGCCCGAATGGCTGGCGATCACGATCGGCCGGCCATTGAACAGGCTGCGGAAGTCCTCCCCCTGCACCGACAGCCAGGCGATCGCGTTGGTGAGCACCGGCGGAATCGAGCCGTTGTATTCGGGGGCGCAGATCACCCAGCGGCGGGCGGCGATGAGCTTGTCGGCGAGGGCGCCGATCGCCGCCGGCACTCCGGCGGCGGCCAGCTGGCGGGGGGTGAACAAGGGCAGCGACTCCTCGGTGAGATCGAGCACTTCGGCCGACAGCCCCCGGGAGCGGCCGCAGGCGGCGAACCGCTCGGCCAGTTTGAGATTTTCGCCATTGCTGGCGCTGATCACGAGCAGGTCAGGGGGCGTCAAGGCCATCGAACGGCAGGCAGGGTTGACCCCCGGGGGGCTTGACTTCCGTTGTAGGCCGGATACGGCGTCGCTGCTGGCTGCGCCCTACCCTCTCGGCAATGACCAGTGCCCTCGCCCCGACCCCTTTCCCCGCCATCCGTCGCGGCTCCCTCGCCACCCTGCAGGTCAACCTGGGCTACCGCTGCAATCAGAGCTGCAGCCATTGCCATGTGGGGGCCTCTCCGACCCGCGTCGAGATGATGGAGCCGGCCACCCTGGAGCTGATCCCCAGGGTGCTCCAGGCGCGCGGCATCGGCTGTCTCGACATCACCGGCGGCGCCCCCGAGCTCCATCCCGGTTTCCGGGCGCTGGTCCAGGCCGGGCGTGAGGCCGGCGCCACCGTGATCGACCGCTGCAATCTGACGATCCTGAGCGAGCCGGGCCAGGCGGATCTGGCCTCCTTTCTGGCCGGGCAGCGGGTGACGGTGGTGGCCTCTCTGCCCTGCTACCTCCGGGACAACGTCGATCGTCAGCGGGGGGATGGCGTGTTCGAGCGCAGCATTGCCGCCCTGCGCCAGCTCAATGGCCTCGGCTACGGCCAGGCCGGCTCCGGCCTGGAGCTCTACCTGGTGTACAACCCCCAGGGGCCGGTGCTGCCTCCCCCCCAGGCGGCCCTGGAAGCCGATTACCGCCGGGTGCTGGCCAGCGACTATGGCGTGGAGTTCAGCGGTCTGTACGCCCTGGCCAACATGCCGATTCAACGGTTCGAGGCCGTGTTGCGGGCCACGGGCCAACTCGATGACTACCTGGAGTTGCTGCGGCGCCAGCACAGGCCGGCCAATCTCGAAGCGGTGATGTGTCGCCAGCTGATCAGCGTTGACTGGCGGGGCCATCTGCATGACTGTGACTTCAACCAGATGCTGGATCTCGGTCTCAGCCGGGTCGACCTTGGTGCCGCCGCTGGTTCGGCTGGCGGCCTGGCAGCCGGCGATCGGGCCCATCTGCGCGATCTGCTGCGGCTGGATCCCGCCGGTGCCGCGGTGCGGGTCGCGGATCATTGCTGGGGTTGCACCGCAGGTGGCGGCTCCAGTTGTGGTGGCTCCCTGAGCTGATCAGGCGACCGGGTTGCCGAGGACGCGGCAGCCGATCTGCAGCTGACCTTCATCAAGCAAGCGGCCGATCTGCAGGGCTTTGGCCTCTTCGGCGCGGCTGAAGTTGGCCTGATTGATGGTCAGCCAGTCGATCTCCTGTTGGGTGATGACGCCCGTAGACATTGCCTCGAGGAAAACTTCACCGACCAACATGACAGACCGGAAATTCGTTGTGATCTTACCTCCAAAGATGAAGCCCGACCCCTTGAGGGGGCCGGGCCTGGGAACGGTTGTTGGGAGCTGTACGGACGAATGGCCTGTCAGGGCCGGGGATGGGGGATGCGGTTCGCTCCAGAGGCCGGGGAGAGCCGGGCTGGGATCAGACCGTCATGCGCGCGCCATCGGGAGGTCGTCAGAGGTTGTCGTGGTGGAAGGATCGCTTGGGTACGGAGTTGCCGAAGGTGGCACCTGGGGCCGGCTATCCAGGGATCGGTTTCCGTGGACCCGGGGGCACCTGCTGCGGTCCGCGTGGCGAGGACTCCGGGGGGGGAGCTGGCGGGCCGAGGTGAACGGCGCTTCGGGTGATTCGAGGGGAATCGGGAAACCGCAGATCGGAACAAGACTGTTGGAGCGGGGGCCTGCGATCAGCGCACTCCTGAAGACCGATTGGGTGGCGTGTCTTCCATCTCTGGACCTCCCGTGTTGATGTCACCACTTTTGCCCGGAATGATGGGCGTGGCTATGGGTATTCATGCCTGTTCTGTCGGCATCGGCTGACCAGACGCCACCCTTGCCTCCGCCAGCCTGGCGAGTGACTGTGAATTCGGACCTGCCCCAGTCGGGCGGATCCAGCCGTTCTTTCCCGATCGTGAGCCCAAGCATGGTGTTCCCCGCCGCCGCCGACCCCCAGCTGCCGTCGCCCACTGACCCGGCGTCGGCCACTGACCCGGCGTCGCCCGCTGACCCGGC
>JBAPUA010000180.1:0-1524 GCA_049282435.1 Cyanobium sp. | reverse complement strand
TGGTTCCGGTGAGCCAGCCACCCAGTGCCAGATAGGCGGTGGGGAAGAGCAGCAGACCGGACCACCCCACAAAAACGAAGCGGTCGCGCTTGAGCCAGTCGTCGAGGACGTCGAACCATCCGCGAGCGGCCGGAGCGCGCCCAACTGCGATCGTCATGAGAGTGCTTAACGATGCGTTACATGGTCACTGTACGGGTCCCACGCCGCTAGCGCGGAGCGCCCCGGGCCCGGAATGGCAGGAATGAGTAAAAGTGCTTACTCCGAACCGGGTCAGCCGCTGATTCGCCAGAGTGGACTCCCTGTCGCCGCCTCCGGCCGGCGACCGCCTCACCCACCCCCACCATGTACGTCGTCGAGCTCTCCCTCCGGCTCAGCCCCATGCCCGTCGCCGTGGAGCGCAAGGAGTTTGAAGCGGCCCAGGCGCTCTATGGCGAGGTGCGCCAGGCCCTGGAGAGCGGCCACCCGAAAGTGCTCGATCTGACCTGCGAGAAGGATGAGCACAAGCGGGTGAGCCTGCTCAGCAGCGAGATCCTCGCCGTTCAGACCTACGAGAAATCAGCCAGTGGCGGTGGCGGCAGGCGACCCGGCTTCAGCTTCGACAGCTGATGTCCCCCCAACCCCTCCGCCAAGGGGCCCAGGCCGGCGGCACGCCACCCCCCCTGGTCGTCGAAAACCTGGTGTTTTCCTGGGCCGGGGACAGGACAGCCCTACACAGCTGTTCACTGCGGATCGAGCGGCCGGGACTGTGGATGCTGGTGGGTAGCAATGGCAGTGGCAAGAGCACCCTGCTGCGCCTGATCGCCGGCCTGCTGCAGCCCGCCAGCGGCGTGATCCGCACGCAGCTCAAACCGGCCCTGGTGTTCCAGAACCCCGACCACCAGCTGCTGCTGCCCAGCTGCGCCAGCGATCTGCAGCTGGGCCTGCCGGAGCACCTGCCCGTCTCCCAGCGCCTGGCGCGGGTGGAGCTGGCCCTGGAACAGGTCGGGTTGGCCGGATTCGCCGGCCGGCCGATCCACACCCTCAGCGGCGGCCAGAAGCAGCGCCTGGCGATCGCCGGTGCCCTGGCCACCGACGCCCAGTTGCTGCTGCTCGATGAGCCGACCGCCCTGCTGGATCCGGGCAGCCAGCTGGAGGTGATCGAGCTGATCCGCAGGCTCTGCAGCCGCAACCAGGCTCCGCTGACGGCCCTGTGGATCACCCACCGCCTGGAGGAGCTGGACCATTGCGACGCGGCCGCCCGCATGGCTGCCGGTCGCATCGGCCCCTGGCAGAGCGGCGCCGCCCTACGGGTCGGCCTCACCCCCTTGCCCGCTGGCCAGGCGAAAAGGTAAGGTCGCAAGCGATCCGGTCACGACCGGCTCATTCCTCGGTAGCTCAGTGGTAGAGCGGTCGGCTGTTAACCGATTGGTCGCAGGTTCGAATCCCGCCCGGGGAGTTTCATTTTTTTAACCTGGAACCCCAGGTCCGACTGAAGGTTCCCGGAGTTCTGCTGCATGGACCTGGGTCAGGCCATCAGGCAGCTTC
>JBAPUA010000179.1:0-26622 GCA_049282435.1 Cyanobium sp. | reverse complement strand
TCGTTTCATCGTGGGGTAACGAGGGGCATCAGCACCTCTGGAATGACAGCTCGTCATTCCACCCTGTTCACCCTCTGATCAGGGCATTCGGGCCTCGGGTTTTACACCACGCAAAGGGACGCTGCCTTCGGAGGTCGGGCCTGCTCGCCCGGCACTGCTCGCCAGGCACTGCTCGCCCGGCACTGTGGCTCTGCTGAACCCTTGACGGGGGCCTGATTCCGACTTGGATCACCGCTCGAGATTGCCGGCGATGGCCACCCCTCCAGCCGGGATTTCAGCGGCGGACAGCTCCGCGTCTCGGGCGGTGGCGAGGGCTGGCGTCCTGCAGCTGTTCAGGGAACTCCCAGGAGCAGTGGAGGGCATGGATTGGGCACACTCGCCAGAAGCTGCTCGATGTCGAGCCCAACCGGTGGTCTTCCGCTTAACACCAGGCTGTGTTGATGCACGATGAACTGCTGGTGGTCTCCTCTTTCCGGTTGTCGAGGCTGAGCCCAGGCGGCCAGGTCTGCGACGGAGTCGAGCTGGGAGGAGCTGGCGTCAAGGCCGAGGGCGATGCTCGGCTGGCTGCGCCTGTTGGGGTCGTGGCGGTCGGGCAGCCTGGACCGCCGATGGAGGTGCTGATCGCGACG
Organism: Cyanobium sp.; assembly: GCA_049282435.1. Lineage (GTDB taxonomy): Bacteria > Cyanobacteriota > Cyanobacteriia > PCC-6307 > Cyanobiaceae > Cyanobium. The sequence continues at coordinate 25,993 of JBAPUA010000179.1, read as the reverse complement.
CCCGACCCCCAGCTGGTGGCAACCGGTTTTGAAGCGGTCGTTGAGCTCTCCGAGCATGGGGTCCAGGGCGGGAGCCATCCCTCGATCCCGCACTCGACCCTGATCAGGCTGGGATGCGGTGAGCCTGATCGGGGTCGAGACAGGTGGATGGCCCTATCCGGGGCTCTCCAGCAGGTTGATCCGATACAGCACGTCCTCCAGCGCTGCGGCGGCTGTGATGGCGCTGTAGCGCTGGGGGTTGGCGGCGGTGCAGCAACTGGCCAGGGGCGCGAGCACGGTCCAGGGACGGGCGTGGCAGAACTGCACGACGCTGTAGCGCTCTTCGCTCGCCCCCAGCGGCGCCACGACCCGATGCCAGCCCGCCGGGATCAGCCCATTGCTGAGACGCTCCAACATCAGGCCGGTGTTGATGATCACGCGCCCCTGGGGGGGCAGGGCATCGAGCCAGCGGCCATCCACCTGGACCTGCAGCCCTGGAGCGGTCGCCCGCGGCAACGCCGTGATCAGATTGATGTCGCCGTGGGCTGCAGCCCAGACATGGCCGGCGGCCGGTGCCGCCGCCATCGGCGGATAGCGGATCGCCCGGGTGAGGGTGGGGGCGTCGGCCGTGATCTCATCGAAGAAGGTTTCCGCCACGCCGAGGCTGAGGGCGATGATCCTCAGAAACCGGCCTTGCAGGTCGGCCACGGCCCGATGAAAGGAGCCCAGCACCGCCGTGATTCCCGGCACCACCTCCTCTGGCAGCAACTGTTCGGGGTAGAGGGTCGGATAGCGCCGGCGCAGGGGATGGGCCGCCGCCAGCGGCAAGGACCAGTTGAGCATCTCCTTCCAGTCGGCCCGGGCGCTGCCGGCTGCCGTTTCCACCAGCAGACCGGTGTACCCCGTCTGGCCACTGGCGCCGGCGGCGACGAAGCGTTGCTTGCTGGAGGGATCCAGGCGGAAGAATCGGGCCAACAGGCCGTAGGCCGTATCCAGCAGGTCCTCCGGCAGATCGCAGCTGGTGTAGACAAAACCCGTCCGCAGACTGCGGCGCACCCCATCGACCACCGCGGCTCGGGCGGCCTCGCCACCGCGCTCAAAGGCCAGCAGATCGACGTCGAGGATGGGACTTGTCATTCGCACCCAAGGGGCTGCGACCAGGCAGCGAGAAACGGACGCCGGCAGGAAGGCGATCGCAGCGACATTACGAGGTGTAGGGCCCTGCGGCGGTCGGGCCCGACCAACACGCCCACCAGCGGACCCAGGCCCGCCGCCACGGCAGTGGGCGTTGTGGCCCCAGGCGGAAAACCGACCTCGCGAAGGCGCGGTCGGCCGCAGGCAGCCGGCAGGATCGACGTGATTCATCATGGATAGCGGCGGCAGCGCCCGCCGAGCGGCTCACCTGGCTGAGCTCCAGTGCCGCCATTGCCGCCGTTGAGCCAGCCACGACTGCGTCCAGCCCGTTGCCGAAACTTCGCTCCTCGCTTGCTCTGCCGCCCTTGCTCCTGGGGATCGCCTGGGGTCAGGAACTGATCGACCAGGTCCTCTTCGCCGGTCACTGGAATCTGCCGATGCTGCCGGGGGGCTCGATCCTGGGCGTCCTGACCGCCCCCTTCAGCCACGGCGGTTTCGGCCATCTGATCAGCAACTCCCTCTGGTTTCTGCCTCTCTCCTGGCTGGTGCTGGCCAAGGGGCGCCGCGATTATCTGGCGGTCTGGATCGGGGTCTATGCCACCGCTCTGCCGGTCTGGCTGTTCTGGCCCGTGGGCAGCCATGGCCTCTCCGGCGTGATCTATGGCCTGCTGGGCTACCTGCTGCTGATCGGCTGGCTGGAAAAGCGCGTGCTGTCGATACTGCTGTCGGTGGGTTGTCTGGCGGTCTATGGCGGCATGCTGCCGGCGCTGCTGCCCCTGTTCAGTCCGGCGGGCGTGAGCTGGATCGGTCATGCCTCCGGCTTCGCCGGCGGGATCCTCGCCGCCCTGGCTGTCCACCGCGAACCCAGCCCCGCCTGAGCCCAGGCGATCGCCATGCCCCTGCTTACGACCCTGGTTGCCGCCCTGATCCAGCTCCAGGGTTCGCCGTTGTCGGGGGGACGCATCAGCGGCAGTGCCAGCATCCGCCTGGAGCGGGCCCGGGGCGGCGATACGCCGGTGCTGACCCTCGCCAGCCCCGGCGGCGTGGTGCGGTTGCTGATCGACAGCGGCGCCTCCTCGACGATGGTGACCCCCGCCCTGGCGCGCCGTCTGGGACTCCCCAGCCGGGCCCTTGCCAGCGGGGAGATCGAACTGGCCGGCGGCGGCTCCGGCTGTGGCGCTCTCCACCCTCGCCGTACCCGCCTGCCGACACTGGAGCTGGCCGGCGGCGAGCAACAGGGCCAGCTGCGACTGAGCGGCATCGAGGCCCTGCTGCTGCCGGTGGCGGCCCTGCCGGACGACGTGGATGGCGTCCTGGGGGCCCCGAGCCTGCGCCAGCTGCCCCTGTGGATCGATCCCCAGCACAACCGTCTCGCTCTGGGAGCGGCGGCACTGCAGGCCGCCCGGCTCGATGACGCCCGGGCCCCCACCAGGCCCCGGCCCATGGTGACCATCCCCTTGCGCTGGCAGCGCGGCGTGCCGTTGCTGGAGCTGGAGAGCCCGGGCGGTGCGGTGCCGGCGCTGGCCGACACCGGTGCCGAGGGGCTGTTCATTCGGCCGCAGCTGGCGGCTCGGCTGCGGCCCCTCGGTCCCGGCCGGCCCCTGCGGCTGGTCGGGTTCTGCGGCGTGCAGACGGCGGAACTACGGCGCTATGTCGGTTTGTCACTGGCCGGTGCCGGCCGGCCCGCCGGCCCGTCAGCGGCCGTGGAGGCCATCCGCATCGACAATCCGATTTTCCAGCAGCTGGGCGTGGAGGCGATCGTGGGCCAGGAGTTGCTGCGCGTCCATCCGCAGCTCTGGCGGCTGGACAGTCAACCGCCGCAGCTGGAGTTGCGATGAATCCGGATCCAGCCGCTGGCGAGGGCGCCAGGGATCTCTCACGGATAGGCGTTCGGTACGAAGAACTGTTCGTTGAGCGGCGGCCGCTGATACGTGCCGCTGCTGCGGCGCGGCGGCAGCTTGATCGCCTTGGGGGTCATGTCCTCGTAGGGCACCTTCGAGAGCAGGTGGCTGATGCAGTTGAGCCGGGCCCGGCGCTTGTCATCGGCCTCGACGGTGAACCACGGGGCCTCGGGGATGTTGGTGTGGGCAAACATCTCATCCTTGGCCCGGGAGAAGTCCACCCTGCGATCGCGCGATTCCAGATCCATCGGGCTGAGCTTCCAGCGTCGGGCCGGATCCTTGAGGCGGGAGCGGAACCGCACCTCCTGCTCCTCATCGCTGACTGAAAACCAGTACTTGATCAGGCGGATGCCGCTGCGCACCAGCATCCGCTCGAACTCGGGGCAGGACTGGAGAAACTCCTCCACCTGGGACGGGGTACAGAACCCCATCACCTTTTCCACTCCGGCGCGGTTGTACCAGCTGCGATCGAAGATGACGATCTCGCCAGCGGCTGGGAAGTGCTCCACATACCGCTGGAAATACCACTGGCTCTTCTGCTGGTCGGAGGGGGTACCCAGGGCCACCACATTGCAACCGCGGGGATTGAGCGGTTCGGTGATGCGCTTGATCGTGCCCCCCTTGCCCGCCGCATCGCGCCCTTCGAAGATCACGATCAGGCGATAGCCGCTGTCCTTGATCCAGTACTGCATCTTGACCAGCTCCACCTGCAGCCGGATCAGTTCCTTCTCGTACAGACGGCGATCCAACCGGCTGGAATCGCCGCTGGCTTCGTCGACCCTGAGATCTTCCAGCGTCGTGGAGGGCTCGTATGGCTCGACATTGGCCTCAGGGGCACGGGGCTGCCTGCCGTGTGTTCCCTCTGACTTGTGCTTCCCCATGGCGGCGTCGATCCTGGAGTCTGGGACAGGCCTGGCTCAGACCGGAACCATGCTCGCGGGTGCCCATTCGGCGATCAATCTCTCCATCCGTACGAGCTGGTAGCGGCTCTGCTCGTTGGGGTCGATCTGGTAAAGGCGGCGCAGGGCATCAAGCTTGAGCTTCAGCGCCGTGAGCACAGGATGGTTCTCGTCCATACACCTTCTTCGAACGTCAAAACCTTAATCCATTCTGGAAATCCGGGCCCTGGCGACGATCGGCCCTGGGGACCATGGGCCTGGACGCAGCGCTCGCATCGTCTGTCCAGGGCACGGATTGGGCCGGCGCTGGATAGGTTGTAAAACCTGGATCCGGGCCGCTGCATGGATCTGACACCGTTCCTCGACTCGCTCGAGGGCTCCCGACTCGACGATCTGCTGCTGTCGGCCTGTGTCAGCGGCCGGGTGGCATTCGCCATGAAGGGTCGTTTCCTGCTCCGGTCGTTCTGCGAAAGCTTCCAGGACCGCAGCCTGATCGGCTGTGCCGTCACCGATGAAGCCTCCTGTCTGCAGTACCTGGCCAGGGAACCCTACGAGTTGCTGATCTGCACGGACCATCTGGAGGTCGGCAATGGCTTTGAGCTCGCCCGCAAGGCTCGCCAGGCCCACGGCTCCCTGAAGGTTGTGGTGTTGGCCCTGGGCGATGTGATTCCGGCGGAATACGCCGAGGCGCCCTGGCTGGAGGCGGTGGTGGCCGAGGCGGATGTGGTCGACGATCAGCGACCGCTGCAGGCCGCGGTGATGGCGGTGATCGGCCATCACGTGTACCGCAGCCCCTCCCTGCGCATCGGCAAGCTGCCCTACCTGAGCTGTCCCCGGCTGACGCCGAGGGAATACGAAGTGCTGGATCTGCTGGCCCGCGGACTCAGTGATCGGGACATCGCCCGCCAGCTGGTGGTCAGCGAGGAGACGGCCCGCACCTACACCAAGCGGCTGCTGCAGACCCTGGGCGTGAACAATCGCCTGCAGGCGGTGCTCAAGGGCATGCGCTGCGGCATGGTGCAGCGCTGATGCAACCGTCAGTCTCGCCCTGAGCGAACAGGTCAGAGTCCAGGTCCGCGGTGGCGGTATCCAAAGTTGGGGAAGCCAAAGCGCGGGCAGCGAGGGCCCAGGCCGCAATGTCCCCGGATGGGGGGATCGGTCGGGGAGCGGATCGATCGAGATTGAGCGGGCAGCTGCGCGGCCGATCAAGCGATGCGCCCCATCATCTCCGTCTCCCAGGACCCGGCCGATGCACCGACGACGGAACCGCCCAGGCCGCAGAAATCCACGGTCACCATCGGCGAGCTGGAGGCTGGCTACTCGATGTACTGCAAGGCCATGCGGCTGCTGATCCGCGAAGGCCGGAGTCTCAGCAGCATCCAGCGCACGGTCTGCTGGCAGCGCCTGGCCCAGTTGCACGACTGCCTGCCGGGCCAGTATCGCGATCCCGAATACCTCTATCTATTGCTGCGCCGCGATCTCGGACAGATCCAAGCGGACCGGGGCTGAGAGAGCCGGAAGGCCAGGGCCCGGTCGCCTCATCAAGGGACCGGGACGGGGAGGCCGCCTCCCCGGCAGCTCGATTGCAGCAGCGCCACCTGGGCAGGGTTGCAGCAGGTCAGGCTTCGACAGGTCATGGGTGTTCAGGCTGGACACGGCCCGGAGTCCCCGCCCCTGAAGATGGGGTGTCTGTGTGACACCGGCGTGACGGCGGCATCCCTTCGATCCCAGGCCTCCGGGGCGGAGCCCGGATCCTCCAGGACCGGTGCCTCCCCGACCGATCGGGCCAGCACCACTGACTTGTCCAGAGCGACTGACTTGCCCAGCCCCACTGACTTGCCCAGCGCCACTGACTTGCTCGTCACCACTGACTTGCACGGCACCACTGACTTGCACGGCACCACCGATCTGCCCAGCGGCACCCATCAGCTCAGCCCCACCGATCTGCTCAGCCCAGCCGAGCTGGCCCAGCTCAACCAACGGCGCGACGGCCCAGGTCTGAGGCAACTGGCGTTCCACGGCTCCCTCCTGCTGGTCGGGGCCCTGCTCTGGGGCCTGCCCCTGAGCGGCTCAGCCGCCGGCCAGTCCATCCCCTGGCCGCTGCGGCTGCTGGGGCTGGGGCTGCTGGGCCTGGGGCTGGCCTTCGGCTTCTGTGCCATGCACGAATGCGGCCATCGCACCGCTTTCGCCAGCCGCCGGCTCAACGACAGCGTCGCCTGGTGGGCCGGAGTCCTGAGTTTCTACAACGCCGATTTCTATCGCCGCTACCACCAGTGGCACCACCGTTACACCCATCTCCCCGGGCTGGATCCCGAGCTGGAGGACAGCCCCCCCACCGACCTGGCCGCCTACCTGCTGGAGCTGAGCGCCATCCCCTGGTGGATCGGCAAGCTGCGCGGCCACTGGGCCGGCTTGCGCGGCGATTTCCGCGGCCGGCCCTACATCAGCGCCGATGCGATCCCGGCCGTGCGCCGCTCGATCCAGCTGCAGATGGCGGTCTACGGGGGGCTGCTGCTCGCCTCCATTCCCGCGGGCAACGCTCTGCTGTTCTGGCTGTGGTTGCTGCCCCTGGCCCTGGCCCAGCCCCTGCTGCGCTTTGTGATGCTGGCTGAGCACGGCGGCTGCCCCTTTGTGCCGGATGGCCTGCGCAACACCCGCACCACGTTGACCCTGGCGCCCTTGCGCTGGTTGATGTGGCAGATGCCCTTCCACGGCGAACACCACCTCTATCCCTCCCTGCCGTTCCACGTCCTGGCCAGGGCCCACCGTCACCTGGCTCCCGGTATCCAACATCGCGATCGGGGCTACCTGCGGGTTCATCGCGGTTTTCTGGCCGATCTCCGGTCCCTGGCCCTGCCCCCCCAGCCCCCGGGGGGCCCCGAGGTGGCGCCGGCCCCAGCCCCCGGGGCCGGCTGATGGGATTGCCGCCCAGTCCGCCGGCCGTTCATGCAGCTGGGCTGGCCGCCGTTGAGCTCAGAGCGGATCAGCCCTGCTCGAAGCTGCGCCGGCCAGACGATCGGGCCGAGCCACCACCATGAGCCTGCCCCGTTCGCCCGCGGCGGTGGATCAGCTGTTCCAGCTCGGCGATCTGCCCCTGGCCAGGGGGCCGATCCTCCAAGGCGCCCGACTGGCTTACCGCGTCTACGGCGAGCTCAACGCGGCCCGCTCCAACCTGGTGCTCTATCCCAGCTCCTACGGCGCCTGGCCCGAGGACATCGACTGGCTGATCGGTCCGATCCTCGATCCCGAGCGCTGGTGCATCGTGCTGGTCAGCCAGTTCGGCAACGGCCGCTCCAGCAGTCCCAGCAACGGTGGTCCGGCGCTGGCTCCGGAGGGCTGGCCCGTGCGTCACGCCGACAACGTCCGGGCTCAGCGCCAGCTGCTGGAGGAACGCTTCGGGGTTGAGAGTCCAGCCCTGATCTATGGCTGGTCCATGGGCGCCCAGCAGGCTTACCACTGGGCCGTGCTCGAACCGGAGCGCGTTCAGCGGCTCTGCTGCCTCTGTGGCACGGCCCGCACCACCGACCACAACCGCCTGTTCCTGTTGAGCCTGCGCCAGGCGCTGACCGCCGACCCAGCCTGGAACGGCTGTGGCTTCGACGCCAGGCCCGAACGGGGACTGCGCAGCTTCGCCCTGATCTATGCCAGCTGGGCCGCCAGTCAGGCCTTTTACCGGCGGGGCGGCCATCGCGACCTGGGCTTCGCCGATGTGGAGAGCTACGTGGAGCAAGCCTGGCTGCCCGCCTATCGCCGCCATGATCCCCGCGATCTGATCGCCATGCTCGATGTCTGGCTGGGCTGCGATGTGGCTGCCGCCGCCGGTTTTAGCAGTGGCGATCAGGACGCCGACCTGGCCGCCGCCCTGGGCCGGATCCAGGCCCGCTGCGCCGTGGTGGCAGGCCGTCATGACCTCTACTTCCCCCCGGCCGACTGTGCCGCCGAAGCGGCCCTGATCCCCCGGGCGCGCCTGCATGTGCTCGACTCCGACCTGGGCCACCGGGCTGGCAATCCGCGGGACAGCCCCGCCCTGCAGGCCCAGTTGCGGGCGCTGCTGGACGAGCTCTGCCACAGCTAAACAGCCATCGACTGAACAGCTACAGCTGAACAGCCGCGCCTGAATAGCTACTGGCGGGGCCGGGGGGCACAGCAAGTCGGGATTCGGCCCACCCTGAACCTGAAACGGCGGCGGATCGCCTTAGACACGCTCCTGAAGGACGTGAGACCGCCCCACCGCGCAGACCAGCTCCCCGCCCTCGTACCGCAGCCTCGTCCCCTGCGAGGTCCTGCCCATCGACCGCGGCCGGCGGCCAGCGCTTCAGCAGGAGCCGCCCTCAGCTCCCTGGAGCCAGCGGACCGTTCGGTGACCTCACACCCCAGGTCGGTCATCGCCCCCGCCTCACCCCCCGCTTCGCCATCCCCCGCCAGTTCCGCCCGTTCCGATGACCGACCTGGCCCGTTTTGCCGCCGACCATGGCATCCGCCATTTCCTGTTCTCCTTCAGCGATCTGTTCGGGGTGCAGCGAGCCAAGCTGGTGCCCGCTGCCGCTGTCGCTGACCTGGCCGCCAACGGGGCGGGTTTCGCTGGCTTTGCCGCCTGGCTGGCGATGACGCCGGCCGATCCGGATGTGCTGGCCCATCCCGATCCGGCCAGCCTGATGGTGCTGCCCTGGCAACAGGAGGTGGCCTGGGTGGCCACCGACCTGTCGGTGCAGGGGCAGCCGCTGGAACAGGCGCCGCGGCGGGTGCTGCAGCGCCAGCTGGAGCGGGCTGCGGCCCTGGGTCTTGAGTGCCGCAGCGGTGTCGAGGCGGAGTTTTTTCTGCTGGATCCGCTCGAGGGCGGCGTGGCCGACCGGCTGGACCGGCAGCCCAAACCCTGTTACGACCAGCTGGCCCTGATGCGGCGCTATCCGCTGATCAGTGAGCTGATCGGCGCCATGGAGGAGCTGGGCTGGGGCCCCTATCAGGCCGACCACGAGGATGCCAACGGCCAGTTCGAGCTCAACTGGACTTACAGCGAAGCCCTGACCACCGCCGACCGGCACGCCTTCTTCAAGGTGATGGCCGCCACCCTGGCCGAGAAGCACGGCTGCGAAGTGAGTTTCGATCCCAAGCCGATCGCGGGGTTGACCGGCAACGGCGCCCATCTGCATGTGTCGCTGTGGGATGGACACGGCCGCAATCTCTTCCACGATCCCGCCGGTGAGAAGGGGCTCTCCCCCCTGGCCTATCACTTCCTGGCGGGACTGCTGGCCCACGCCCCCGCCCTCTGCGCCCTCACCAACCCGATCCCGGCCAGCTATCGCCGCCTGGCCCGCGCTGACACCAGCTCCGGTGCCACCTGGTCGCCGGCCTGGATCAGCTACGGCGGCAACAACCGCACCCACATGGTGCGCATTCCCGATGACCAGCGGCTGGAGTTGCGGCTGGCCGACGGCGCCGCCAATCCCTACCTGCTGCAGGCGGCGGTGCTGGCGGCGGGTCTCGATGGCATCGAGCGGGATCTGGATCCCGGCCCCCGCAGCGACGCCAACACCTACACCGATCCGCCAGCACCGGGCACCGCCCGGCCCCTGCCCGGCAGTCTCGAACAGGCACTGGCAGCCTTTGAACAGGACCGGGTGCTGCGCCGGGCCCTGGGGGAGTCCTTCGCCTGGGCCTACGACACCCTGGCTCCGCAACGGTCCAGCTGAACTGGGGCAGGTTCGACTATCGCTTCAACCGACACTTCAAGTTAAGAGCTTTTCGCAACGCCTGATGGTCGCTTCGATTAGATGTCGGCCGATGCCAGAGCCTTTGCTCTACTCTGAGGAGCTTTGTTGCTGATCCGGTTACAGTTTTGAGCCATTCTTGATGTTTTCTCTTCGCTGCAAAGGGCTCGACTATCGATCAGCTGAACCATGCTCTGGGCCACCGTCTGTGCCGCCGCCATCGTTGCCAGTACCATTGCTCGGTCAGGTTCTAATGTTCCTTGTCCCGCTGAATTCCTATGATCCAGTGTGATTTTTTAGGATCCAGCGGTCCAAACAGTGGGCTCCAATCCTGCTCAAGGGTTAATTGGAGTGAGCTTTTGCCGTCAGATGACGAACGGACCAGATGGTCTGTCCGTCCAGAAATTTGATGCAAGCCAGAATCGGGGGATGGCTGCCCCCCGATTCATTTGCCCTTCAAGCGGCCACTTTCAAGCTGTCACTTTCTCCTTCTTCGCCACCACCTTGCCGACACCCATGCTGCGCAGCTCGCTCAGCAGGCCATTGAGCACCGCCTTGGCATCGCCAAACACCATCGCTGTCTGGGGCAGCTCGAACAGGGCATTGGCAATGCCGGCATAGCCAGCCCCGAGGCTGCGCTTGACCACGAACACCTGACGGGCCTGATCCACCTCGAGCACGGGCATGCCGTACAGGGGGCTGGTCGGATCGCTCTTGGCATCCGGGTTGACCACATCGTTGGCCCCGAGCACGATCACCACATCGGTGCGCGGAAACTCGGGGTTGATCATGTCCATCTCGATCAGCTGCTCGTAGGGCACATCCGCTTCAGCCAGCAGCACATTCATGTGGCCGGGCATGCGACCGGCCACCGGGTGAATGGCATAGCTCACTTCGACGCCATGGGCCTCGAGCAGCTTGGAGAGTTCCCGCAGGGCGTGCTGGGCCTGGGCCACCGCCAGGCCGTAGCCCGGCACGAACACCACCCGCTCCGCCTGCTCCAGCGCCATGGCGCACTCCTCGGCGCTGCAGCTGGTGATGCGGGTGTAACCGGCCTCACTGCCGCCGCCGCCCACGGCACCACCGCCGCTGGCTCCGAGCGCGCCGCCGAACAGCACGCTCAGCAGTGAACGATTCATCGCTGTGCACATCACCTGGGTCAGGATCAGACCTGCCGAACCGACCATGGCGCCGGCCACGATCAACAGCTGGCTGCCCACCACGAAACCGGCGGCCGCGGCCGCCACACCGGAATAGGAGTTGAGCAGGGAAATCACCACCGGCATGTCGGCGCCGCCGATCGGCAGGGTGACCCCCACGCCCAGCAGACTGGAGCCGATCACCAGCAGCCACAGGGGCGCTCCGGTGGGATCGCCGGGCAGCAGCACGGCTCCCACCAGCGACAGCACCGCCAGGGCGATGTTGACGACGTGGCGCACCGAGCTCTGGGTCCAGGCCGGTGTGTCCAGCCAGCCCTGCAGCTTGGCCATCGCCACGATCGAGCCGCTGAAGGTGATCGCCCCGACAAACACGGAAATGGCGATCGACACCAGGGCCACCATGTCAGCGCTGGTGCTGTCAAAAAGGGCCACCCCCACGGCCACCAGCAGCGAGGCCAGGCCACCGCAGCCGTTGAACAGGGCCACCACCTCGGGCATGGCGGTCATCGGCACGCGCCGCGCCGTGATCAGGCCGGCCAGACCACCGGCGGCACTGCCGGCCGCAATCCACAGCCAGGCCAGCGGGCCGGGCTGGATCTCGATCAGCAGGCCGAGCACCGCCAGGCCCATTGCCACTGCGGCCAGCTGGTTGGCGCCCCGGGCCGAGCGCACCTTGGAGAGGCCCTTGATCCCCAGCGCCAGCAGCAGCACCGCCACCAGATCAATGGCATCGGTCAGCAGATCCATGGACAAAAAAGGACTGGTCATCAGGCGTCTCCTTTGCGGCGGAACATGGCGAGCATGCGGTCGGTGACGAGGAAGCCGCCGACGACGTTGTAAAGCGCGAAGCCGAGCGACAAAGCGGCGATCAGCAGCAGGGCCTGGTTGTCGCCGGCTTTTTGGATCAGGGTCAGCGAAGCCAGCACCGTGATGCCGCTGATTGCATTGGCGCCGGACATCAGCGGTGTGTGCAGGGTGGGGGGCACCTTGCCGATCAGTTCAAGGCCAAGGAGGCTGCCGAGCAGCAGCACCCAGAGGGCCTGGGAAAGAACACTCATCACGAAGCTCCGTTGGGATAGACGACGTCGTCACGGCGGCAGAGACCGCCATGGGTGAGCAGGCAGCCCTCGAGGATCGGATCCTGCGGATCGAGCTGCAGGGCGCCATCGCCGAGCACGTGCTCGATCAGGGCCGCCACATTGCGGGCATACAGGGCACTGGCATGGTTGGGCACGCTGCTGGGCAGGGCATCGGCCCCGATCAGCTGCACGCCCTTGCGATCCACCGTCTCGCCGGCGACGGAACCGAAGCAGTTGCCCCCCTGGGCCACGGCCAGGTCCACCACCACTGAGCCGGGCCGCATGCCGTCGAGCATCGCCTCGCTGATCAGGCGGGGGGCCGGTCGGCCCGGCACCAGGGCGGTGCAGATCACGATGTCGGCGAGGGCCAACTGTTCGGCCAGCTGCTGGCGCTGGGCCGCGAGGAAGGCCTCACTGGCCTGGTTGGCGTAACCGCCCTGTTCAGCCGGCTTCTCGTCGAGCTCGGGCGGATCGATGAAGCGGCCGCCCAGGGATTCCACCTGTTCCTTGACGGCGGGCCTGACATCGGAGACGTAGACCACCCCGCCCAGGCGCTTGGCCGTGGCGACGGCCTGCAGACCGGCAACGCCCGCCCCCAGCACAAGCACCCGGGACGGCTGAATCGTGCCGGCCGCCGTCATCAGCATCGGCACATAGCGATCGAGCGCCGCCGCCGCCAGCAGGACCGCCTTATACCCGGCGATATTGGCCTGGGAGGACAGCACATCCATCGTCTGAGCCCGGCTGATCCGGGGCAACAGCTCCAGAGCGATCGCCGAGGCCTGACGCCGGTTGAGTGTCTCGGTCAGCTCGCGGGCGCCATACGGGGCCAGCAGGCCCACCAGCAGCGAGCCGGGCCGCAGGCGGTCCAGGGATTCGCTCGCTGGCGGATTCACGCACAGCACCCCATCGGCCTCCTCCCAGGGCAGCTCTGCTGCCGACCGCAGCTCGGCCCCGACTGCCGCGAAGTCGTCGTCGAGGAAGCCGGCCGCAAGACCGGCTCCGCATTCCACCTTCAGGGACACTCCCTTGCTCAGCAGCCGTTTCACCGTTTCCGGTGTGGCTGCAACCCGCTTCTCACCGGGAGAGAACTCCCGGGGTACCAGCATCGTCAACAACGGCCTAGATCCGCAGACTCTCTCCATTAGAAGAAGCCGAGCTGGTTAAACAAGCCAAAGTGCTGCGTATGTGCGGACTCGCCCACCTGCGCGGCCTCCCGCTTGCCACCGGCTCTGGATCGGCAATGCGCAGACTTTCTGAAGCCCGTCGGGCCCCTGGCGATCGCTGGCTAGGCATGGACCTTGTGTGATCCCGATTGATCGATGGCCCTTTCCGCCCTGGAATGTCCCGACGGCGTCTGCCACAGCCACCACGGCGGCCACGCTGTGGCCCGTGAAGACGTCGAGCGCAGCCTTTCGGCCCATGGCAGCGACTGGTGTGAGCGCCTGGCGGAGCGCATCTATGAGATCTCGGTGGACAGCTTCTGCCAGACCGTGATGCCGGATCTGCATCAGCAGGGCTGGCAGCGTCGCCATCTCGACTGGGAGTTCAAGCTCTCGGCCGAGCCCGCCGAAGTTGAGCGCACGGTCGTCGACGGCACCATCAATGCGATGGAGAGTTTCCTGCGCAGCAGTGAGGTGCAGCGGTTATTCGTCAAGGAGCTGGTGCAGGGCACCATCGCCGAGGCCAGTGACAATGCGCTGCGGGGCAAAGGCATTCGCTACCTGATCGAAGAGGAGCTGTTGACCTTCCTGGCCGAGAACCGCGACGATCTGCTCGATCGCATGGCCCAGCGGATGCTGGAGGACGCCGGTGGTGACTTCGAGCGGGCCCATCGGGCTGCCAGCGACGATCTGACGGAGGTGGAGCACCTGCTGGTGAATCACGCCGAAGCCGTGGTCTGAGGGCCGGACCGAGTCGGATTTCACCCCCCGCAGGCAACCCTGGTGTGCTTAGCGGCGACCGCTGTTCAGATCAGGGGCTCCTGCCCCAGGCCATCGGCCTGGGGCAGGGCGCCGTGGTGGCGCAGCCGCCGCATCCGCAGAATCATCGGGTCGAGATCTCAGTCCTGAAGCCAGCAGCGCTTCAGCTGCCGGCGCGCTTCGGAGACTGGATCATGGTCACGGGCCATGGCGGAAGCGGGGCCGGGATCCCGGAGAGATCGATGGCCGGCAGCTGGAGACACCAGCGGCCGATGCCCCATGGGGGTTCGGACTCAACCTGAGGCCGCGCAGGCCTCTCCCCTGGTCTGCCCCCCAGAATCGGGCGATGCCGATGCCGTCGTTTGACCTGGGGAGCCGTGAGGGATCTCCCAACCGGGCCGCGATGCCGCGGCTGCAACCGCGGGACTGGCAGAGCCGATTGATTCAGCTGCTGAGGGCCCGCCTGGTGTCCGCGGGCCCAGCCGGTCAGGACGTTCTGATCCATGCCGGACCTGGGGCCGGCAAAACCCTTGGCGCCCTGCTCAGCTTCCAGCGGCTGCAGCACGAGGGACGGCTCGATCGTTTTGTGGTGTTCTGCCACCGCACCACCATTGCGCGTCAGTGGCTGTCGGCCTCGGCCCAGCTGGGCCTGACGCTGCGGGAGTGGCAGGGGAACTGGGAGTCGCTGGGTGATGGCGACGGATTGCTGCTCAGCTACCAGGCGGCGGCACGCCATCGCCAGCGTCTGGAGCTGGATCTGCTGCCCGCTCTGGATCGCTGCCGCTGGCTGGCGATCGCCGACGAGGTGCATCACCTGGGTCTGGATCCGGAAGAACCGGAGGCGACGGCCTGGGGCCATGCCTTTTCGATCCTCAGCTCCGGCGCCAGGCTGCGCCTGGGCCTCTCGGGCACCCCGTTCCGGGCGGACAACCTGGCCTTCTGTGCGGCCCGACGCCTGCGGGTGGAGGAGAACGGCACCATCGCCGAGCGGATCGTGCCCGATCTCTGCGTCGAACCCCGGAGGCTGATCATGGCCGGCGATGTGAGGCCCCTGGAATTCCGCTTTCAGGACGGCTGGGTGGAGCACGGGCGCCGAGGGCTGGCGGGCCAGCGGGAAGCGTCGCCGGTCTCCTGTGAGCAGCGCGAGAGCTGGCGGGCCCGCAACTTGCGCCGGGCCATCCGCCTGGGGGATGGGGGAGGCATTGCCCTGAGGCTGCTGCTTCAAGCCCGGGGCAAGCTGCAGAGGGTGCGGTTGGAGCACGCCGGCGCTGGAGGACTGGTGATCGCCCGGGACATCGAACATGCCGGCACGATCGCCGGCCTGCTGGAAGGCGAGGGCGATCGGGTGCACCTAGTCCATTCCCAGGATCCCGAGGCTGCCGCCCGGCTGGCGGCCTTTCAGGCGGGAGAGGCCGATTGGCTGGTGAGCATCGACATGTGTGCCGAGGGTTTTGACGCCCCGAGGCTGAGGGTGGTCGCCTATCTGACCACCGTGGTGACCCGCAGTCGCTTCGTGCAGGCGATCACCCGGGCCGTGCGCATGGATGGCGAGCGCGCCGGATGTGAGGCAATTCCGCGGCATCCCTCCTACATATATGCACCAGCCGATCCCCTGCTGATTGGCCATGCCCGCAACTGGTCGCTGAGTGAGCCCTATGTGATCCGCACCCAGACTGCGGCCGGATCGCCGTCGGCGGAGCCGGGTTCAGCCCCTGCTGACGCGCGGTTTCCGCTGCAGGCTCTGGCGGACGACGCCGGCGCCATGATCCGCATGACCGGCCCCCAGTTGCCCGGATTTCTGGGTCGTGGAGGTTAGGCATCCGTACCGGAAGACCGCGTTCCAGGGCTCGACGATGTGCGACGTTGTGTCAACCAACACCGCCGGTTGGCCCAGGAGCCGGCAACGTGAGCTAAGCCGGAGCAAGGTCATGTCTGGGCCAAACCATGACTCAACCAACCCCTCCCCGCGCGACAGTGGATCCAGCCCATCTGAGGCTGAGAACGAAAACAGCATGGATGCCAGGGTGCATCGCCGGCTGACAGTGGCTGTCTGCTGGGCCCTGGCTCGTAGAGCCGCTCTTGATAGCCGAGAGCTCTACGAGGAGAGTTTTGCTTTGAGCGAGGAGTTCAGGGAGTGGCTGGTGAGCCTGGAACATCACCCTGATGTACTCCAGGCCAATGTGCTGATGGTGCCTAGCCATCTGGTCCTGGAGCGCAAGCCGGAAACGGACGGACGCACGGGAATCTAAAGTAAATTGGAAGATTCTGGCAACGGGGCGCCGCCAAATTCCTGATTCCGTCGCGCAGCTTCGGGATTTGGGGCTCAACCAGCTGATCGGCGCCTTGTGGAGTTCGCTCCCTAAGCTCCTGGCCAGCACCACAGGGGTTCCAGGTGATGGGTGATGAGCAGCGGGATCGCCAGGGCACCAAGGCAGTTGACCAGGACGGCGCTGAGGCGATCGAAAATTTGGTGATCGTCGGTTCCGGCCCCGCCGGTTACACCGCAGCGATCTATGCGGCCAGGGCCAATCTCAGCCCTCTGCTGATCACCGGTTTCCAGGATGGCGGCATTCCCGGTGGTCAGCTGATGACCACAACCCATGTCGAGAACTTCCCGGGCTTTCCCGATGGCATCCTCGGTCCGGAGCTGATGGATCGCTGCAAGGCTCAGGCTCTGCGCTGGGGCACCCGGCTGTTGGAGGCCGATGCCGAGGCGATCGACCTGTCGCAACGCCCGTTCCGGATCACCGCCGAAGGCCGCACGATCCGCAGCCAGGCTCTGATCCTGGCGACCGGCGCCAGCGCCAATCGGCTGCAGCTGCCCAACGAGGAGCGCTTCTGGAGCCGAGGCATCAGTGCCTGCGCCATTTGCGATGGGGCCACGCCCCAGTTCCGCAGCGAGGAGCTGGCGGTGGTTGGCGGTGGTGACTCCGCCTGCGAAGAGGCCGTCTATCTCACTAAATACGGCAGCCATGTGCATCTGATCGTGCGCGGCGAGCAGTTGCGGGCCAGCGCCGCCATGGCCGACCGGGTGCTGGCCAACCCGGCGATCACCGTGCACTGGCGTAGCCAGGTGGCCGATGCCAGTGGCGACGACCAGTGGATGAGGGCCATCACCCTGAGCGATACCGGCAACGGCAGCACCAGACAACTGTCTGTGCGCGGCCTCTTCTATGCCATCGGCCACACGCCGAACACTCGGCTGGTCAGGGATCAACTGCAGCTCAACAGTGGCGGCTATCTGATCACCCAGCCGGGCCGGCCGGAAACCAGCATCGAAGGGGTCTATGCCGCTGGCGATGTGGCGGATGCCGAATGGCGACAGGGAATCACCGCTGCCGGAAGTGGCTGTCAGGCGGCTCTGGCCGCCGAGCGCTGGCTCAGTCACCACAACCTGGTGGTGTCGGTGAGCCGGGATCCGGTCGAACCCATAGCCGTGGGCGAACCGAAGCGGACGGCCATCAGCGATGAGGCCAACTTTGATCCGACCACCCTCTGGCAAAAGGGCGGCTTTGCCCTGCGCAAGCTCTATCACGACAGCCCCAATCCTCTGCTGGTGGTCTACACCTCCCCCAGCTGCGGACCCTGTCATGTCCTTAAACCTCAGCTCAAGCGGGTGCTCGCTGAGCTTGGCGGCCGCGCCCAGGGCGTCGAGATCGACATCGAAGCGGATCAGGAGATCGCCGTCCAGGCCGGCGTCAGCGGCACCCCGACAGTGCAGCTGTTCTTCCGCAAGGAGCTCAAGCAGCAGTGGAAGGGGGTGAAGCAACGCAGCGAGTTTCGGCAGGCCATTGATGCGCTGCTGGCCGTGACCGTCTGAACGGAGGCGGCAGCTTGACCAGCCAGTCCGTTGCCCCGGGAGCTGCCCCTCCAGCCTGGGCTGAGCTTGCCGCTGATGCAGGGGGGGGTGACCGCAAACGGCTGAAACGGCTCTGTCTGTGCCTGGTTCGCCATCAAGACGGTGGCTGGCCCCGCCCCCGCCGCGGACCAGCACCGGGATCAACGCCGTTTCTCAGGGCGGCTGCCCAAGCGGTCAGACCACGTCGCGTCGTCATCTCGGCAGACAGGAGGATTCAGTGGTGTTGGGCAGGTTCTGGACATTGGGGCCTCGGGCCCGGCTCTCTGGAAGTTGCTCCAGCCAGCTTCGAGCTGGCTGCTGCTCACAAGACTTTTGAGGGTAAAAATTCTGCAGCGATGGAAAGCCCGTGACGACGGCAGACGTGCCCGCGGTACGGCAGATCTGCGAACGCCCCAACGGGCCCCTGGGACTCAGGAGCCTGCTGGTTCAGCCGCCGCAAACCCGATCACATGGCAGGCTTCCTCACTGGACCTGGCAGTGAGCAGCGCCCCTCAACGCCGCCTGGGGCCACCGGGGCGATTGCCGCCGGG
This sequence comes from Cyanobium sp., assembly GCA_049282435.1. Taxonomy (GTDB): domain Bacteria; phylum Cyanobacteriota; class Cyanobacteriia; order PCC-6307; family Cyanobiaceae; genus Cyanobium. Next base: position 7,822 of record JBAPUA010000179.1, on the reverse strand, counting down.
ACGGGGACCGGTGGCACCGGCGTTGCGCTCCCGGTAGGTGATGCGTCCACGCGAGAGGTCGTAAGGACTGATCTCAACCAGCACCTTGTCGCCGGCCAGCAGTTTGATGCGGAACTTGGTGAGCTTGCCCGCGGCCCGGCAGAGGCACTGGTGACCGGCCGGCTGTTCCAGGGTGACGAGGTAGAACCCGTTGCCCTGTTCCTTCTCAATCACGCCGGAGGTCTCGATCATGCGGAAATGGGCCGTGCTGCGAAGTGATTTCTGATTCTAGAGGGCTGCCGCTTCCGTGACCGCCCACACCTGGTCGGCCAGCCGGACCCTCAGCCCAGGACCACACCGCAGAGCATCAGCGGCGGAGGCCCTCGCCGCCGCAGGGCTGACATCGGCCCCAGTCAGCCGTAGCAGGCTCTCATCTTCGCGCGCTCTGGAGGGCGCGGCGGCGCTGCTGGCTCCGCGGCGATTAGGGTCCTGCGCAACGCCCGTCGCTTCGGTCCATGATCCTGCCCCCCGTGTCGATGGATCTGGGCCTGCTGCTGATCTCGATTGGCATCGTCAACCTCTGGCGGGCCCGTCAGAACGCCTGAAGGCAGGGCCTCAGCCAAGAGCGTCTGCAAGTCGCCTCCGTGACCACTCTGCTGTTCCACAAGCCCTACGGGGTTCTCAGTCAGTTCACTCCGGAAGCTGGCAGCCGCTGGGACACCCTCGCCACCTGGATTCCGCTGGCCGATGTCTATGCCGCCGGGCGCCTTGATGCCGACAGCGAGGGCTTGCTGCTGCTGACCAGCACCGGCCCCCTGCAGCAACGACTCACCGATCCCCGCTGGGGTCACTGGCGCCGCTATCAGGTGCAGGTGGAGGGCCTGGTCAGTGCCGAGGCCCTTGAGGCCCTGAGGCGGGGGCTGGTGATTCAGGGGCAGCGCACCCTGCCGGCCAGAGCCCGGGCGATGGCGCCGCCGGCTGATCTGCCGGAGCGGGACCCGCCGATCCGCCATCGCCTCAACCTGCCGACCAGCTGGCTGGAACTGGAGTTGCGCGAAGGTCGCAATCGGCAGGTGCGGCGCATGAGCGCGGCCGTGGGCCTGCCGACCCTGCGCTTGCGGCGAGTGGCCATCGATCTGATGGATGGGGGGCCACCCCTGAGCCTGGCGGGATTGCGGCCGGGACAATGGCGTCGGCCCAGTGGCGAGGAGCAGGCTCGGTTGGCGGATCTGCTGCAACGCCCCTCGCCACAGGTCCGGGGAACCCCTCGCTCCTCGGGGCCTGAGCGGGCAGCCTCGGACCAGGGTGTCAGTCACGACGCAGGCTGGGATTCAGGGTTTCGCCCACCAACGGCAGTTGGCGGCAATCCCCCGACCTGAGATCCCATCGCTGGGTCCGGGGCTGCTGATCAGACGGGATGGTCGGATTCCGCCCGATGGCACCATCCGACCTCCGCTGTCAGGGCGTGGCGCTCCAGAGGCGGTGCCGCAAGCCAGGCTCCCCCTGAGCCAGGTCCTGAAAACCTGCTGGATCAGTTGTTTCGAAGCGCGGCAGCGAAGCCCCAGTTGCCAGGGCTGCCTGAAAGTCCTGTCAACCAGGCATCCCGAAGGCTGCTCTTCCTCAGGGATCCAGTCGTCGTCAGCGCTTGATCAGGCGGCATTGCGTCGTTCCGCCGCCAGTGCGGGCCAAGATCTCGACTTTGAGGCAGCCCTGCCCCAGTTGCCGAAGCCTGCGGCTTGCGACTGGCCCCACCAACCTCGCCGGAAGGGGCCGCAGCCATGCCGGCGGGATCCCAACATCACTTCAGGCGGACGGTCTGTGCCGTCGACAGGTGGGATCGGCGGGCTGGAGCTTCGCGCTCAGCTGAGGACGTCCTTCAGCTCGCGCACGGTCTGCAGCTGGCCGTAGTAATAGTTGGCCCGCGCCCGGCGATCGGGATCCTCCAGGGTGTCGAGGGCGTCGAAGCCCAGGCTCTGCCAGAGCTCATGGCCGCAGGCGCGGTTGACTTCCTCGGTGGCCTCCTCCTCGAGATTGGCCAGCCGGCGCTGGAGATTCTTGATCTGGGCAATGGCCATGGGGAAAGCTGGTACGGGCGATTCTTGTGATAGTACACATGAACTGGCGCTGCCGCCAGTGGACTCAGAAGGGCAGTTTTTTCTTGGCTTCCTTGTCGAGATCCGACTCCATCTCACGCAGGCGCTTGAGGATCGTGTCGTAGTACTCCCTGAGGTAGTCCTCGAGGTGGGTGGTTTCGGTCGGATCGAGGCCGAAGGCTTCGTAGCTCTCCTCCATCGGCGCATCGAAGCAGCCGCCGGCGCTGACCACCTCGGCGAAGGCCAGGCGTTCGGCCACGTTCAGGCTGCTCTCGAAGAAGCCGGTCACGCCCTGCAACAGCGACAGCAGGGCCGGTGGCACCCGGAACACCCGCGCCGATTTGCCGCTGTACTTCTCGCACAGCTGGGTGATCTCCCCGGTGATCCAGGCCTTCGGGCCGACCACGGGAAAGGCCCGCCGCAGGGTCTGGGGATGGTCCAGGGACGCCACGGCGAAGCGGGCGACGTCCTGGGTGTTCATGTAGGCGATCGGCGTCGGCGAGCCGCTCACCCAGACGGTCTGGCTCTCGAGCACCGGAATCGCGAACTGGCTGATCAGGCCCTGCATGAAGGCTGCCCCACGCAGGATCGTGTAATCCAGGTCGGAGGCCTCAAGCCAGAGCTCGGTGCAGGCCTTGATGTCCATCAGCGGCACCGAGCGATGCCGGGCCGCCTCCAGCAGCGACAGGAACACCACCCGATGGACGCCAGCTCGGCGGCAGGCAGCGAACAGGTTCTGCTTGCCGTCCCAGTCGATCGCGTAGGTGCTGACACTGTCCGTGGCCCGGGCCGTGGCCGCATCAATCAGGGCCTCCTGGCCCTCAAGGGCGTAGTCGAGGCTCTCGGGCTCCAGCAGATCACCGCGGGTCAGCTCACATCCCCATTCCTGCAGGAAGGCGGCTTTGCGGGGGGAGCGCACCATGCAGCGGACCTGATGACCCGCGTCAAGGGCTCGCCTGGCGATCTGGCGTCCGAGGGTGCCTGTTCCACCGACAACCAGAACCTGCATCTGCCCACCTCCGAAGCCGGCTGAGCCTAGGGGTCCGGCTGACTCGGGCGCGAACGGCGAGGCAGAAGACCCTGAGGGCCGAGGCTGTTGGCGATCTGGACGCCGCCGGCTCGACTCAGTCCTTGAGCAGCTTCAGCAACAGCAGACCGCCGGCCAGGCCCATGGGGATCAGCACCCAGAACAGCGCGGCGGTGCCGAAGATTTCAGAGGCCATGACCCGGACAAAGGGGAAGTGGCTACCTATTTAGCAGCCTTGGCTGCCAGAACGGCCCGGGCTGTCTCAAGAATCCGCGACCAGGGGGCGTCAGTGCGCAGCTGCCCTGCCATCACGGCGCTGGCGGCGGCGTGGAAGCCCTGCCCCCGCAGGCTTGTCACCAGGGCCGCCAGGGGTGGCTGGCTGAGCCCCAGGGCGCGGGCGATGGCCTCGGTGGGCCAGCAGCGCGCCGTCGGGGCCGGATCGGCCGCCAGGCGCCTGAGCAGCCGTTCGCCCTCGCCCGCCAGGGTCTGCGGTGAGAGAGCGGCCTGCTCGAGCATGGCGCTGATCGTGGCCGGATGCTGCAGGCAGCCGATCCACAGCGGCCCGCTCACCGCCAGCGCTGGCAGCGGGCTGGAGCCACAGCCGCAGGGTTGCCAGCGGCCCAGGGCCAGCAGGGATTGCACCTGCTGGTCACCACAGCCATGGCAATGGGCCAGCATGCCCAGACAACTCTCCTCGCCGGCCCTGGGGCGCCGCAACAGCCGCACGGCCGTGCGGAAGGTGCGGCCCTCGCTGAAGCTCAGCAGCGGCTCGATGCCCCGCCCCAGGGCCCAGGCGCTGCGCGCCACCGTGCCCAGCTGCAGCCGCAGGGCCAGTTCCCAGCTGGCCGGATGGGCTCGCGCCGCCGCCCCCAGGCGCCGTACCGCCGCCGGGCGGTCGTGGCCGGTGGGAGAACGGCCATCGGTGTTCGCCAGTACCAGCACCCCGTCGAAGGCCACGGCCTCCAGGGCCAGAGGCAGCAGGGCTGAAGCGCAGCCGAAGGCATCGAGATCGACCAGGTCGAAGCGCTCCTGACGTTGCAGGCAGCCCGCCAGCAACTGCTGGGCGGTGAGGGCCGTGCAGCGCCCCTCCACCCCCTGGGGCAGCGCGGTCAGGTTGGCCTGCAGCAGGGGCAGTCGATCGGGATCGGCATCGTTGGCCCAGATCAGGGCGGCCTCGGACTCCAGGCCGCAGCGCAGCGAACGGATGCCGCAGCCTGCCATCAGATCCAGGAGCCTCAGAGGGCGCTGCAACGCCAGGGTGCGCGCCAGCAGCACTGAACAATCCCGGGACGGCCGGGATTCCGGGCGAAAGAAGCCGCTGCCGATCACCAGCCGGGCCGAGCCTTCGCAATAGTGAGGGGCGTCTGTCGCTGCCTGGATCATCGCCAGAGCTGTCCCCGTTGTCTGAGGCCCCCCAGCCTGCCCGCCCGGGCCATCCCCAGCTCCCCGCTGAACAGCCCATCGCTGCCTCCCCGACCGAGGGGGCTGACTGGGGATGCCACGGCACCTGGTGGTGGCGCGATCACGGCTGCCACTGGCGTGTGCTGGGGGAGCGCCACCATCAGCCCCTGGTGCTCCTGCACGGATTCGGTAGCGGCAGCGGTCACTGGCGACGCAATGCCGGTCCCCTGGCGGCTGCGGGCTGGTGCGTATATGGCCTGGATCTGATCGGCTTCGGGGCCTCCAGCCAACCGGCCTATCACCGTCACCACGGCCTCGACAACCGCCTCTGGGCCCGGCAGTTGCAGGCCTTCCTGGAGCAGGTGGTGCAGGCGCCGGCCGTGGTCGTGGGCCATTCCCTCGGCGGCCTGGTGGCCCTGAGCTGCAGCGTTTATTTCCCGGACTGGATCCGGGCTGTGGTGGCGGCGCCCCTGCCGGATCCCGCCCTGCTGATGGCCCAGCCCCCCGGGGAGCGGCCCCTGGCGGCGCCCAGGCGGCGACCCTGGCGCAGGCGACTGCAGCGCTCCCTGGTCGTGGTTCTGTGTCGCCTGCTGCCTCTGGAGCTGGTGGTCCCCCTGCTGGCCCATTCGCCGCTGCTGGATCTGGGTATTCAGAGCGCCTACCTGGGTCCGGTGATCGGCGATCGGGAGTTGCATCGCTTGATTGCCCGCCCCGCCCGCCGCGTCACCGCTCCGCGGGCCCTGAGGGCGATGAGCATCGCCATGGCCCTGCGGCCCCATGCCGGCACCGCCCCGGCTCTGCTGCACCGGCTGGGTCTGCCCCTGCTGCTGATCTGGGGCCGGCAGGACAGGCTCGTGCCCCTGGAGGTGGCCCGGCAATGCCAGCGCCTGAGGGCCGATCTGCCCCTGGTGGTGCTGGATCAGGCCGGACACTGTCCCCATGATGAAGTGGCGGAGCGCTTCAACGCGGCTCTGCTGGATTGGCTGGCACCGCTGAACCGACACGTAGCGTTGGACGCAAGGACGGATCGGACATGAAGCACACCCTGTCGGTGCTGGTCGAGGACGAATCGGGGGCGCTCAGCCGGATTTCAGGCCTGTTTGCCCGCCGCGGCTTCAACATCGAAAGCCTGGCGGTCGGTCCGGCCGAAAATCGCGGGGTTTCGCGGCTGACCATGGTGGTGGAGGGCGATGACCGCACGCTGCAGCAGATGACCAAGCAGCTCGACAAGCTGGTCAACGTGCTTGGTGTCATCGATCTCTCGACGATCCCGGCGGTGGAGCGGGAGCTGATGCTGCTGAAGGTGTCGGCCCCGGCCGAAAACCGCAGCGCCATCCTCGACCTGGTGCAGGTGTTCCGCGCCAAGGTGGTCGATGTGGCCGATGACGCCCTCACCCTTGAGGTGGTGGGCGACCCCGGCAAGCTGGTGGCCCTGGAGCGGCTGCTCGAGGGATACGGCATCCTCGAAATCGCCCGGACGGGCAAGGTGGCCCTGGAGCGAGCTTCGGGCGTGAACACCGAATGGCTGAAGGCCACCAGCTCCCAGAAACGGGTGCCGGCCTGAGTCCGGATTGGGGCAGGGCTAGGCCAGAGCTCAGGGCTGCCCTTTGACCAGGGTGCCCCCTTCAACGACCGAGGCCTTGATGATGCGATCGCCCTGCTGGATGCGGTCGATCACGTCCATGCCCTGGGTGACGCGGCCGAAGACGGCGTAGCGCCCATCCAGTTCGGGCAGGGCCTCCAGGGCCACATAGAACTGGGCACTGGCTGAGTTGGGGTCGTTGGAGCGGGCCATCGCCAGGGCGCCTCGCTGGTGGGTGAGCACCAGGTCACGATTGAGCACCGGACTGCTGAGGGGCTGGCCGTAGCGCGGCAGTGGTTCTTTGCTCAACTTCAGCTCCAGCGGAATCTGGCGCGATTCGCCGGTGTCCGGATCGATGAAATCACCTGTGCCGTACTGGCTGGAGGGCACCTTGGGATCGGCGCTGGCGGGATCGCCGCCCTGCACGACGAACGGCACCGGGTCCCTCACCACACGGTGAAACGCGGTGCCGTTGTAGCTGCCGCGCTTGACCAGATCGAGAAAATTGCCGGCGGTCAGAGGGGCGGCGCTGCCATCAAGGCTGAGCAGCACCTCACCTTTGCTGGTCTCCAAACTGACCACGGCGGAGCCGCTCAGGCAGGGGGCTGGCGAATGGCCGCAGCCCATCGCGACCTGTTTCTGATCGGCAGCGCAGGCCACCAGGCCGAACGGAGCCAGGCTCAGCAGGGCGACCAGGACCAGGGGGCGGACTAGATCGGGCCAGCGGCGTCGAGGGGAAGGGCTCGGGTGATGAATGGGGAGCGACATCGGCGTCAGAGTCCTTCCAGGGGAACACCAAGGAACCGGGCCAGCTGGGCACCGGCAAGTTCAAGATCGGCCAGGGGGATGGGCTCGCCGACCCGGGTCAGGGGCAGATCCCGGCGGCCCTGCACCCGCAGGGCCAGGCGCCGCTGGGGGCTGATGCCCTCACGCACATCCACTTTGATGGCCTGGATCTCGCGCAGCGGGATGGAGACTTCGATGCGGCTCCGAAAACCGCGGCGGCTGATCAGCGCCTGGCCGGCGGCACGGTCGAAGCGATTGCTGCCGGAGCCGACATCGATGGCGATCACAGTCCAGAGATAAGTGGCCAGCAGCACGGCCGCGATGCCGTAGAGGCCCATGACCAGACCCTGGGGCACCCAGACCAGCTCGGCGGGATGGCCCACCGGCAGCAGATTGCGGCCGTAGCGACTGGAGGCGCTGGCCAGCAGGAAGCCGACGCCACCGATGCTGACCGCAAGGGCCACCAGCAGATTCGACAGGCGCCGGGAACCGAGTACAGGCTGCTCCAGCACTTGATCGTTGCTGGCGGCGGCCGCGGTGGCTGGCTTCTGGCCCGATGCCGCCGGGCCTGAGCTGGGGGCCGGCGAGGGGCCGGGGGGGACCTGGCTGGACGGCATGGGGAGGGGGAAGGGTCGCAGGAGCGCCATCCTGGCCCCACGCAGGCCCGAATCGGCGGCGGCCAGGCCCCATGTCAGCCGGTGTCAAGGGCCCACGTGCGTCGCTTCAGCGTTGTTACGATCGCGCCGTATCCAACAGCCCGCGGGTTTCCGAACCTGCGACACTCCACCGTTCACCCAATGACGATCGCTGTAGGGCGCGCGCCGGCAGCTCGCGGATGGTTCGACGTCCTCGACGACTGGCTCAAGCGCGACCGCTTCGTTTTTGTGGGGTGGTCCGGTCTGCTGCTCTTCCCCACCGCCTATCTGGCACTGGGTGGCTGGCTCACCGGAACCA
>JBAPUA010000178.1:0-9280 GCA_049282435.1 Cyanobium sp. | reverse complement strand
CAATCAGACGTTGCTGCTCGGCGATCAGGGCGTCGATCTTGGAGGTTTCGTGGTCGAGGAATGTGGCGATTTGTTGTTGCTCGTTACATGACGGCATGCCAACACAAAAACTCCCAATATCTTTCATCGTAATATGCGGTATGGCAGGATCAGTTTTTGCTTTGTCGACATTTGCGACAAAGTTTGGGCTCGCGATCTGCCACCATAGGAATCTATGAATGCATAGACGAGGCTTTACGCGAGTAACTCGCTGAACCAAAAGGAGAGGCAAGTCATCGGCGAACACCATCGCCCAGTTCTTGCCAACTTTTGAGCCGTCCATCTGGACAACAATATCGCCGTCTTCAAGCAGATATCTTGCGTCATACTCTTCTGAGTGGGGCCAGTATCTTCCTCTTTCATGCCAGCGGAGGAAGCCTTCTCCGATACTCTCGCCTCGAACCAACGGTATCCCTTCCTCTGGATTACGGGAAAACTTTTCACTACTCCATGCTGGGCCTGTCAAAAGATCTGCAAGGTGGGATACACGTTTGACATCCCAATGCTCCGGCACCTCCCCCAGCCACTCCACGCCGCTGGGCTTGTAGGCCGGGTAACGGGGGAAGCTCATGGTTGATCCTCCCGACCTGTGCTGCGCTGTTCTGCAATTCGTACCGCATCCTCCAGGGCAGCCATGGCATCGCCGGCTCCCTGCTCTTCTGCAGCGAGCCGGCGGCGCTCATTGAATTGCTCATAGGCAGCCAAGGCCCGCTGTTCGGCTGCGTCGCGTGACACGCTGCCGAGCCCCGGCAGCACATCGCGGTCGTTGAAGGAAAGAAACGCATCCAGGCGCTCTGGCCAATCCTTCAGGAACACCTGCTTGCGGCGCTGCGCCTGATCCTCGGCATAGTCCAGAAACATCCCCACAATGCGATTTAACTCCTTGATCTCAGCTTCCTTGAGATAATTCTTGGCCACCTTCACATCTTTTTTGATAACCCGTGCTCCGCCCCAACTGGTGAGGCCCATGTTGGGCTGCTCGGGATTGACGCGCTGAGCGATGATCTCGGGTGCCGTCAGGCCGGTCACGGCAAAGTGCAGCTTGTTCTGGACGGCCTTGAACATCGTCTGTGTTTACAAGTCCGAAGGCTGGTAGTCCGCAGCCAGGGCCAGAATGTCCTTCACGCGTAAATACAAGCGCTGTTCACTGGCTCGGATGTCACGAATCCGCTCCAGCAGCTCATCAAAATAGTCGGGCAAACCCGCTGTCACGGGCTGGCGCAGGCGTTCATCATCCATGGCGAAGCCCTTGACCAGGTACTCACTCAGACGCTCATTCGCCCATTGACGAAACTGCGTACCTTGCTGGCTGCGTACGCGAAACCCAACAGCCAGAATGGCTTGGAGGCTGTAGTGGCTGATCTCGCGGGCCACCTCGCGTTTTCCCTCGATTCGAACTATCCGGAATTTCCGGATAGTTGAGATTTCTGCAAGTTCTTTCTCTTCATAGATATTCAGGAGATGCTCGTTAATCGTCTTGACATCCTTCTGGTACAGATCTCCTATCTGTGCCTGACTCAGCCAAAGATTTTCCTCCTCAAAGCGGCACTGGATGCGTGTTCTTCCATCCTCAGTTTGGTACAGGATGAGATCAGATGCTGGGGTTGCCTCGCCGGGGTCTCTCATGTCGATCCTTCCACGCCGCTGGGCTTGTAGGTCGGGTAACGGGGGAAGCTCATGGTTGATCCTCTGGTCCGCCATCTGCCTGCAGCAGCTGGAACGTGAGACCCTCCGGCTCAAACTGCCGAAAATCCTGGTCGAGGCTGATCAAGGGAAGGCCGGCGGCGATCGCGAAGGCGGCCAGGTAGGCATCCATCCAGCGCTTCGGGGCGGCCTGCTCGATTGCACCCAGCTGGCACCAGTGGCGCCCCAGCTCTGGCGGTTCATCGATCACATCCACCTGCGGCAGCGCCAGGAACGTCTGCAGGGCGGCCCAGGCATCGCCGTTGGTCGCCTTCGGCACGTCATAGGCAGCTGTGATCACCGGCGTAGAGGCCAGACGCAGAAAACTCTGCTGGGTGGCGCGGCACCATAACGCCGGTTGCTCAGCACTGGCCGTGCGCAGCACCCCGCGGGCGACAGCATGGGCCGGATGCCCAGCAAAGGCTGCGGCCAGCCACACATTGCTATCAAGCAGGCAGGCCGGCACGCTGGCGGTCCTCCTGCATCAAGGCGTCCTGCTCCAGCCGCAGCGCTGTGGCCACATCGATGGGATGCCGCTTGAGCTTGGGGTCAAGGCGATACAGCGGCAGACCTTCGGCATCCACCTCCAGCACTCCGCTGTTGGTGGTCAGCGGCAGGGCGGCTGGGCCATGCAGACCCTGGCGGATGTAGTCAGCCATCAGCGCCTTGATCGGACGCCCCTGCTGCAGGGCGCGCTGTTTCACCTGTTGCATCAGGTGATCCGGGAGATCAAGCGTGGTCTTCATCGCTCGCCAGCCTGGGAAACCAGCTTACTGGCTTGCTGGGCAGGGATGTTCGAACGATTGTGCTGCAAGCCATTCCACGCCGCTGCTCATCGATCAGGTCAATAAAGTCGTCGGCCTGGCCGGGGTTGTCGGCAGCGATAGACATCCAGATCTCTCCCAAATCCGCGTTGACGCTGGGCGTGAGAACGATCGCCAGCACAGCTCACTCGCTCAGGCTGGAATCGGCTTGGGCCCCTAGGCGGCGGCGCCCTTCGGCCTTGATCGCCTTCGGGCTCCAGGCCTCAGCCTCTCCGCTTGCCAGCCCGTCCTGGATGTCGCGACGCAACTGCTCGAGCTGAAACCCCCTCAGCTGATCCTGCTGCTCCATCAGCCGCAGCGCTTCGCGCACCACCTCGCTGGCGGAGGTGTAGCGGCCGGAAGCCACCTTGGCCTTCACCATCGCCTCCAGCTGGGGCGACAGGTTGACGTTCATCGTCATGGCTTCACCCGCCGAGGCCGAGATCCATGGCCAGGCTAGCCGGCTTGGCAAAATTTGCCAAAGTTTGGCGAGCTCAGAGATCGGCACAGGCCTGTTCAGCCTCCGGAGAGGCCCATTCCTGCAAGCAATGGTCCAGGCCCTGCAAGGCCAGCGCCTCCTGCTCAAGCCGCAGGGCGGTGGCCACATCGATGCGTGGAGGGGCGGCGGCTGGATCGGGGCGGAACAGCGGCAGGCCATCGGCATCGATGTCCAAGGCGTCAGTCTTCATCGCTGGTGTTCGGTGCCCTGTCGAGCTCGGCGCCCTGAAGGATGCGCAACTCGCCATCAATCTGCACGGCAATGCCGGTGCCAGTCTGATCAGCCAGCTCCCGGGCACGCTGGCCAGCTCGCAGCAGGGCAGCGGAAACCCGATCGAGATCGGGATCATTGAGTTGGCTTGTAAAACCCAAGCTCATCGGTTTCTCCCCTCTGCAAGCAGGACAGGCGCGGCGCCTCCATTATCGATCAACTGCCAACCGTCGACGGCTGAGCGGTAGTGCTGATCAAAATTCGCCAGACCTGCGGTGAATCGTCGCTGGATCACGGGTTCAGGAATGGAATGGCCTCCTTGGCTGATGCGCAGCCGCACTCTCTGAATCGCAGCGTCTGCGCTGGTGAGCTTGAGAAAAATCAGCTTGATTCGATAGCTATCGCGCCGCCAGTGTTCAATCCTTTTCAAATACCCCTTTCCCGCCAACGTGGTTTCAAAGGCAAAGCTGATGCCTTGAGCCCCGCAGCGATCAATCTCCCCCAACATCAGCCGCCCCGCCCGTCGAGCGGCCAGTTCCGGCGCAAATGGCGACAGGCCGGCGGCGATCAGATCGGCATTGATGAAGGTGGTGATGCCAACCTCCAACGGCAGATACTCACGGGCAAACGTGGTTTTGCCGGCGCCATTGGGCCCGGCGATGATGATGATTCTTTTCTCAGCCACTCAGCCCCCCGATCATCGCCAGGATCCGATCCGTCACCTGCTTCAGCTCGGCATCGATCACCTCCAGAGGCCGGGGTGGGGTGAACACATAGAAGTGGCGATTGAAGGGAATCTCATAGCCCACTTTCGTTTTCTCATGGTCGATCCAGGCGTCGCTCACGTGGGGTAGCACCTCCCGCTCGAAGTAGGTCTGCACGTCGTCCGAGAGCGGCACGTTTTCGGTGTCGCGCAGGCTGGAATCGGCCTGGGGTTGGCCCTTGGCCTTGCCGCGCTGGCCCAGCACCACATGGCCGGCTTCATCGCGCAGCGGGCGCTCCACGGTGATCGTGCGGTAGCCGAAGTCTTCGCTGCGGAAGATGCGGCTGATTGGCTTGCCGTCCTGTTCGGCCACTTCGAAGTTGCCGAACAGGCGGGTGATCTCTGCGATGTGTTCGGGGCTCAGCTCCTTGCGCTTGCTGCCCAGGCTCTTGCGCAGCTTCTGCCAGAAGCTGCTGGCATCGATCAGTTGCACCTTGCCCTTGCGTTCTGCGGGTTTGCGGTTGCTGAGGATCCAGATGTAGGTGCTGATGCCCGTGTTGTAGAACATATCGGTGGGTAGGCCGATGATCGCCTCCACCAGATCATTTTCCAGCACGTAGCGGCGGATCTCGCTCTCGCCTGAGCCCGCTCCACCGGTGAACAGGGGCGAGCCGTTCAGCACAATCCCGAAGCGGCTGCCGCCATCTTGGGCCGGGCGCATCTTGCTGATCAGGTGCAGCAAAAACAGCAGTGAACCATCGCTCACCCGCGGCAATCCCGGCCCGAAGCGGCCCGCATAGCCCAGCTGCTCGGCTTCGCGCTGCACGTCCTTGTGGATCTTCTTCCACTCCACCCCAAACGGTGGATTGGAGAGCATGTAGTCGTACTTCTGCTCGCCCAGCTGGTCATCCGCAAGCGTGTTGCCAAGGCGGATGTTCCTGATGTCCTGCCCCTTGATCAACATGTCGGCCTTGCAGATCGCGTAGCTCTCGGGGTTGAGCTCCTGGCCGCTCAGCACCAGCCGCGCCGAAGGATTCATCCCCACCAGGTGCTCCTCCGCCACGCTGAGCATGCCGCCGGTGCCCGCCGTGGGGTCGTAGAGGCTGCGCACGATGCCGCTTTGGGTGAGGACCTGATCGTCTTCGATGAAAATTAAATTCACCATCAGCTTGATCACCTCCCGTGGCGTGAAGTGTTCCCCGGCCGTTTCATTGGAGAGTTCCGCAAACTTGCGGATCAGCTCCTCGAACACCAGCCCCATCTCGGCATTGCTCACCGTTTCCGGGTGCAGGTCGATCTGGGCGAAGCGTTCGCACACCATGTAGAGCAGCCCCGCCTTGTCGAGCTTGTCCACCTGCAGGTGGAACTCGAAGCTCTCGAAGATGTCGCGCACCGCCGGCGTGAACGCCTGGATGTAGGAGCGCAGGTTCTCACCGATGTTGTCCTGATCGCCCATCAACCGCTTCATGCCCAGGGCTGAGGTGTTGCAGAACCCCTGCCCCGCCACCCGCAGCAGGAAGGGTTCGGGGTCGAGCCCCTGGCCTTCGCGCAACTCCTTCTCGGCCAGCACCGCCTCCTTGCTGGGCTCCAGCACGCAGTCGAGCCGCCGCAGCACCGTGAACGGCAGGATCACCTTGCCGTAGTCGCTCTGCTTGTAGTCGCCCCGCAGCAGGTCGGCGACGCTCCAGATGAAGGCCGAAAGGTTCTGCTTGCCGCTGGGCTGGGGGCCCGGCCCCTGCGGGTTGACCTGGGGCCTGGATCTGCCGTTGCCGGCTGCGGTCTGGCGCGCTGGGGTGTGGCGCTGCTGGTGATCCGGATCCGCCAGGCTGAGCGAGCCGCCGCGTCCGCGCCCTGGCAGCACCTCTCCAGCCGAAACCAAACCAGTTCTCACGGCCTCGTAGTCAGCCTCCTCCCAGCCCAGCAGCTCCCGCAGCCTGCCGTTCCCAGCTGATCCCCCGAGCGCGCCCAGGGCTCCCAGGAACTCCTGGGCCTGCTCGCTGAGGCCTACCCCGGTGCCACTGGCTTCGTTGGTGGCGATCTCCTCAGGGTTCATCAACGCGGACAGGGCATTGAAGGCCAGTTTGGTAGATCTGGGGGGCAGCGGCAGGGCCAGACAGCTCCGATCGACAACGCCACTCTGGAGTCCAGGCGGCCTCGGAACGCCATCACCATGCGCACGACGAAACTGCATTGAACCCAGTAGCGACGAAGGTTGTTCCCCATGGGATCAAGGGTTGAGATGACAGGGTTAGTCACCACTGGCAGGTCAGATCAAGGCTCAGGGCTGCCTCAAAGTCGCGATCTCAGCCCGCAGGGGCGGCTTAACGACGCGGTGCCGCGCGATGGCAAACCAAGCGACGAGACCCGTTACTGCGTCTTTGCTGAGCGCACCTACCGATGCGACGCGAGTCTGCGCACCAGCGCCCAGGCTCTGCTGCCCAAACATGCGCGTCCGTTGGTGGATCGAGAACTCCTGGCACTCGCCCCGCGACACCCAGCTCAAGGAGGACGCCCACCGCTACCGCGAGACCAACGGCGTCCAGATCATGGCCACGCTCCGCAGCCTGGCCATGAATGCGCTGCGGCTCGATGGCTTCTGGTCCATCACCAGGGCCTGACCGCCCTGGCTCACGACATCAGGGGATGATTGGAGCTTCTGGGCTGGCAAGAAGCCCTTCCGCCACAGGCTTCTGGGTAACAGCTAATCAGCCCTGAGTGCGCACCACCTCCAGCACCTGGTCGAGGACGGGCCGGTACAGGCGCTGAACGGTGCTGAGGCGGACATCGCCACTGTCGAGCACCTTGTACTTCTCGAACCGCTGCATCACCAGCTCCCAGTCGATGCGGCTCTCGGCACGGGCCACCGGGGACGACACCAGCTGCTGGGCCTCCTTGATCGAGAGTCCTGCGCTCTCCATCCGTTCGCGCAGTTCCTTGATCTGGCTGAGGGCGGACGTGATGCTGGTCGAGCTCCAGGGTCGATCGAGGCTCACGCTGCTGCGTATGCCGTCATCGAATCGACGCGTCAGCTGAATCCGGCCGCCCATCTCCCGCACGCTCCAGCCGAGGCCGTGCTCCCGCTTGATGGCATCGCGCAGGGTGGTGAACCAGCTGGGGGCTGGAGGGAGGCATCAAGGCGCCCGCTCGCTTCGCGCAGAATCGCGCGACCATGCCCATGCAGACCGCAGCAGCATCGGCCTCTCTGGAGGCAAAACTCTTGCTGTAGCTTACTTTTTGCTCACGCCCCCTGATGGATTCGAACCATCGACCGGCTGCTTAGAAGGCAGCGCGTCGTTGGCCAGAGAAGCCAAGTCGCAACAGGGCTCTTGGGCTCCAGGCGCGCCAGGTGTGAGCAGAAGTGTGAGCAGTTCGTCCAGCAGGCAGCTCCTGAAAGCGCTTGCCCGGGCGCCTACGGAGCGCTTCGCCGTGGCGAGTGCCGCGCCTCTGCTCTCTGCAAGATCGAGGCCGTATCCCGAGCAACGACCGCTCTACTGGCGGCCTCTCACCTGGAGCGCAAGTCGGTTGGGTGTGCCCGCCCTCATGCCGCACCGGTTCCTGGTGGGACGGGCTTGACGGCAGCGACCAAGCCCCTAAAGTATTCCATGGAGGGAATGCTGGATGTGGGATGTCGGCCAGACCGCCGTCTTCGAGGACTGGTGGGGCGAGCTCAGTGAGCAGGAGCAGGACGATGTGACGGCCATCGTGGAGCTGCTCCAGGAGATGGGCCCCCGGCTGCCCTTCCCCCACTCCTCGGGCGTGGAGGGCTCCAGACACAGCCATATGCGTGAGCTGCGCATTCAGTCCCACGGTGATCCCCTGCGTGTGTTCTATGCCTTCGATCCAACCCGCAGCGCTGTCCTCCTGATCGGCGGCAACAAGACCGGCCAGGACAAGCGGTTCTACAAAACGATGATCCCGAAGGCGGACGCGCTCTACGACGAACACCTCATCAATCTGAAATCCCATCCCAAGCCATGACGCGCTCCTTCTCTGAACTCACCAAGGACCTCAGCCCTGAGCGGCGCGAGCGCATTGAGCAGCGCAAGGAGCAGCTGCGGCAGGAGATGACCCTGGCAGAGCTGCGCAAGGCCTTTTCACTCACTCAGGACACCCTGGCCAAAACCCTCAACGTCAAGCAGGCCGAGATCTCCAAGATCGAGAATCGGGCCGACATGCTGATGAGCACCTTGCGCAACTTCGTTCAGGCCATGGGTGGTGATCTGGAGGTGAGGGCTGTCTTCCCCGACCGCGCCATTGAGATCAGCACCTTTTCGTCTTTGGCCGGCAGGCCCGACAAGCCGCGCACTGGCAAAAAGAAACAGCAAATGGTTGAGGCGTAGAGATCACCCTTTTGCGCGCATGGAGACCGGTCGACGATGCAGACATCGACCCGACCGCTCTTGTGCAGCGCAAGACGAGCGGAGCGGTTCTTGATTGCCCCTTGGTGCCCTCCTCGCCTCTGCATGCTGAGGTTGAGGCATCAGACCCTCAGATGCCTGCGGCTCCAACCCGTGATGGTGGCCTCCACGTTCTCGAGGTGCCACTGCAGTGGCCCACGGCCTTGGGTGCAGCCCCAGCGGCGGTAGTGCTTGCCCGGGGTGAGCACCCCCCGCAGCCGCAGCTGGCGGAGGGTTTCGCGGCTCATGCCCAGAGCAGTGCAGGCCTCTGCCGTCGTGACCCAGACCCGGTGACGTCCGGGTGGGACTGTCGTCTGGTTCTCCATCAGGCCAGCTCCCTGAGCACGCTGACCACGGCGGGATTCCAGAGGATCTGGTAGCCGCTGTGGCCGCCGCGGCAATAAGGCAGGGCTTCTGCCCAATGCAGACCGGCATTGGTGAGCTCCCATTCCCCACGCTGATTGCGGATCTGCAGTCCGCAGGCTGCGAGGTGTTGGTTCGTGTCCTTGGCCTTCATCCCCAACAGCTGCCCGAGCCCCGTGGCATTGAGCGAGCAGATCGGCTCCTGCGCCGCTGGCAGAGCTCGCCGCAGGGTTTCGGTCGCCAGCCCTGTGTTTTCCTGAATGCAGGTGAGCGTGGCGGCCATGGCGATGCCGGGTTTCACGCCGGGGACCTGGGCGACGGCCTGACCAATCAGCAACAGGGCGCCGACGCTGTCCTGCTTGTCTGAGGGCAGGGATGGCGGCGCAGGCGCGAGGCCAGGCAGGGCGTAGTGCCCTGTCCTGCGGATCGCCGGCAGAACCTCGTGCGTCACCCAGCGCTTGAAGCGCTTGGCCTCGGGTTTGCGGCTGCCGAGCACCAAGGAGTAGAGCCCGGATTCATTCACCGTGGCCACGGACTGCACACCCCCAGGGGTGTCAGTTGAAATGACACCCCTCTCGACGTC
>JBAPUA010000177.1:0-45318 GCA_049282435.1 Cyanobium sp. | reverse complement strand
TGATCGCCACCGATCCGGGGGCCAGCGCAGTATCGAGCGTCCAGGTGCCGGAGCCTTCTTTGACAAGGGCGCCGCTAAAGGATGTGGTGCCGGTGACGGCGCCCGAATAGGCCTGCGAGCCACCGCTGCCGGGATCGGTGAGGGTGAGCGTGGCCGAGGTGCTGGTGCCGGTGTTCAGATTGCCCGAGATCGCGCTGCCGGCATGGAGCGTCACCTGATTGGCGAAGTCGCCCATGGTGACGCCGCCGGAAATCGTGCCATTGCCATCCGCGCCGCCGTTTTGGAGCGTGGCGGCAGCGCCCGTGGCCACCACCCCTACGCCGGCCGTGGCGCTGCCGGCGGAGCCGCTGCGGATGGTGCCGTAGTTCACCAGCGTTCCGCCGCCAGTCAAGGCCACGCCGTTGCCCGAGGTGCCGCTGGTCGTCACCGCGCCGCCGGCGACTGTGCCGTAGTTGGTCACCGTGCTATCGGCGCTCATCTGCAGGCCGTCGCCAGCGGATCCCGTCGCGCCAGCGCTGCCGCTCGAACCGGCCGTCCCGACAGTGCCGTTCGATCCAGTTGCACCGTTGACTCCAAGGGTTGAACCGGCAGTGGCGCCTGGGATGCCGCCCAATCCGCCAGCACCCGCAGCGCCAGCGGCTCCACCCGTTCCTCCGGTTCCACCGTTTCCGCCAGCCCCGCCGGTGATGGTTGCGCTCTGGCTGAGGGTCAGCTGGGCGTTTGATACAACGCTGACACCCGCGCCCCCGCTACCACCAACCCCGCCAACCCCGCCCGTGCCACCGGTGCCCCCTTTGCCACCGGTGCCCCCTCTGCCACCGTTTCCGGAGGGGCTGCTACTCGTTCCTGTCTTGTCTCCGCCCTTACCGCCGGTGCCGCCGGTGCCCCCGGCACCACCAGCCCCGCCCGCACCGCCGGTGCCGCCGGTACCTCCCTGCCCGCCGATGATCTCGGTGCCTGCAAGCGTCTGGCCCGAGTCCACGACCCGGCCGGCCGTGCCAACGCTGCCAAGCGTGCCGCTGACGCCAGTGCCACCGGCGCCGCCGAGGCCACCCGCGCCACCGGAGGCACCGGTTATTCCACCGCTGACGGAAGCTCTCCCTTGTCCCCCTTTGCCCCCTGTTCCGCCTGCGCCACCCGTGCCGCCCAACGTCCCGGGATTGCCAGTGCCACCCGTTCCGCCAGCTGTAGCGTTAGAGATTGAGGGGGCAGCTGTCCCATTCGTCCCGGCCAAGCCCGGCGTCCCTGCGGTTCCATTGTCCAGCTCCACCAACACCTGCACCCCATCAATCGTCAGTGTCGCGGTGTCGTCCTCTGCAGTAATCAGCGCCCGCTGCTCCGCCGTCAGCACCACGCCGGTGACTTCAGCCGCAAACAGCTGTCCCTCATCGCCAGGGCTATCCACGCCGCCATTGAGGCGCCAATCCAAGGCGTGGCCGAATTCCTCCAGCAGGGCGCTGGTGGCCAGGTTCACATCCAGCACGCCGTTGTTGAGCGTGTCGGCATTCACATAGATGCGCTCAAGCCCGGTGTGGCCGCTGGCGGCATAGGCCGCGAAGGCGCCTGCGAGTTCGCCATCGGAGCGCAGATCCACCGCGATCTGCAGGCCGTCGCCGCCGAGGTTGGCGATCAGGTTCTGCAGGTTGGCTGCAAAGGTGGCCGGATCGGTGCCGGCGCGGCCGAAAACATCGGCGAACAGGGCATCGCGGTTGGGATAGTTGAGCAGGTTCGCCAGCTGGCCCCTGGCCTTGGCCAGGGCTTGCTCCCAGATCGCTGCCGCCTCGGCATTGAGGGGCGTAGCGCCGCCGGACTCGATGGCTTGAACGAGGAACGGATCGGCCATGGTGCTGGTGCTAAAGAACGGTGGAGAGCAGGATCAAATCAGCCAAGTCACTGCGCGTTTGCCCTCAACCCGCTCTGGCCAGCGCGCTGCGCCTTCGGGCTGGTGATGGCAGGCATGGGGAACCCCAGGCAAAGACAAGGGCAACCCTGGGCAGCAAGAGCGGCCCGGGAGCTGATCGCGGACGACGCCCGCAATTTTTAATCCGCGCCTAAGCCCCACTTAAGCTCTGCACCCCCCTAAGGGTGGGGTGAACGGTGTTGATTTGCTGGCCTACCGCCACCGGCTGCGGCTGCGGCTGCCAAGGATGGATCGGCGGGGGGCTGGGGAGTAGCCAGGAGGCCGGATTGCGATCAGCTGGAGCCATCAGCTGGAGCTCTCGGCATCGCAGCCCTCCGTACCGAAACCCTCTGCGCCAAAACCCTCCGGCAGCGCGCTGGCTTTGGTCAGGCCAGTCAGCCGATCAGGAGGAACGCCGGTCCAGGGGGCAGCAGGCGCTCCATGGCCCCCTGGGGCACCCCAGGCCGCAGAAAGCAATGGCGAGGGCCTGCTCCTGCCGCCAGATGGTCAGGCCCTCGGAATGGACAGGGAGCACAACCGCCACGGGGTTGGCGCTGCTCAAGGGGGGCGCTCCAGCTCAATGAGCAGGTCGGCAATCGGTTGGTTGTTGTGCCGGATCAGTGGCGGTGATGGGCACAGCAACCGAAGCCTGGGCCTGCGCCAGCTGTCGTGAACCAGCGGCAGCCGCTACTGCAGGAGCAGGCCGCAGCCGTGGCGAATCGGGCCCACAGGGTCAAGGCCAGGGCGGCAGAAGCTGAACAGTGTTGAGGGCTCCCGGCCCGTCGAACGGCGCCGCGGCTCCGCAAGCCCCCCATTGCAACCCAACCGACGGCTCGAGAGCCCGAGTCGAGCCCCGGATCGCCCGGGCGGCGGCGATCAGGGAGGGGCAACCGCGGCCGCTGACTAGATTCCCCTTCCAGCCAATCCGCCACGACCAGGGTTCCCATGGTGCTCGCCAACCCCACCGGCACCTGGACGGCCAGCGATGGCGCCGCCCTCTACGGCCTGGACCGTTGGGGCGAGCCCTACTTCTCAGTCAACCCGAAGGGCCACGTGATGGTGCAGCCCCGCGGTGAGCGAGGCGGTGCCCTGGATCTGGTGGAGCTGGTCAGGGAACTGCAGGGCCGCGACCTGTCGCTGCCGTTGCTGATCCGCTTCGACGACATCCTCGAAGACCGGCTGGAGCGTCTGCATACCGCCTTTGAGCGGGCGATCGCCCAGTACGGGTATGCCGGCCGCTACCAGGGCGTGTTCCCGGTCAAATGCAACCAGCAGTGCCATGTGGTCGAGCAGCTGGTGGAAACCGGCAAGCGCTGGCACTTCGGCCTCGAGGCCGGCAGCAAGGCCGAGCTGCTGATCGCCCTGTCGCTGCTCGAGGACCCGGAAGCCCTGCTGATCTGCAACGGCTACAAGGACCGCCGCTACATCGAGACCGCGATCCTGGCCCGCCGCCTCGGGCGCAAGCCGCTGGTGGTGATCGAGCAGGCCGATGAGGTGGAGCGGATCATCGCCGCCAGCCGCGAGCTGGGCGCCGCCCCCCTGATCGGCATCCGCGCCAAACTCTCCAGCCGCAGCACCGGCCGCTGGGGCAGCTCCGTGGGCGAGCGGGCCAAGTTCGGCCTCTCGATCCCCGATCTGCTGGCCACGGTGGAAGCCCTGCGCCAGGCCGGCCTGCTGGAGGATCTGCGCCTGCTGCACTTCCACATCGGCAGCCAGATCAACGACATCGCCGTGCTCAAGGACGCCCTGCAGGAGGCGGGTCAGATCTACGGGGAGCTGACCCGTCTCGGGGCACCGATGGGCTATCTCGATGTCGGCGGCGGCCTGGGCATCGACTACGACGGCAGCCGCACCGCCAGCGCCGCCTCCACCAACTACTCCCTGCAGAACTACGCCAACGATGTGGTCGCCACCGTGCGCGAGTGCTGCGAACCCCACGGCATCCCGGTGCCCACCCTGGTCAGCGAGAGCGGCCGGGCGATCGCCAGCCATTTCTCGGTGCTGGTGTTCGACGTGCTGGGAGCCGGTGCCCTGCCCGGCGGCGTGCCCCAGCCGGCGGAGCCGGAGCCGCTGATCCTGCGCAATCTGCGCGACACCCACACGACGATCGTGGCCGGTGGCGCCAGCGGCCATGGCGACCCGGCCGCCGCCCCCTCGATCGAGCGACTGCAGGAGGCCTGGAACGATGCGCTCAAGTTCAAGGACGATGCCCTCGCCGCCTTCCGCCTCGGCTACCTGAGCCTGCCGGAGCGGGCCCGGGCCGAACAGCTCACCTGGGCCTGCTGCCAGGCGATCGCCAACCAATTGGAGTCATTGCCGGCGGGTACGGCGATCCCCGAGGAGCTAATGGCTCTGGCCTCGGCGCTGGCGGGCACATATTACGCCAACCTCTCGGTGTTCCGCTCCGCGCCAGACACCTGGGCGATCGATCAGCTGTTTCCGGTGCTGCCGATCCACCGGCTCAACGAGAAGCCGACACGCCTGGGCAGCTTCGCCGATCTGACCTGCGACTCCGATGGCAAGCTGGCCCGCTTCATCGACCGCGGCACCAGCAAACCGCTGCTGGAACTGCATCCGCTGCGGGATGGGGAGCCCTACTGGATCGGCCTGTTTCTAGCCGGCGCCTATCAGGAAGTGATGGGCAATCTGCACAACCTGTTCGGCACCACCAACGCGGTGCACATCCGCCTGGCCGATGGCGGCCGCTATCAGGTCGATCACGTCGTGCGCGGTGACACCAACGCCGAGGTGCTGCAGGCGATGGAGCACGATCCGGCCCAGCTGCTGGAGCGGTTGCGGCTGGCCAGCGAAAGCGCCATTGCCCGGGGCAGCCTGTCGATCAGCGATTCCCGCCGCCTAATAGCCCACCTCAAAGCCAGCCTGGAGCAGAGCACCTACCTGGCGGACTGAGCTGCCGGGACGGCGTGGCAGCGAGCGTCATCACCAGGGCCTGGTTGCCAGGATGGCGCCGGCAGGTTGCCATGGCGCTCCGAATCGCGACCTCAGCTCGCCGTGTCGGCACCGATCCCAGCGATCCAACCCCCATGCCCTTCAGCGGCTGCACCCCCCCCACGCACAGCGGGCGGTGAGGGCCGGATCCAGGCGCCCGGCGGGGACGGCCGATCAATCCGCCCGACCACCACCTGGGCACGGCCCAGGGCGTCCGGGCCAGCTGCTGGACCCTGGCCATGGCGAAGCAGCCGCAGGGGCCCGTGCCGGCCATCCCGCCCGGCGATCACTCGGCACAGAACCGCACCGACATCGACAGCCGGTCGCGGGGGGTCGGCAGCTCCGCCGGATCGAACGGGGGCGGAGCGGCGTCGGCGGCGACCGCCCGCATCATCAGCGGCCGCATCTCGTTGCCATCGAGCGTCAGCTCCAGCGGCCGCAACCGGGGGGCGCCGATCACCGTCGCCAGCTGCCGGGCCTGGGCCAGGGCATCGCCGTAGGCCCGGCCCAGCAGCGCGCGGCGCACGGTCTCATCCTGGCTCGGATCGGCCTCGCTGCTCACCGGCGCCAGGCGGACACCGGCCAGGGCTCCCACCTCCCGGATCAGGGGCTGCAGGCGCTGGGGCATCAGGCGACCCGTGACCTGCAGGTTGGCCTGGCTGGTCGCCGGCCTTCCGGGCTCGGCGGGTCGCTGCCAGGTGCTGGGGGAACTGGCGCGGAACTCCTGCACCCCGAGGCGCTGCAGCGCCGAACGCACGGCCGCAAGGCGCCGCTGCAGCTCCGCCAGGGCGCCATCATTGCTGGCGGCCTCGGCCTCCAGCGACAGCGAGACCTGCAGCCGCCGGGTGGGGCGCGTCTGCTCGGCGCTGCCGCGGGCCTCCAGCAGGGTGCCATCACAGCGCAGCTGCACCTCCGCCCGGGCGACCTGGCCGGGCATCACCACGGCGACCCCCAGGGCCAGGGCCAGCGGCAGTGAACGCCCCGGCATCCGCCCCCCAGGAACTCGACCACGAGTGACAGGCAGAGCCGCGGCCTGCTGACCAAGTGCCTGCAGACCAGGAGCCTGCAGACCAGAGAGCTGGCGGACGACGGACATGGCAACCCAGATTCAGGAGATTGCTTCCAGAGTGATCGCACCCGCCCCAGGCCGCCACGATCGGACGGACCGGAGCTGGGGAGCCTTGGCCAAAGTCGATCGGCGCCCCGGCCCCACGTCCTGATCAAACAAGAACCGGATCAAACAAGGAGAAGACTGGTTCTGGGGTGGCGCGGCGGCTGCAGATGCCATCCCCCGGCGGCAGGGATCACAAGGGGGAGCCGGTGGCGAGGGGGAGACAGTCGCGAAGGGGAGACAGTGGCGAAGGGGAGACAGTGGCGAGGGTCAGGCCAGCCAACCGGGCCAGGCGGGGCCGATGAGCACCACCAGAAATCACGAAGCCCTGCAGGCCAGGTGCGGGCCCTGATCCATGCGCAGACCCCAGAGATTGCGGCATTTGGCAATGTCAATGCCGACCTGGGCCATCCACTGCGCCAATCCGAGCAGGGGAATGCCGGTGATCAGGGCCACCAACAAGCCGTGAATGCCTCCATGGGCCAGCAGCCACCAACGCCAGCTGAGGATTTGGCCGCAACCGGGACATTTCTCGCGGGCCATCCTGTCGCCCTGGAGGCCGAAATCGCCGAGGCCATGGCCCCTCGCCAGCACCAGGAACAGCTGGAAGGCGGCGGAGAAGTCCAGCAACTCAAGACCAGATCAACCACCGCCACCTTGAACAGGGGCAGCGCAGGCTGCCTGGCCGCGATTCGCGCTGGCGGCCAGAAGATCAGAGCGGTGCCGGACCCGGGAGCGAGAGGCCAGCCAGGGGGCGGGACTGGAAGATCCAACTCCCGCCACCAGGCCGATGCCGACGGCGAAGGATCACTCCTCTTCGTCGGCGGAGCCTGCGGGGATCAGGCGAATCTGTTTGCGGCCGAGCTTGATCTCAAACTCATCACCTGGGGCCAGGTCCAGCATGGCGGTGTAGGCCTTGCCCACCAGGAGATTGCCGTTGCCCTGCACGGTGGCCACATAGCTGAGCTTGCGACCTCCCTTACCCCGGCCCTGGGCACCGCCATCGCCCAGGCTGACACCTTTGGCTTCCAGCAGGGATTCATAGAAAGCCGTGAAGTTCAGACGCTCGGTGCCGTCCTTCTTGGTGCTGACGTAACCACAACCGCGCACGAGCTCCGATTTGGAGACGTCACCGAGTTCCTTCACTTTTGAGATCAGATCGGAACCTTTGAGCATGATGAAGTCCAGAAAGCTGTCCGAGGAACTCTATCGAACAGCCGGCCACCTTGCAGCATGGTTCTCTGGCAACAGCGATCAAGTTGTGGCGCATCCCCGCATCCACTCCGGCTGCAGATGAGGTCGGCGCTGGTTGGATGCGAGCTCTCCGGCTTGCCATCAACAGAGCGAATCCGCCCTCGCCAGACGAATGGCCGCCCTATCCATCCCAGCTCGATGGATCAGACGGCGCCATCATTGACCGAACCAGAGGCCCCGTCGCCATCAAATTGCCCTCCGGAGGCAACCGAATTCAGCCCCCTGCCAGCAAGCTGCTGAGCTTCTGTTCCGCCGCCACCAGCGCCCCGTCCAGGGCCGCCGCGTCCCGGCCACCGGCCTGGGCCAGGTTGGGGCGACCGCCGCCGCCGCCGCCACAGGTCTTGGCCACGGCCCCGATGAAGCTGCCGGCCTTGGCACCAGCGGCGATCACGGCGGCACCGAACGCGGCCACCAACACCACCTTGCCCGCGTCGGCGGCATCGGGCTGCCCCCCCAGCACCACCGCCGCCCCCGCCCCGAGCTGCTCCTGCAGGCCCTGGGCCGCGCTCTGCAGACCAGCACCGTCCACCCCGTCCAGCCGCCCCACCAGCACCTGGAAAGCACCGACGCCACGGGCCTGGGCCGCCAGGGCCCCCGCCTTGGCGGTCGCCAGCTCCTGCCGCGCCGCCGCCAGGGCCTTGCCACTGGCCCGGAGTTCCTCCTGCAGGGCCGCGACCCGCTCGACAATCTCAGCGGGCTGCACCTTGAAGCGATCGCCCAGCTGGCGCACCACCTGATCCCGTTCCTTCAGATAGGCGAGCACTGCGGGCCCCGCCACGGCTTCGATGCGGCGGATGCCGGCCGCCACACCGGTTTCACTGACGATCTTGAACAGACCGATCTCGGCGGTGTTGGCCACATGGGTGCCGCCGCAGAGTTCCATCGACACGCCGGGCACATCGACGACCCGCACCACCTCGGCGTATTTCTCCCCGAACATCGCCACGGCGCCGGCGGCCTTCGCCCTGTCGATCGCCATCTCCTGAACCTCCAGGTCGTGGGCCTCGGCGATCCAGCCATTGATCAGGGCCTCGATCTGCTCCAGCTCGGCCGGCAGGATCGCCCGGGGGCAGTGAAAGTCAAAGCGCAGCCGATCGAAATCCACCAGCGAACCGGCCTGACCGATGGATGGGTCCACCACCTGCTTGAGGGCCGCCTGCAACAGATGGGTCGCCGTGTGATTCGCCTGGGCCCGGCGACGGCAGGCCCGGTCGACCTGGGCCTGGAGCAGATCTCCCACCGCCAGCTGGCCCCGCTCCACCCGGCCGCCGTGCACGAACACACTGCGATTGCGGCTGACCGCGTCGATCGTGACGATCACGCCCTCGGCGGCGCCGTCACCGGCACCACTGAGTAGGCCACGGTCGCCCACCTGGCCGCCGCCCTCGCCATAGAACGGTGTGCTGTCGAGCATGAGTTGCACCGTGTCGCCCGCCGTCGCCCGCTCGGCCGGTTCGCCGTTGACCACCAGCGCCAGCACACAGCAGGGATGCTCCAGCTCCTCGTAGCCGCGGAACTCCGTGGCCTTCAGCTCAGCCGCCAGCTGCTCGATCGCATCCTGCAGGGTGAGATCCAGGCTCACCGCCGCCGCCTTGGCCCGCTGGCGCTGGGCGTCCATGGCCGCCTCAAAACCGGCCAGATCCACCGTCAGCCCATGCTCCTGGGCGATCTCCTCGGTGAGCTCCAGCGGGAATCCATAGGTGTCGTAGAGCTCAAAGGCCTGGGCGCCGGAGATCTGGCTGGGACGGGCGGCCAACACCTCGGCCAGCAGCTTTTCACCGCGCTCCAGGGTTTCCAGAAAGCGGGCCTCCTCCCGCTCCAGTTCCGCCAGGATCGCCTCGCGCCGCTCCAGCAACTGGGGATAGGCCTCGGCCATCAGCGCGATCGACGCCTCACCCATCGCCGTCAGGAACGGCTTGTCAATGCCGAGTCGGCGACCATGGCGCACGACGCGCCGCAGCAGGCGCCGCAGGATGTAACCCCGACCGAGATTGGAGGCAGTGACACCGTCGCCGATCAACTGGGTGATGGCGCGGCTGTGGTCGCCGATCACCTTGAGACTGGTCTGGCCCTGGCCGTCGAGGCTGTGGTAATCCACAGCCGCCAGGGCCGCCGCGGCCTCGACCAGCGGATAGATCAGATCGGTTTCGTAGTTGTTGGTCACCCCCTGCAGGATCTGGGCCATCCGCTCCAGGCCCATGCCCGTGTCGATGTTGCGACTGGCCAGGGGCGTCAGCGTGCCGGCCGCGTCGCGGTTGTACTGCATGAACACGAGGTTGTAGAACTCGATGAAACGCCCGTCGTCCTCGAGGTCGATGGCGTCGTCGCCGCATTCGGGCTTGAAGTCGTAGTAGATCTCCGAGCAGGGCCCACAGGGGCCGGTGGGGCCGGAGGCCCAGAAGTTGTCGGCCTCATCCATGCGCACGATGCGCTTCGGGTTGACCCCCACGACATCGCGCCAGATGGCGGCGGCCTCGTCGTCCTCCCGGAAGACACTGACCACCAGGTTGCCGGGATCCAGGCCGTACACCACGGTGCTCAGCTCCCAGGCCCACTGGATCGCCTCGGTCTTGAAGTAATCCCCGAAGGAGAAGTTGCCGAGCATCTCGAAAAACGTGTGATGCCGGGCCGTACGGCCGACGTTCTCGATGTCGTTGGTGCGAATGCACTTCTGGCTGCTGGTGGCCCGGGGCGCCGGCCGCGGCGCCTGACCCAGGAACACCGGCTTGAACGGCAGCATCCCGGCGATCGTCAGCAGCACCGTCGGGTCCTCGGGCACCAGGGAGGCACTGGCCATGCGCCGATGGCCGCGCTGCTCGAAGAAGTCCAGGAAGGCCGCGCGGATCTCGGCGCCGGTACGGGGGCGGACGGCGGTCATGACGGAACGGCGGTTTGGGGAGGCGGCGCACAGGCCGGAGGGGTCCATGATCCCCCAGCGCCTGCGGGGCCTGCTGCCCCTCGGACGGCCCCAGACCCAGCCCGCCCTGCACCCGCCGCGCCTGCCCGGACTGGGCCTGAGCGCCTGCTGGGCCTGAGCGCCTGCCGGGCCCCTCTGGGCCGCTGGGATTGCCCGAGCGGCCGGCCGGATCGGCCGATCCGTCGACGTTGCCTGAGGGTCTGATCGGTTCGCCATGATCGTGGGCCCGCGCGCCTTGCCGTCGTGCCGTTTCCCGAGGCTGTCACCGCCCCTGCCAGCGGCGATCACCGCCATGCTGACCAGCGCGACGCCCTGCGCCTGCAGTCACTCAGCTGGGCTGTCACGGCGGCTCTGGCGGCCCTGCTGATCAGCCTGGGGATGGCCCTGGGCGGCGGCGGCTCCGCCCTCGCCGGCCTGGATGCGGCCCTGCGCTCAGGCGGCGCCGGCTTTTTTTATGGCCTGCTGGCCTTCCATCTGCAGCGGGTCGATCCCGACGATTCCCATCTTCAGGCCGGCCTGGTGGGGGCGATCTGCGGCCTGCGCAGCCTCGGCGCTCCCCTGGGCATGGCCGAGTTCGGCGCCGCCCTGGATCGGGGAGGCCTGGCGCCAAGTCTGCTCTCAGCGATGATGTTGGCGATTAAGGGGTGGCTGCCACTGTGGCTGCCCCTGATCGGCAGTGCCCTGGTGCTGCACGGAGCCCAACGGCTGATCCCCGTCCTGCGCTCCTGACCTTGCGGTCAGGCCGCGGCCAACGGTCGATCAGCACTGCGCCATCCGGCTTCCATTCGCGTTTGCACGGTGTCTCGCGCCTCCGCAGGTCGCGACGTCGGATCTCGCGACCCCATATCTCGCGACCATGAGCCTGCTGCACGCCACCTGGCTGTTTCCCCCCGCAGGAGCGGGAGGCCGCCTGCTGCTGTGGGCCGACACCTGGCGCGTGTCCGAACCGACCGTGCCCGGCCGCGGCGCCCCCGACCATCCGCTCAGTCTCGATGAATCGGCCCTGGCGGACTGGCTGGAAGACCACGATCTCTGGTCCGAAGCGCTGCGACCGGCCAGTGCCAGCCTGACCCTGCCGAGCCGCACCCAGGCCGCCAAGGGGCGCCGCAAAACCAATGGTGCCGGCTGGAGTGGCCTGCCACTGCAGGCGGGGGAACCGATCCCCAAGGAGCCGGTGTGGTGGCCCTGGCGGGTGGAGGGCCTGGCCCTCGATCCCGGCTCGGCGGCCGAGTGGCTCAGTCGCCTGCCCCTGTCGGGCGAGCATCCCGAACTGGCCGATGATCTGCGCTGGTGGAGCCATCTGCAGCGCTGGGCCCTGAGCCTGATCGCCCGCGGGCGCTGGCTGCCCCAGGTCGAGGAGGGGGAGGCCCGCTGGCTGCCCCTGCTGAACCGGGAGGGCGATCGCCGCCGGCTGGAGGACCTGGCCGTCGGCCTGCCCCAGGTGGCCTGTTGCGCCATGCCCGCCGACCCTTACGGCGAGGCGACCCTGGCCTGCCGCCGCCCCGGCAGCGGTCGCCTGCGGGTGGCAAGCCTGCTGGAGGCCCTGCTGGACGGCCAGTTGCGCGCGGGATTCAGGCCGGAGCGGAGCGATCTCGATCCCCTGCTGGAGGCCTGGCAGAAGGCCCTCGGTCCCGGCGACGGCCGACTCGGCCTCGACGAGGAGGAGCGGGAGCGGCTGGAGATCGCCACCCACCACTGGCGGGAGGCGGTGGCGGGCCGGGTCGCGCCGGCCCGGGCCTGCATCGAACTGTTCACCCCGCCGCCGGAGGCGGATCTGTGGGAGTTGCGGTTCAGCCTCCAGGCCGAGGCCGATCCCAGCCTGAGGATGCCCGCCGGCTCGGTCTGGGCCCGGGGCGACACGCCGCTGCAGCTGGGCGAGGTGGAGGTCAATCAACCCGGCGAACTGCTGCTCGAAGGCATGGGGCGGGCCCTGCAGGTGTTTGAACCGATCACCCGGGGCCTGGATTCGGCGGCGCCGGAAACCATGCTGCTGACGCCGGCGGAGGCCTTCGTGCTGGTGCGCACCGCCGCCAGCCAGCTGCGCGATGTGGGGGTGGGCGTGGTGCTGCCCCCCAGCCTCAGCGGCGGCCTGGCCAGCCGGCTGGGCCTGTCGATCGAGGCGGAACTGCCGACCCGCTCGAAGGGCTTCAGCCTGGGTGAGGACCTCAACTGGAAATGGGAGCTGATGATCGGCGGGGTCACCCTCAGCCTCAAGGATCTGGAACGCCTCCAGGCCAAGCGCAGCCCGCTGGTGCAGCACAAGGGGGCCTGGATCGAGCTGCGACCCAGCGATCTCAGGAACGCCGAACGCTTCTGCGCCGCCGATCCACCGCTGAGCCTCGACGACGCCCTGCGCCTCACCGCCACCGACGGCGACACCCTGATGCGCCTGCCAGTGCACAGCTTCGTGGCCGGCCCGCGCCTGCAGGCGGTGCTGGAGCAGTACCACCAGCAGAAGGCCCCCGATCCGCTGCCGGCGCCGGAGGGATTCTGCGGCCAGCTGCGGCCCTACCAAGAGCGGGGGCTGGGCTGGCTGGCCTTCCTGCACCGCTTCGATCAAGGCGCCTGCCTGGCCGACGACATGGGCCTGGGCAAGACGATCCAGCTGCTGGCCTTCCTGCAGCATCTCAAGGCGGAACAGGAACTCAAGCGCCCCGTGCTGCTGGTGGCCCCCACCTCGGTGCTCACCAACTGGAAGCGGGAGGCCGCGGGCTTCACCCCCGAGCTGGCGGTGCGCGAGCACTACGGCCCCAGGCGTCCCTCCACCGAGGCGAAACTGCGAAAGGCCCTCGAAGGCGTCGATCTGGTGCTCACCAGCTACGGCCTGTTGCAGCGGGACAGCGAGCTGCTGGAGACGATCGACTGGCAGGGGGTGGTGATCGATGAGGCCCAGGCAATCAAGAACCCCGCGGCCAAACAGAGCCAGGCCGCCCGCGACCTGGGCCGCCCCGGCAAGCAGAGCCGCTTCCGCATCGCCCTCACCGGCACACCGGTGGAGAACCGGGTCAGCGAGCTGTGGGCCCTGATGGACTTCCTCAACCCCCGGGTGCTGGGGGAGGAGGGGTTCTTCCGCCAGCGCTACCGGCTGCCGATCGAGCGCTACGGCGACATGAGCTCCCTGCGGGATCTCAAGGCGCGGGTGGGTCCCTTCATCCTGCGGCGCCTCAAGACCGACCGATCGATCATTTCCGACCTGCCCGAAAAAGTGGAGCTGCGCGAATGGGTGGGCCTCAGCGCCGAGCAGAAGAAGCTCTACAACCAGACCGTGCAGGCCAGCCTCGATGCCATCGCCCGCGCCCCCCTGGGCCAGAAGCACGGCCAGGTGCTGGCGCTGCTCACCAAGCTCAAGCAGATCTGCAACCATCCCGCCCTGGCCCTCAAGGAAGCCCAGGTGGATGGCAGCTTCAGCGCCCGCAGCGCCAAGGTGCAGCGGCTCGAAGAGATCCTGGAGGAGGTGATCGAGGCGGGCGATCGGGCCCTGCTGTTCACCCAGTTCGCCGAATGGGGCCATCTGCTCAAGGCCCATCTGGAGCGCAAGTGGCGCCAGGAGGTGCCCTTCCTCTACGGCAGCAGCAGCAAGACCGAGCGCCAGGCGATGGTCGATCGCTTCCAGGACGATCCCCGCGGCCCCCAGCTGTTCCTGCTGTCGCTCAAAGCCGGCGGCGTGGGCCTCAATCTCACCCGCGCCAGCCATGTGTTCCACATCGATCGCTGGTGGAATCCGGCGGTGGAGAACCAGGCCACCGACCGAGCTTATCGCATCGGCCAGACCAACCGGGTGATGGTGCACAAGTTCATCACCAGCGGCTCAGTCGAAGAGCGCATCGATCGCATGATCCAGGAGAAATCGAAGCTGGCCGCCGACATCGTCGGCAGTGGCGAGGACTGGCTCGGCGGCATGGACATGGGCCAGCTGCGCGAGCTGGTCGCCCTTGACGAGGAGGTCTGAACCGATGTCTGGAGACCTGGAACCGCAAGGCGACCGCCGCCGCAGCCTGCTGAGCCACAACCTCGGCATCTGGGAGGGCCAGTTCATCCGCCTGGATCCCGGCGGACGGGAGCTGAATCGCTTCGGCAGCCACCTGGCGGTCGAGGAGAGGGACGGGCTGATCGAGGCCAGCCTCACCAATCGCGACAGCGGCGAGCTGCGGCGCATGGCCTTCCGTGAGCCGCCCGCCGCCATGCAGATCAGCCCCCAGGGCCACTGGAGCCTCGGCCCCGACCGCATCGGCCCTTGGCCCTGGGTGAGCGAGCTGTGCCTGGTGCACGGCGATCAGCGCCGGCGGGCCGTGGTGCGCCTGGACAGCGATCAGCTCGAAAGCCTGGTGGTGGTCTGGGAGGGACGGCCGGGGCAGGCGGATCCGCCGCCGGCGCCACCGCTGCAGGCCCGGGCCACCAGCTGCGGCGGCCGGGCCGATGCCGAGGATCCGGGCCGCACCATCTGGACCATCGAGGCCGGCCTGGCGATCGTGACCCCCGATCGCCGGCGGCCGGGCAGCCCCCAGTCGGTGGTCCTGCGCTGGCAACCCCGGCCCGACCTGCTGCTGGAGATCGGGCGGGCCTACGACGCCTACGGCAACCTGCTGGGCCTGGGGGCGGCGGCCGGGGCAGACTGGCCGGGCAGCGCCCCGCCATGACCGTCACCCCTGCCATCACCACCCAACTGGGCCAGGACGGCCTCGGCCAGCAGCCCTGGTGGGTGGAGCAGTGGATGGAGCTGATCAACTCCTACCGCTATAAGAAACGACTGGAGCGCGCCTGGGACTACGCCCGTTCCGGCAACGTCCTTTCGATCCGCTTTGAAGGGCGGCGCGTGCACGCCCGGGTGCAGGGCACCGACAAGGATCCGTACAAGGTCAAGCTCTGGCTCGACGTGCTCAACGACGAGGACTGGGGCTACGTGCTCGAGGCCCTCAGCCAGAAGGCCCGCTGGTCGGCCCAGCTGCTGGCCGGGATCATGCCCGAGGACATCGAACGGGCCTTCGCCGCCAGTGGCAAGCGACTGTTCCCGTTCAAGCTGCAGGAGGTGCGCAGCGAGTGCAGCTGCCCCGACAAGGCCAACCCCTGCAAGCACACCAGCGCCGTCTACTACCTGATGGGGGACCGCTTCAGCGAGGACCCCTTCGTGCTGTTCCAGCTGCGGGGCCGCACCCGCAGCCAGCTGCTGGCCGAGCTGGCTGCCCGGCGCCGCGAGGGGATCGCCACCGCCATCAGCCATGCCCCCCATCCGCTCCATGCCGCCATCGGCGATCCGGTGCGCTGGTGGCGCTACGACGCGGCGCTTGACCCCGATCTGGTGGTGATCACGCCGGCCCTGGAAGGGGAACTGGGCCTCGATGGCGCCGGCCCCCTGCCTCTGGCGATTGACCCGCGCTTCCCGCAGGCCAACCAGCTGTTCCTCGAACGGCTGCGGCAGCAGGGAACGGCCATCGGCCAGCTGGCCATGGTGCGGGCCATGGCGGCCGGTGCCGATCCAGGCAACGGAGCAGGCAACGGAGGCGGCAACGGTGCGGACAGCGGCCCCAGCCCGGGCGGCGGTCCGTGACGGAGGCGGCCTGGCTGACGCCGCAGCGCATCGAGCTGGCCGGCATGATCCTGGCGTCCCACCGGCGAGCCTTCGCAGGCCCCCTACTGGCGGGGTGCACCGCGGCGCGATGCCCCCGCCAGTGCGCCCAGGAGCTGTTCAGCGCCACAGCGGCGGTGCTCGCCCATGACGGCGGCGCCGACCCCCGCCTGATCTACGCCAACCGCACGGCGCTGCGACTCTGGCGCCGCGACTGGGACGCCATGGTGGGGATGCCCTCACGCCTGACCGCCGGCGCCGGCGAACAGCCCGCCAGGGCCGCCGACCTGGACCGCGCCCGCAGCCGGGAGGCGATCAGCGGCTACAGCGGCATCCGCATCGACAGCGACGGCCGCCGCTTCCAAATCCAGAACGCCAGGCTCTGGAACCTGCGCGATGGCGACGGCCAGCCCTGCGGCCAGGCGGCCAGCTTCGAGAGCTGGTGGTGGCTCTGAGGCGCCGCTGCAACCGAGCCTCCACGGCAATCGAGCCTCCGCCCGGGCCGAAGCGAGCGGGGCGGTTCTCGCGCCAACCCTGGCGGGGCAGCCGAACCCGGGCGGGCACGCCGTACCGGCAGGGGCGGTTCTCGCCCTCTTCTGGCTGGTTCAGGGCCGGCACATTGGCCCTGCGGGTGCACCCCGCCCCATTCGGAGACCTTCGCCATGCTCACCCTGCGCCATTCCCCCTTGGATCTCTTCGATCGCCTGGAGCAGCAGCTGCAGACCGCCGAGCGCGTGCCGGCGGCCGAGGTGATCGACACCCCCCAGGGCTACGAAATCACCCTGGAACTGCCAGGCGTCGACAAGGACAGCATCGACGTCAAGGCCACGGACCGCAGCCTGGTCATCTCGGCCGAGCGCCGCGCCCGCCCGGAGCCGACAGGCGACAGCGGCGGCAGCGAGAGCGGCAGCGAAAGCGGACGTGAGAGCGGCAGCGAGAGCGGAAGCAAGAACAGTGGGCGCGGCACCCTGCTCAGCGAGATTCGCTACGGCACCTGGAGCCGCAGCTTCCGCTTCCCCGGCGGCATCCAGCGCCAAGGCCTGGAAGCCCACTACCGCGACGGGTTGCTGACCGTGAAGGCCCCCAAGGCCCAGACCCTCACCAGCGTCAGCGTCAAGGTGGAGGGCTGATGAGCCGTGGGTTCCGCCCCGAAACCCACGTCGGCCGAGAGAACCCAGGAAGCCGCCCCGACCGCCTGTGCGGTCGGTTTTTCTTTGCGGCCGGACAGGCTGTCCCTGAGGGCCGGGTGCTCGTTGGATCCCAGCCCGCCCGCGGCTGCCTGAGACCGGCTGCAGCGGATCTGGCCTGGCCCTCAGGCCGACTGGGGGCGATAGGGGCAGCTCGGCTCGGCATGGGCGGAGGAGCCAGCGAGGCGGCGGCCTTGGCGCAGGCTTCCGACAACGGACCCCCAGCGGCGGCCAGCCATCACCGCTGACTCGCCGCCATCCGCGACACCCTGCTTACAGTCTCGCCATCGCAGCTGCAGAGACGCAGGCCATGACCCTCGCCGCCCCCCAGGCCCCCAGCGACAGCCAGCCCGCAGCCGGCCGCCTGAGCCTCCAGTGCGAAGCCATCGGCGCCGACACGACCACGATCCGCTCGCTCGACTGGGACCGCAGCCGCTTCGACATCGAGTTCGGATTGCGCAACGGCACCACCTACAACGCCTTTCTGGTGCGGGGTGAGCGCACCGCCCTGATCGACACCAGCCATCTCAAGTTCGAGGGCACCTGGCTGCCCCTGCTGCAGGAGCAGATCGATCCGAAGGCGATCGACCACCTGATCGTGTCCCACACCGAACCGGACCATTCCGGCCTGATCGGTCACCTGATCGACCTCAACCCCGAGATCGAGATCGTGGGCTCCAAGGTGGCGATCCAGTTCCTGGAGAACCAGGTGCACCGCCCGTTCCGCAGCCGGGCCGTCAAGAGCGGCGAGGAGCTGGATCTGGGCACGAACCCCGACAGCGGCGTCGACCATCGCTTCGAGTTTCTCAGTGCCCCCAACCTGCACTGGCCCGACACGATCTTCTCCTTCGATCACGGCACCGGCATCCTCTACACCTGCGATGCCTTCGGGCTGCACTACTGCTCCGAGGAGGTGTACGACAGCGATCCCGGCGCCATCGCCCCGGACTTCCGCTTCTACTACGACTGTCTGATGGGGCCCAACGCCCGCAGCGTGCTGCAGGCCCTCAAACGCATGGACGCCCTGCCGCCGATCACCACGGTGGCGGTCGGCCATGGTCCCCTGCTGCGCCATCACCTCAGCCTCTGGCTGGAGGACTACCGCGACTGGAGCCGGGATCGCAGCAAGGGGGAGGCCTATGCGGCCGTCTGCTACGTGAGCCAGTACGGCTTCTGCGACCGGCTCAGCCAGGCGATCGCCCGCGGCATCGGCAAGGCGGATGCCCAGGTGCAGCTCGTCGATCTGCGCGCCACCGATGCCCAGGAACTGGCGGCCCTGATCGGCGAGGCGGCGGCGGTGGTGGTGCCCACCTGGCCGGCCAGTCCCGACCCGGAGCTGCAGGCCTCGATCGGCATCCTGCTGGCGGCGCTGCAGCCCCGGCAGTGGGTGGGCTGTTACGACGCCTTCGGCGGCAACGACGAGGCGATCGACACCGTCGCCAGCCAGCTGCGCGGCCTGGGCCAGAACAGCGCCTTCGAACCGCTGCGCATCCGCCAGGTGCCGCGGGCGGCCGACTACCAGCTCTGCGAGGAGGCGGGCACCGACCTGGGCCAGCTGCTGACCAAGGCCCGCACGATCGCCGCCATGAAGTCCCTGGACGGCGATCTGGACCGGGCCCTGGGGCGTCTCGCCGGCGGCCTCTATGTGGTCACCGCCCGCCAGGATGAGGGCGGCACCGAGCGCAGCGGCGCCATGGTGGCCAGCTGGGTGAGCCAGGCCAGCTTCGAGCCCCCCGGCCTGACCGTGGCCGTCGCCAAGGACCGGGCGATCGAAAGCCTGCTGCAGGTGGGCGATCGCTTCGTGCTCAACATCCTGCGCGAGGACAACCACCAGCAGCTGCTGCGCCATTTCCTCAGGCGTTTCCCCCCCGGAGCCGATCGCTTTGCGGGAGTGGAGGTGCTCAGTGGCCTGGCCGCCGGCGGCCCCGTGCTGGGGGATGCCCTGGCCTACCTGGGCTGCCGTGTCGCCCAGCGACTGGAAGGCCCCGACCACTGGATCATCTATGCGGTCGTCGAGGAGGGCAACGTCGCCGACACCCAGGCCGGCACCGCCGTGCACCATCGCAAGGTGGGCAACCACTACTGAGCGGCCGAGCCGAGCTGAGCTGAGCCTGAGGCTGGATTGAGCGGCGACAACGGTTGACCCTGCGCCGGGCGGCTGGAGGGGGCTCAACCGCTCGGCCACCTGCGGCTGCGCCGGAGGCACGGATGTCCCCGGAGCAGGCCGGGCCCCCGAGCTCGGCAGAGCGATCCGAGCTCGGCAGAGCGATCAGCCGCTTGACGCCAGGATCTGTCTGAATCGAACCTCCTTAGAGTCCCGCTCTCGCAGACCGCAGGCTGATGGATCCTTCCGGACAAGACCGCCGTGTCATCCGCCTGCCCGTCGATCCGGGTCTGACCTGCCTGCGCTGCCTCAGCCCCAGGCGCCTGCGCTTCGAGGTGGAGTACGGCCTGGAGCGGGGCACCAGCGCCAACAGCTTCCTGTTCGACGCCGGCAGCAACGACACCGGCCAGAGCGTGCCGCCGGTGCTGGTGCATCCCCCCGGCGCCTCCTTCACCGCCCCCTATCTGGAGCAGCTCGCCGCCCTGGTCCCGGCCGAATCGGCCCTGAAGGTGGTGGTGGGCCACGTCAACCCCAACCGGGTGGCGCTGCTGCGGGAGCTGGCCAGCCGCTGGCCGGCCCTGATGCTGGTGGCCTCCAACGCCGGCGCCCGGCTGATCGAAGAACTGTGGCAGCAGCAGAAGCCCGCGACGCCCGGCGGCAGCAGCCTCGCTGAGGCGACCGGTTCCGGCTCCGCTGCCGGCGGCGGCGACTCCGGCCAGCCCCCCATCCCGCCGCTGCCCGCCCTTGACGTGGTCAAGCACGAGGCCTGCCGCAACCTGGCCGGAGGCCATCGGCTCTGCCTGATTCCGGTGCCGACCCCGCGCTGGCCGGGGGCGCTGATCGCCTTCGAGGAGCAGACCGGCCTGCTGATGAGCGGCAAGTTCTTCGCCGCCCACCTCTGCACGGAGGCCTTCGCCGAGGCCAACCGGGACAGCACCGAGGAGGACCGCCGCTACTTCTATGACTGCCTGATGGCGCCGATGGCCCGCCAGGTTGAGAGCGTGGTCGACCGCCTCGATGACCTGCCGATCCGCACGATCGCCCCCGGCCATGGGCCGGCGATCGCCGAAAGCTGGCGCAGCCTGCTGGCCGACTACCGCCGCTGGGGGGCGGCCCAGGTGCGGGCCAACCTGTCGGTGGCCCTGCTCTATGCCAGCGCCTACGGCAACACCGCCGCCATCGCCGACGCCCTGGCCCAGGGCGTTGCCCGCACGGGGGTGAGGGTGGAGAGCCTCAACTGTGAATTCGCGCCTGCCGAGCAGCTGATCGCCACGATCCGGGCCTGCGACGCCCTGCTGATCGGCTCCCCCACCCTCGGGGGCCACGCCCCGACCCCGATCGTCTCCGCCCTGGGATCGGTGCTGGCGGAGGGAGACCGGGACAAACCCGTGGGCGTGTTCGGCAGCTTCGGCTGGAGTGGCGAAGCGATCGATCTGCTGGAGACCAAGCTGCGCGACGGCGGCTTCAGCTTCGCCTTCGAGCCGATCCGGGTGAAGTTCAGCCCCGACCTGGCCACCCTGCGCACCCTGGAAGAGACCGGCACCGCCCTGGGCCGGAGCCTGATCAGCGAGCAGCGACGCAGCCAGCGGCGCAGCGCCGCCGGCGGCCTGAGCGACAGCCTCAGCAATCCGGCGGTGCAGGCCCTGGGCCGGGTGGTGGGCTCCCTGTGTGTGGTCACGGCGTGCAAGGGGGAGGCGGACGCCAGCCTCAGCGGCGCCATGGTGGCGAGCTGGGTGAGTCAGGCCAGCTTCAACCCGCCGGGCTTCACCGTGGCGGTGGCCAAGGACCGCTCCGTGGAGAGCCTGCTGCATGTGGGCGACCGCTTCGCCCTGAACGTGCTGGCGGCCGGCCGGGAACGGGAGCCGATGAAGCGCTTCCTGCGGCCCTTCCCCCCCGGCGCCGACCGTTTCGCCGACCTCGAAACCCAGACCAGCCCCGGCGGCCAACCCCTGTTGCCGGAGGCCCTGGCCTGGCTGGAAGCCTGTGTCCGGCAGCGCATGGAATGCGGCGATCACTGGCTGATCTACGCCCAGGTGGAGCACGGCGGCCTGCTTGACGCCAAGGCGACCACGGCCGTCCACCAGCGGCGCAGCGGCGCCAGCTACTGACCGACCAGCGGCCCGGACAGACGGTTCTGGAGCACCCCGCCAGCCGCAGGTTGGGGATCCGGGGTGACCTGCCTGCAGCCATGCCGGCGCTGACAGGCTGGCCAGAGGCCAGAACCAAGCTGCTGAGTCCGGATGGTCCTGAGCAGCTGGCTGGGAATCCTCTGGTCAGCAGCGCCAGAGACAACCCGATGACCGGGCGGCCCCGCATCCATCACGTCGAGCCGGTCGGACGGCGCGCTCTGCAACCTCACTGCCGCGGGGGGCGGCGGGCGTTATGGCCTGCCTCTCGAACTGCGGAGGCCCTTGCGCACCAGGGAGATCCGGGGAAGGCCGCCGCTCCCGCCAGGCCCGATCGCTCCTGTGCAGTCGCAGCCGTCGACGGGCCGCATCTCGGGGCAGAAGCGAGGGCCCGGCGCCGCGACCTGGGGCTCAGATCCGTGCCGCAGCGGCATCACCGGCCGCACTGGACGACCACCCGGCACTTCACAGCCGCAGCAGCAACAGCCGCAGCCGTCGACGGGCCGCATCAAGGGACAGAGGCGAGAGCCCGGCGCCGCAGCTCCCGAGCCCCCCAACTTACCCATAGTCACTCCGACTTCAGATAAGATCGATCCAGCGTTGTTCCAGCGACCCCCATGGATCTCTCCAACCCCGGCACCCTCGCCAATCTCGAAGCCGCCTTCGGCGGCGAGAGCATGGCCAATCGCAAGTACCTGTTCTTCGCCGATGTCGCCAAACAACTCGGCAATGCCGAGCTGGCCAAGCTGTTCCGCGACACCGCTGCCCAGGAAACCGAACACGCCTTCGCCCACTTCCGGCTGCTGCATCCGGAGCTGGTGATCGGCGATGCGGCCAGCCTCAGCGACGAACAGAAACAGGCGATCCTCAAGCGCTGCCTGGACCTGGCGATCGAGGGGGAGACCTACGAATTCACGACCATGTACCCGGACTTCGCCGCCCAGGCCCGCGCCGACCGCGACGCCGGCGCCGAGACCGAGTTCAACGGCCAGACCGCCGAATCCGAGCAGCACGCCGGCATCTTCCGCAAGGCCGCCAGCAACTTCGGCTTCCTGACCCCGATCGAACAGCACCACGCCGAGCGCTACGGCGTGGCCCTCGAGGCCCTGGAGGGGCAGGGCACGGCCGGCCAGGCCGCCGATGCCGTGGCCGGCAAGTGGATCTGCAAGGTCTGCTCGATGATCTACGACCCGGCGATCGGCGATCCCGACTCGGGCATCGCTGCGGGCACACCGTTCGAGGCGATCCCCGAGGACTGGATCTGCCCGATCTGCCAGGCCCGCAAGTCCAGCTTCATTCCTTACCACGAGCCTGAGCTATTGCCGGCAACCTGAGCGTCTTTGCTTTCGCCAGATCAAAATTC
The DNA here is from genome assembly GCA_049282435.1 of Cyanobium sp. Classification (GTDB taxonomy): domain Bacteria; phylum Cyanobacteriota; class Cyanobacteriia; order PCC-6307; family Cyanobiaceae; genus Cyanobium. Next base: position 22,844 of record JBAPUA010000177.1, on the reverse strand, counting down.
TGCGCATTTGACATGATCAGCCAGTGGCGCACTTGCGCAGATCTCGAAAACTCAGAGACTTCCCTTGCGCCATTGTGCGGATTTCACGGATTTGGCATGACGAATTAACCAAGAACTGCTGCATCCGGACACAGTCACAGCCGCGCTGATTAGAACCATATCGTTCCCATATGTTCAGCCAGCCATGGCTTCGGCCGATCGCCGCATCAGCCCCGAATGTTCAGGGCCATGGCAGGAGCAGGAACGCAACATCGTCCGCTACCGGGGCTTCGTCCTGATTCCCCAGTCCGACCTTGGCTGGTTGATCCGGCCCGAGCGCAGCCCGATGACGATCCTGCCCTTCCGCGTGCCCCCGAACTCCCTCAGCGATGTCAAGGCCCTGGTGGACCGGCGCCTGAACGGGAACCGGAGCGCCTGAATCCGGACCCTGATGGCGTTCGCTCAGTCTGGGGACATCTGATCCTGACGACGGAGCCAATCCCAAGCCTCAGGACGCAGCTGCCGCGAATCGCACCTCGCCGAGAGGGACTGGAGCAAGCCGTGCGGCGATCGGCTACGACCGATCAGGCCGCGTGGGGCGGCAGGGGACCGGAGCCACCACCGCCAGCCTGGAAGGGCAGGACCAGGGTCGCCCAGTGATCGGGACGGACCGGACGGCGCCGCCGGGCCCGCCGGACCCCAAAGGGAACACGCACCACATTGGTGCCTTCCTCCGATGTGGTGGTGTCGGATCCGCCCTGCTGCCCGTTGCCGTTCATGGTCCCCAGAGTGATGAAGGCATGGTGCCTGGCACCCGAAATCGAGCGCTGGCACGGAAATGATGCGCCATTTGCAGGAAAAAGGGTACCCCAGGAACCCCTAGGCGACCAGTTCGGGAACCGCCACATCCTCGACCGAGGGGCAGGTGCAGATCAAATTGCGATCGCCATAGGCGTTGTCGATGCGGGCCACCGCCGGCCAGAACTTGCTGGCCCTCTGGCCGGGACCGGCAGGGAAGGCGGCCTGACTGCGGCTGTAGGGGCGGTCCCAGACATCGGCGGTGACCGCCGCCAGGGTGTGGGGAGCCCGCTTGAGGGGATTCTCCAAGGGGTCGGCCTGGCCCGATTCAATCGCCGCCGCCTCGGCCCGGATCGCCATCATCGCCGCGCAGAAACGATCGATCTCGGCCAGGGATTCGCTTTCGGTCGGCTCCACCATCACGGTGCCGGCCACCGGCCAGCTCACGGTCGGGGCATGGAATCCGAAATCCATCAGTCGTTTGGCCAGATCATCCACCTCCAGACCGCAGCTGCGCTTGAGCGGTCGCAGGTCGAGGATGCATTCGTGGGCCACCCGACCGGCACCGCCGCGGTAGAGCACCGGAAAATGGGGATCCAGCCGCTCGGCGATCAGGTTGGCGCTGAGCAGGGCCACCTGACTGGCGAGGCGCAGACCGCTGCCACCCATCATGCGGATGTACATCCAGCTGATCGGCAGGATGCCGGCACTGCCCCAGGGGGCGGCGGAGACCGGCCCGATGGCCCTGGCGGCCTGGGACGGCGCCAGGGGGTGACCGGGCAGGAACGGCAGCAGATGGGCCGCCACTCCGATCGGTCCCACCCCCGGGCCACCGCCGCCGTGGGGGATGCAGAAGGTCTTGTGCAGGTTGAGATGGCAGACATCGGCGCCATAGAGGCCGGGCTTGCACAGGCCCACCTGGGCATTGAGATTGGCGCCATCGAGATACACCTGGCCGCCGTGCTGATGCACCACCTGGCAGATGGCGCGGATGCCGGTCTCGAAGACCCCGTGGGTGGAGGGATAGGTGACCATCAGGGCCGCCAGTTCGCCGGCGTGGGCCGCCGCCTTCGCCGCCAGATCGGCCTGGTCGATGTTGCCGTGCAGATCGCAGGCCACCGCCACCACCTGCATGCCGGCCATCACGGCGCTGGCGGGGTTGGTGCCATGGGCGCTGGTGGGAATCAGGCAGATGCGCCGATGGCCCTCAGCGCGGCTGTGGTGCCAGGCCCGGATCACCATCAAGCCGGCGTATTCCCCCTGGGAACCGGCATTGGGCTGCAGAGACACACCGGCAAAGCCGGTGATCGCCGCCAGCCAGCCTTCCAGATCCGCCATCAACCGCCCGTAGCCCAGGCTCTGGTCGGCCGGGGCGAAGGGATGGAGCTGGGCAAAGGCAGGCCAGCTGACCGGAGCCAACTCGGCGGCGGCATTCAGCTTCATCGTGCAGCTGCCCAGGGGAATCATCCCGTGGACCAGGGAGAGGTCCTTGCTGACCAGCTGCTGGATGTAGCGCAGCAGCTCGGTTTCACTGCGGTAGCGCTGGAACACCTCCTGGCACAACCACGGTTCCGTGCGCCGCGGCAGCTCCGCCAGCGGATCACCGCTCTGGCCCAGGGCGCCATGCAGGGCGCTGATCGCCGCGGCCGACCGATCCGCATCGGCGGCCAGGGCCGCCAGCAGCCGCTCCAGCTCGGCGGGACTGCTGAGCTCATCCAGGCTGATCGCCAGGCTTGTCGCAGCCCTGGCCTGGGCCTCGCCGGTCTCGCTGCGACGCAGATTGAAGCCCGCCTGGGTGGCCCGATCCAGCAGGGTGGCCATCCCCTCGCCCCTCAGCACCAGGGTGTCGAAGCCCGGCCCGGGATCCACTGCCAGCTCCAGGGCCACCAGGGCCGCGGCCAGCGCCTGGCGCAGCTCCAGGATCCGGGTGGCGATCGCCGTCAGGCCTTCAGGGCCGTGATGGACCGCATAAAAACTGGCCATCACCGCCAGCAGCACCTGGGCCGTGCAGATGTTGCTGGTGGCCTTGTCACGGCGGATGTGCTGTTCCCGGGTCTGCAGGGCCAGGCGCAGGGCCGGATTGCCCTCCGCATCGCGGGACTGGCCGACCAGGCGGCCCGGGATCTGACGCTTGAAAGCCTCCCGGGTGGCGAAGAAGGCGGCATGGGGTCCGCCGAAGCCGATCGGCACGCCATAGCGCTGCAGGCTGCCCACGGCGATATCGGCGCCGAGGGCGCCGACCGGAGCCAGCAGCACCTGGGCCAGGGGATCGATCGCCACCGTGGTGAGCACGCCGGTGGCCTGGGCGGCCGCCAGCAGGGGGCTGGGATCCCAGAGGCGACCGGCCGTACCGGGCAATTGAATCAACAGACCGAAGGCATCGGCCGGCAGGGCTTCCGCCCGATCGAGGGCCGCTGTGGCGACAGCAGAGGCGGCCAGCCGGGCGGACAGGGTCTCGGCGTCGATCAGCTCCAGCGTGATCGCCAGGGGCTCGGCCCGGGTGCGCAGCACGGCCAGGGTCTGGGGCAGCACAGCCCGATCCACCAGGAAGCGCCGGGCCCCGACCCGCTTGCCCACAGCCAGGGACAGGGCCATGGCCTCGGCCGCCGCCGTGGCCTCATCGAGCAGGGAGGCATTGGCGATCGGCAGGCCCGTGAGCTCGCTCACCAGGGTCTGGAAGTTGAGCAGGGCCTCGAGTCTCCCCTGGGCGATCTCGGCCTGATACGGCGTATAGGCCGTGTACCAGCAGGGGTTCTCCAGCACATGGCGCTGGATCAGGGCGGGGGTGGCCGTGCCGAAATAGCCCAGACCGATCAGGCTGCGCCGGGGCTGGTTGAGGGCGGCAATCTGCCCCAGTTCCGCCAGGGCTTCGGCCTCCGTGCAGGGTTCGGGCAATCCCTGACGGGCCGCCTCGGGGGTGAGCAGGATGTCGGCTGGAACGACCGCGGCAGCCAGACCTTCCAGGGACTCCAACCCCAGCTCGGCCAGCATCCGCTGGCGATCGGCGTGATCCGGTCCGAGATGGCGAATCTCAAAGGATGCGGTCACGGACGCCGATCGGACGGTGGCGGGATCCTAAGGACTCCGCCAGGACCACGGTTTCCCCAACCCCAGCTGGCCATCTGATCGACCAACGCACCGGCGCTGGTCTGCGCAGCCAACCTCGCCCCCGGCCGTCGTCCCGGGATCACCCGCCTCAGTGGCCCTCGACCTTGCCGCGGTAGGTGGCCGCATCCATCAGCTCCGCGATCTGACCGTCGTCCTCGGGGCGCACCACCAGCAGCCAACCCTCGCCATAGGGGTCGTTCTGCAACTCCTCGGGGCTGGCCAGCACCGCCTCATTGCGGGCTTCGACCACGCCGCTGATCGGTGCCAGCAGATCCTCGACGGCCTTCACCGATTCGACGCTGCCGAACCCCTGGCCCGCGCCGATCGACGCCCCCACCTCGGGCAGCTCCACGAACACGATGTCGCCCAGCTGGTCGACGGCGAAGGCACTGATGCCGATACGGACGCGATTCCCCTCCAGGCGGGCGTATTCGTGGCTGTCGGCATAGCGGCAGTCGTCAGGAAAGGTGAGCGCCATCGCCGGGGAGATACAGATCGGGTCGCCGGCCACTCTGCTCGATTCCGCCCCGGGCGCGCCGCCGGGCTCAGGCCCGCCCCGGCCCGGCCGATCCGGCCCGCCCCGGCCCGGCCGATCCCTGCCCGGGCCCTGACTTCAGAGCCACCAGCGCCCGCTCCAGGGCCAGTCCCACATGGCCGTGATGGGTGCCGCCCTGCACATAGAGGACGTAGGGCTGCCGCAGCGGCCCGTCGGCGGAGAACTCGCTGGTGCTGCCATCGATGAAGGTGCCGCCGGCCATCACCAGGTCACTGGCATAGCCGGGCATCGGCGCCGGCACCGGATCGAGGTAGGCCCCCACCGGCGAACAGGCCTGAAAGGCGCGGCAGACCGCCTGCAGCGGCTCGGGCGCGCCGAGTCGCACGGCCTGAATCACGTCACTGCGATGGGCGCCGGGGGCGGGATGGACCGGGTAGCCCAGCTCCACGAACACCGTTGCCACCAGCTCGGCGCCGATCAGGGCCTCGGCCACCATCTGCGGGGCCAGAAACAGGCCCTGAAACAGCAGCCGATTGCAGTCAAAGCTGGTGCCGCCCTCGCTGCCGATGCCCGGCGCCGTCAGCCGGCAGCAGGCCCGCTCCACCAGATCGGCCCGGCCCGCCACGTAGCCGCCGGTGGGGGCGATCGTGCCGCCGAGATTCTTGATCAGGGAGCCGGCGATCAGATCGGCCCCCACGGCCGTGGGCTCGCGGTCCTCCACCAACTCGCCGTAGCAGTTGTCGACGAAGACGATCGCCTCCGGCTGCAGCGCCTTGACCCGTTCCACCAGGCGGCCGATGTCCGCCACCGGCAGCGAGGGACGCCAGCTGTAGCCACAGCTGCGCTGGATCAGCACCAGTCGCGTCGGCACCGCCAGAGCCTCCGCCAGCCGCTCCTCATCGACCGCACCGGCCATCGTCAGCGGCAACTCGTCGTAGAGCACGCCGAACTCCGCCAGGGAACCCTGGCCCTCGCCCCGCAGACCGATCACCTCCTCAAGGGTGTCGTAGGGGCGACCGGTGAGCGAGAGCATGCGATCGCCGGGGCGCAACACCCCGAACAGGGCGGCCGCGATCGCATGGGTGCCGGAGACGAACTGCAGGCGCACCGCCGCCGCCTCAGCCTGCAACACCCGGGCAAAGACGCGATCGAGGGTCTCGCGGCCCAGATCGCCGTGGCCATAGCCGCTGACGGAGGCAAAGTGATGCACCCCCAGCCGCTCGGCGGCGAAGGCCGCCAGGACCCGCTCCAGCCGGGGGGCGACCGTGGCCGTGCGAGCGGCGATTTCAGGGGCCCGGGCCGCCATCGCGGCGGCGACCCGCTCCCGGGCCCAGGCCTGGAGATCCACGCTGGTCATGGCGAAGGCAACGGCGACCGACGGTCATCGTGGCCCTTGGCCCCCTGGACCGGCGGCGGGGCGGCCCGTCCCAGCGGCCGGGGGCGTGCGATCTCACCGCTAGATTCCGACGTCCGCACCGGTGTGCCGCCGGCGTTCGCCGACCGACCGGAAGTCGATCCCGCGCCATGACCGGCCCCCTCAGCCTGATGATCCCGCCGGGTCCGGACCCCCTGGAGTCGTCCCCTTCCGTCCGCCGCGAGGCCGCCCTGCGCCTGGGGCTGACCACACGCCGCGAGCCTCTGCAGCCCCGCCAGCGCAAGCTCAAGGCGGGCACCACCACCTTCATGCTGGTGATGCATGTCGGCGCCGTCTTCGCCCTGCTGCCGCGGTTCTGGAGCCTGCAGGGGCTGATCGCGCTGGCGGTTCTCTACTGGGTCACCGTGCTGGGGGTGACCCTGGGACTGCACCGATTGGTGGCCCACCGTGGCTTCGATGCCCCCCGCTGGCTGGAGCGCCTGCTGGTGCTGATGGGCGCCATGGCCTGCCAGAGCGGCCCGATCGAGTGGGTCGGGCTGCATCGCCATCACCATCTGTTCTCCGATCAACCCAACGACCACCACGACGCCGCCCGCGGCCTCTGGTGGGCCCACAGCGAGTGGATGCTCCACGACATCCCGGCCCTGCGGGAGATCCACCGCTTCACCGGAGATCTGGAGCGCGATCCCTTCTACCGCTGGCTGGATCGCTGGTTCCTGCTGCTGCAACTGCCACTCGGTATGGCGCTCTATCTCTATGGGCAGCACGCCGGCGTGCACGGCGGGGGGTTGGGGCTGGTGCTCTGGGCCATCCCGCTGCGGCTGGTGCTCGTCTATCACGTCACCTGGCTGGTGAACTCCGCCACCCACGCCTGCGGCTACCGCAACTTCGACTGTCCCGACCGCTCCCGCAACTGCTGGTGGGTGGCGATCCTGAGCTTCGGGGAGGGCTGGCACAACAACCACCACGCCCACCCCGCCAGCGCCCGCCACGGCCTGCGCTGGTTCGAGTTCGACATCACCTGGCAGCACATCCGTCTGCTCAGGGCGATGGGCCTGGTGCGCCGCCTGCGGGTGGCCCGTTATCCAGGCTGAACAGGCCGGCCCAGGGCCGAGCTGCTCCCCCGGCGTCGCCGCCAGTTTTCATCCTGTTGGCCAGCATCCATTCCGGGTGGGGCTGCAGTCTCGTCCTCCGTGCCACTGATCTCGCCGTGCAGGCCCTCGAACGCTGGGAATACCAGGTCATTCACCTCAATGTCGCGGGGCCCAACCCGGCGCAGCCCCAGCCCCCTGGGACGCCCCCTTCGCAGCCGCCCGCCGCCGGTCCACCTGCCCAGCCGCCCGACGCGGTCTTCTCCCGCCAGTATCTCGAGAAGGAGTTCCCGGCCTTTTACGGCGGGCCGTCGGCAGCCGGCGGCGACCCCCAGGGCCATCCCGCCCTGCAGTTGCGGGGCTTTCTCAATGGCCAGGGCCAGGAGGGCTGGTTGCTGCTGGGGATCTTCCCCGTGGGCCAGCTGCTGATGATGGTGTTTCGGCGCCCCCTGGCGGATGGGGCCCGCCCCCCTGACGCCGCGGCCGGGCCCGGACGGGCCGCCGCCGAGGCCCCGGTCGCCGCGCAGCCGCAGACCGCACTTGCGGACGAACGGTCGATCCTGGCCCGCCTGGAGGCCCTGGAGCGCCGCCTGGCCCCGGCCCCGACGCCGGCTTCCGAGGCCAGCGACGGGGTCTCGCCGGCGGCGGCGACCTTGCCCGAGCTGGCCGAGCTGCGCGATGGCGAGATCCTGGCGGAGGTCCACTGCCGCCAGCTGGCTGAGCGGGGGAGCCTGTCCAGCGCGGAGGCGGCCCGGGCCCTGGGCTTCCGATCCGCAGCCAGCCTGCTCAATCAGGCCGCCCGCTGTGGCTATCCGCCGGGGCTGATCAAACGGGGCGCCAATGACCTGATCGCCGTCTACATCGGCAGCGAGAAGAGCGACCGGGGCGGCCGGGACCGGCGGCTATGGGTGGTGCTGAACCCACCGCAGAGCCTGGGCTGAAGCGCCCTCAACCGCCCGTTTCCCGCAGCTGGCGCCGGATCGCGGCGGCGAGATCGCCGCCGGTCTCACTGCCATGGCCGGCCAGCAGGCGGGCGCGGCGGCGCAGCAGATCCAGGAACTGATCCGGGGCGAGTTCCGCCTCGCCGGCGGCCCCCAGGGCCGCCAGGGTGAGCCGCAGATCGGGCAGTTCGGAATCCAGGTCCTGAGCGGTGTAATCGATCTGGCCGGCCATCACGGCCGCGAAGCGCTCGCGCCGCTGGCGACGGGCGACCGGATACGCGGCCAACAATTGCTCGCGGCACTGGCGCCAGGGCCGGCCGGCGGTGAACAGGGTGGCCAGAGCCGCCGACAGGGCCGCCGCCTCGGCGTCGTCGATGCGCAGATCGAATGCAGGCGGTGGCGGGCGCAGGCCGACGAACACCTCGAGCAGATCGCCGGGCCCGAGCTCCCGCTCGTCGGCGTCGCGCACGGGCAGCGCCGACATGGCCAGGGCCTCCACCAGCTCCGGTTGACCCGCCAGCAGCAGCTCGCCCCGCTCCGGCGGCAGCTTGCCGCCGGGGGCCTGCTCAGCCAGCCAGCGATTGATCCCGCCCAGGGCCAGAAACACCTCCGGGCCCGGCGAGGCCAACTTGCCGTTGCGCAGCATCGACAGCTGGGAATTGTGGACGCGACCGAGGCTGAGGCTGTCCGCCAGGGCGGGCAGCACCCGATGGGACCAGCCGTTGCGGGCATGCCACACCCTGATCAGATGGGCGAAGGCCACCCGGCCTGATTCGATTTCGCCTCCGTGACCCAAGTGATCGGGATCCGTATTGCTACGATCCTACTGTTCGATACGGAGTCGGTCCTACATGACCGCCACGCGTTCCTCCCGCCCAGGCAGCAACCCAGCCAACCAGCACGGCCCCCAGGCCCAGCACACCCGCCGATCAGCCACGATCAGCAGCGGCGCCAACGCCCTGCGTCGCGCCCAGGCCCTGCACACGAGCCGCGACGGGGATCACCTCGCCACCGCCAACGACACCGGCAAGAACTGGACCGTGATCCTGTTCATGGCCGCCATCCATGGACTGGCCCTGGTGGCGCTGCTGCCCCAGTTCTGGAGCTGGGGGGGCGTGGCCACCCTGGTGATCCTCTACTGGGTCACCGCCTGCCTCGGCGTCACCATCGGCTATCACCGCCTGCTGAGCCATCGCTCCTTCCGCGTGCCCCGCTGGCTGGAACGCTTCTTCGCCACCTGCGGCGCCCTCAGCTGCCAGCACGGCCCGATCGACTGGGTCGGCCTGCACCGGCACCACCACAAGTTCTCCGATACGGAAGCGGATCACCACGACAGCAACAAGGGCTTCTGGTGGAGCCACATGGGCTGGATGCTGGAAGCGGTGCCCGCCATGGCGGCCGTGCCTCGCCTCACCGGCGACCTGGTGAGTGATCCCTACTACCGCTGGCTGAACCGCTGGTTCCTGGTGCTGCAGCTGCCCCTGGCGGGCCTGCTGTTCTGGATCGGCACCGTCAGCGGCGCCGGCGGCTGGGCCCTGGTGCTGTGGGGCATCCCCCTGCGCCTGGTGATCGTCTATCACGTCACCTGGCTGGTGAACTCCGCCACCCACTGCTGGGGTTCCGCCGCCCACGACAGCGGTGACAACTCCAGAAACAATCCCTGGGTTGCCGCCTTCACCTTCGGCGAGGGCTGGCACAACAACCACCACGCCTATCCCCATTCGGCCCGCCATGGCTTCGGCGCCGGCCAGCTGGACCTCACCTGGCAGCACATCCGCCTGCTGCGCGCCCTGGGCCTGGCCAAGGCGGTACGGCTGCCCCGGGCCGCCGCGATCGGCAACGATCCCCGCGTCGTGTCGTAAGTTGGCGGATCGGATTTCAGACGGGCGACCGTAACAGGTAAGTCATGGCCAAGCGTGTTCAGGTGGTGCTCAGTGAAGACGTGCTGAGCCTCGGCAAGGACGGCGATCTGGTGGACGTGGCCCCCGGCTACGCCCGCAACTTCCTGGTTCCCACCGGCAAGGCGGTGCCCGTCACAGCCGCCGTGCTGCGCCAGGTGGAGCACCGCCGGGCCAAGGAAGCCGAACGCCAGGCCGCCCTCAAGGAGGCGGCTGTGGCCTTCCGCACCGCCCTGGACACCATCGGCCGCTTCACCGTCAAGAAGCAGACCGGTGGCGACGACGTCCTGTTCGGCACCGTGACCAACGGTGACGTGGCCGAGGCGATCGAGGCCGCCACCAAGAAGGAAGTGGACCGCCGCGACATCACCGTGCCGGAGATCCACCGCACCGGCACCTACAAGGTGCAGGTCAAGCTGCACCCTGAAGTGGTCGCCGAGATCAACCTGGAAGTCGCCAGTTTCTGAGCCGCTCCCCCTCAGCCTCGTCGAAGGCCCCGGGCACCCCATCTGGTGGGGCACCCGGGGCCTTCGCACTAGCGATGGTGGTTCACCGGGCTGGTCAAAACCGCCCGGCCAGGCCAGGATGATCGGCCCTGCCCCGGGTCCGGCCCTGGCAGAGAGACCCATGGGACGGCGCTGAGCCCGACGGGCCGGTGCCACCCCAGGACAACCGCGTGCCCCCACTGGAGACAAGACAATGGTGAGCGTGCCGCTGGGGAACCAGGCCCAGGCCGCTGAAGCTGGCGCAGAGGCGTCGGATCGCGGCAGGCAGAACCAGAACCGGCGGCGGCGCCAGGGCGGCGATGGCGAGTTCGAGACCCTGCCGGATTCCCTGCCGCCCCAGAATCTGGAGGCCGAGGAGGCGGTGCTCGGCGGCATCCTGCTCGATCCCGATGCGATCAGCCGGGTGGCCGATGTGCTGCAGCCGGACGCCTTCTACCTGGGGGCCCACAGGGAGATCTATCGCACCGCCCTGATGCTGCACAGCCAGGGCAAACCCACCGACCTGACGGCGATGGGGGCCTGGCTGGCCGATACGGGCCAGCTGGAGAAGGTGGGGGGCTCGGCTCGGCTGATGGAGTTGGTGGAACGCACCCTCTCCACCGCCTCCATCGAGCAGGTGGCCCGCCTGGTGATGGACAAATACCTGCGGCGTCAGCTGATCCGCTCCGGCAACGACGTGATCCGGCTGGGCTTTGATCAGGGCAAGCCGATGGATCAGGTGCTCGATGAGGCCGAGCAGGCCATCTTCGCGATCAGCCAGGAAAAACCCAGCAAGGGCCTCACCCCCACCGCCGAAATCCTCACCAGCACCTTCGAGGAGATCGAGAGCCGCTCGCTGGGCATGGCGGTGGCCGGCATCCCGGTCAACTTCTACGACCTGGATGCCATGACCCAGGGGCTGCAGCGCAGCGACCTGATCATCATTGCCGGCCGGCCCGCCATGGGCAAAACGGCGATCACGCTCAACATCGCCAAAAATGTGGCCCAGCTGCACGGCCTGCCGGTGTGCGTGTTCTCGCTGGAGATGAGCAAGGAGCAGCTCACCTACCGCCTGCTGGCGATGGAGGTGGGCATCGAGAGCAGCCGGCTGCGCACCGGACGATTGCAGCAGGAGGAATGGCCGCTGCTGGGCCAGGGGATCAACAGCCTCGGCCAGCTGCCGATCTTCATCGATGACAAGCCCAATTCCGGCGTGCTGGAGATGCGCTCCCTCTGCCGGCGCCTGATGGCGGAATCCGGCAAGGAGCTGGGGTTGATCGTGATCGACTACCTGCAGCTGATGGAGGGCTCCGGTTCCGACAACCGGGTGCAGGAGCTCTCGCGCATCACCCGCGGCCTCAAGCAGATGGCCCGGGAGCTGAATGTGCCGGTGGTGGCCCTCTCCCAGCTGAGCCGGGGCGTGGAGGCCCGCACCAACAAACGGCCGATGCTGAGTGATCTGCGCGAATCGGGCTCGATCGAACAGGACGCCGACCTGGTGCTGATGATCTATCGCGATGAGTACTACAACCCCGAAACCGCCGATCGGGGCATCACCGAAGTGATCGTCACCAAGCACCGCAACGGGCCGGTGGGGGTCTGCAAGCTGCTGTTCGAACCCCAGTACACCCGCTTCCGCAATCTGGCGGCGCCCTGATCCCGAGGGCGGCGATCGGCGGCGACGCCCCCCGCCGCCTCTCCAGCCCCTCCGCTCCTCAGCCGGCGAGGGGCACAGGCACCGGGCGATCTCCCGCCTGGTTGACCAGCGTCGTCGGGTTGCGATAAAAGCGGGGGGTGGCCAGCAGCAGCTTCCAGGCCCGGGCCACTGGCATTTGCTGATAGCGATCGCCATGACGATCGATCAACAGACGCCGCACCATCGGGTAGTAATCGCTGTTGAGGCCCGGGAAGATGTGATGCTCCACATGGTGGGAGAAGTTGAGATGCAAGGCATCCAACCAGCGCGGCACCTTCAGCGAGAGCGTGTTGAGCAGGGGATCGTTGACCTCGCCCAGCGGCGAGAGAAAATGATTGGTATAGATATAAGCCATCGCACCGGCATAGCCCAGCCAGAGCGGCAGCACATAGCCCAGCAGCAAAGGCAGAGGCGCCAGGCCGATCGCCGCAATGACCACCCCATGGCCCAGGGCGATCACGGCCAGTTCGAGCAGGATGCGCCTTCGCTCGAGCGGGCCCACCGCGAACTGGGCCGGAGCGGCGGTGGGCCCGCGGCCCTCGCCCTGCAGCACCGAGATCAGCGTGCGCAGATTGTGCACGGCCCAGGATCCCCCCAGGCCGACGAGGAACCCCAGGGGCCGCACCTCGTTGGAGGGCACGAACTGATGCTGGATCCAGGAGCCCCAGCCGGCGCCCTGGCCCTCCAGATAGCAGCGATCAGGGTCTGCCAGGGCATTGGTGTGACCGTGGTGCTCCCGGTTGTGAACCGCCTGCCAGAGGGTCGGGGGCATCCACAGCACCGCCAGGCCCACCAGGCCCACCAGCCTGCGCCAGCGCGGCTGGCGCAGGGCATTGCCATGCAGCAGATCGTGGGAGGCGAACAGCAACACGACGATGCTGTTGCCCATCACCAGGGCGAAGGGCAGGAACAGGGGCAACCACTGGAGCGGCCAGCGCTCCAGCTGATGGGCCAGGACCCAGCCCATCACCAGGATCACCAGGTTGATCAGCACCAGAGCCAGACGGTCGGGATTGGTGCGGAAGGCTGCCGGTGGCAACAGGGGCCGCAGCTCCCGGGCGTAGTCCTGATATTCCTGAACCAAGACGGGGGCGGGGGCGGAATCGGCGGACCGCGGAACTGCAGATGTGATGGAGAAACACCTCAACTAACCCACTGGAGCACGGCGAGATCCCGGGCTGAGGGGGGAAGCCCGGCCTTGCGGCCCCGGGGCGGACAGCGGCCGGATCACAGCGGCCCCGTCGTTGCCGGCTCTGACCTGAGGTCTCAGCCTGGGGGCCGCCCCACGGGCCCGCTTCGGCAGCCGCAGGAGTTGCTGGATCTGGCCGGATGTTCATTCCCCCGGTGAGCACCCGACTCCCCGCCGCAGGCGGTCCTGACGCCGCCCGAGCGACCGCCTGTCCCGCCTGCGGCGGGGACTGAGCAGCGCTTCCAGAGGCCATCCCTTCGGTAAGCGGCGCTCAGCTCCTCAGCTGGTGCCCCCAGCCGGGAGGCGGGCCGTGGAGAATCGGAACATGGCCCTGAGCAGCTCCCCCACCGAGTCCTTCGACCTGATCGTGGTCGGCGGCGGCCACGCCGGCTGCGAGGCGGCCCTGACGGCCGCCCGGCTGGGCCTGAACACGGCGCTGTTTTCGCTCAACCTCGACCGCATCGCCTGGCAGCCCTGCAACCCGGCCGTCGGTGGGCCCGCCAAAAGCCAGTTGGTGCATGAGGTGGACGCCCTCGGCGGCGTGATCGGCCGCCTGGCGGACGCCACCGCCCTGCAGAAGCGGGTGCTGAACGCCAGCCGCGGCCCGGCCGTCTGGGCCCTGCGCGCTCAGACCGACAAGCGGGCCTATGCCCGCCAGATGCTGCAGCTGCTGCAACACACCCCCAACCTCGCCCTGCGCGAGGCGATGGTGACCGATCTGGAGGTGGAGCTCCATGGCGGAAACCACAGGGGTGACAGTCCGGCCGAGGCCGCCCAGGCTGACCAGCCGTCCGGCGCCCGGGCCAGCGGCCCCATCGGCCGGGTGCTTGGGGTGCGCACCTACTTCGGCAGCGTCTACGCCGCGGAGGCGGTGATCCTGACCACCGGCACCTTCCTGGGCGGCCGCATCTGGGTCGGCAGCCAGTCGATGCCGGCGGGCCGGGCCGGTGAACAGCCCGCCGAAGGGCTCACCGAAGCGCTGCAGGCCCTGGGCTTCAGCCTCGATCGGCTCAAAACGGGCACCCCCGCCCGCGTCGATCGGCGCAGCGTGGCCCTCGATGCCCTCGAAGAGCAGCCCAGCGACGCCCACGATCGCTTCTTCTCCTTCGATCCGGCCGCCTGGGTCAGCGGCGAGTCGATGAGCTGCCACATCACCCGCACCACCGCCGCCACCCATCGGCTGATCCGGGACAACCTGCACCTGACGCCGATCTACGGCGGCTTCATCGACAGCAAGGGGCCCCGCTACTGCCCCTCGATCGAAGACAAGATCGTGCGCTTCGCCGACAAGGACAGCCATCAGATCTTTCTGGAACCGGAGGGCCGCGACACCCCCGAGCTGTACGTGCAGGGCTTCTCCACGGGCCTGCCGGAGCGGCTGCAGCTGGAACTGCTGCGCACCCTGCCGGGGCTGGAGCGCTGTGTGATGCTGCGGCCCGCCTATGCGGTGGAGTACGACTACCTGCCTGCCACCCAGCTCCGGCCCAGCCTGGAAACCAAGCGGCTGGCGGGCCTGTTCTGCGCCGGCCAGCTCAACGGCACCACCGGCTATGAGGAGGCTGCCGGCCAGGGCCTGGTGGCCGGTCTCAACGCCGCCCGCCTGGTGCGCGGCCAGCCGCCGGTCCATTTCCCCCGCGAGGGCAGCTATCTCGGCACCCTGATCGACGATCTGATCAGCAAGGATCTGCGCGAGCCCTACCGGGTGCTCACCAGCCGCAGCGAATACCGGCTGGTGCTGCGGGGCGATAACGCCGACCGGCGCCTGACGCCCCTAGGGCGGGAGCTGGGCCTGATCGACGATCGCCGCTGGCAGCTGTTCGAGGCCAAACAGGCGGCGATCGACGCCGAGAAGCGACGGCTGGAGAGCGTGCGCCTCAAGGTGAGCGATCCGGCGGCCGCGGCGGTGGCCGCCGAGACCGGGGCGCCGATCCGGGGCTCGATCACCCTGGCCGAGCTGCTGCGGCGGCCGCTGTGCCATGGCGACGACCTGGTGCGCCACGGCCTGGCCGATGCCGAGCTGCCGCTGGCGGTGCGCGAGGGCGCCGAGATCGACATCAAATACAGCGGTTATCTGGCCCGCCAGCAGCAGCAGATCGAGCAGGTGCGCCGCGAGCAGGGTCGCGTCCTGCCCGGCGACCTGGACTACGGCGCCATCGGCACGATCTCGGCGGAGGCCCGCGAAAAACTGGTGAAGATCCAGCCCCATACCCTCGGTCAGGCCGCCCGGATTCCAGGGGTCAGCCCGGCCGATGTCACGGCCCTGCTGCTGTGGCTGGAGCTGCAGCGGCGCCAAAGCGGCCAGGCGGCGGCTCGCCAAACCGGGAATGCGCCGATACGCTGACCCAGCTCCTGAACCGTTCCGATCGCCGGTGAGCCCGAATCCGCCCGGAATCCCGCCCCGCAGCGGCGCTCCCCGGCCCCTGCGGGGGATCCCCCGCTCCCACGCCTACTGGGAGCTGAAGGCCGAACAGATGATGAACCGGGTCTTCGATCCGGAGGCCACCATCGAGATCGACGGCGATCCGGCTGAGGGAGCGGCTCCGGAGCAGCGCCGACAGCTCCTGGCGGCGGCCGAGCCATCGGCCAGGACCACCAACCGAAGCCGGGCCCAGACCAGGACGCCGGCATCGTCGGCAGGGGCAGCGGAGGCAGAAGCCGTAGCGGCAGAAGCAGTGGCAGCTATAGCGGCGGACGCCAGCCGCCGCCATGACCCCTCCGTGCTGCTGGTCACCGCCCTGGCGGCAGTGTGCCTGGTGAGCGCCGCCAGCGCGATTCTCTACGTCTCCCACTGGAACCGGCTGCAGCAAAGCCTGAGCCAGGAACGCAACCTGCTGCTGGTGGAGCGGCTGCGGGCACTGGGCCCCGCCGTGTCAACACCCCTGGCCGCGCCCGAACTCGCGACACCGAGCCTGCCCCAGCCCAACCTGGCGCCCGCGGTCAGCGGCAGCGCCGCCGAGGGCCTGCCGCCGCCGCCACCGGAGGAGCCCTGGATCCAGCAGCTCTCCAACCTGCCCGCCTCGGGCACGGCAGCCGCCGGCTTGCTGCGCGTCCCGGTCAGCCCCCGGGTGGCGGCACCGGCACCTCAGGCCGTGGCCGCCGCCGCCGATCCCGCCCGACGCGCCGCCAGCTCCCCCCTGCCCCAGCTGGTCGGGGTGGTGGGTGCGGCGGGCAAGCCGGCTTCGGCCATCTTCCTGGTGGGTGGCACCTCGATGGGCGTCGGCAGCGGCGAGATGATCGGCTCCAGCGGCTGGCGACTGCGCAGCGCCGATGGCGAGACCGCCCTGATCGAGCGGAGCGGCGAGCTGCGCCAGGTCTCGATCATCAACGGCTTCTGATGCCAGGGCGAACGCCCCCCAAGCCGCCGCCGCAGGCTGCACCGCTCTGGGATCGGATCGGATCGGATCCGATCCGGCGACACACACCAACGACCGAACTGGCGGCCGCAGCGGTGGGGCAACCGGTCCAGGGGCCTGGCTGCCTAGGCTCTTAGCCCTGCAGGGGCTTCCATGCCCAACGCCCGCACCCCCGGCCCAGCCCCGCGCCAGGCCCCGATGGCCGGGCTCGCCGCGATCACCCCGGAGCGGCTGTTCGCCGCACCGACACCGCTGTGGCAGGCCTCGTTCGCGGACGTGGAGGCCGCCACGGCGGGACGCCAGCTCAGTGGCAGCTGGAAGCTGCTGCTGCTGGGCGATGGCAGCCCGACCCGCCATCTGCAGCTGCTCACCGGTTCCCCCGTGGAGGTGGAGGTGATCGCCATGACACCCCTGGGCGGGCCCGCCGCCGGGGCACCGCTGGAGGTGGCGGAGCTGGAGCACCCCCTGCTGCATCGCCAGGTCTGGCTCAACTGTGGGGCCCACAGCCTCGGCTGGGCCGAAAGCTGGTGGAATCGACGCGAGGCCGAGGCCCATCTGCGCGATCGCAACCAGCCGATCTGGCGCAGCCTCACCAGCGGCCGCACCGAACTGTTCCGGGAAGTGGATGGCCTGGGCCAGGTGAGCGCCCCCTGGCTGGAGGCGCGCTTCGGCCGACCCGGCCCCTTCTGGAGCCGTCACTACCGCTTTTTCCGCCAGGGCCGCGCCCTGACCGTGATCCGGGAGGTGTTCTCTCCCCTGCTGGAGACCTGGCTGGGAGCCGCCCGGAAACCGGGAATGGATTCGTGACGTTTCGTAAAATCCGTGCTATCGCGTCACGTTTTCAACTTGGCGGATTGACGCTCCCGGTGCCGTGAGCAGCATTCGGGCACTGACCCGGTCCCCATGGCCACCCGCAAATCCGCCAACGCCGCCAACTCCCCCAGCGACGGCGGCAGTCCGGCCTCCCGCACCGAGCCCGACTGGCTGAGCCTGACCGAGCTGGGGCGCATTTACGGCATTTCCGCCGTGCATACCGGCAAGCTCCTCGACCAGGTCGGCCTGCGCCACAAAGGAGGCAGTCCCACCGCCAGCGCCCTGGAGGCCGGTCTGGCCCTCTGCCAGCATCCGGGTCATTACCATCAGGCCCTCTGGAGCCGAAAGGGCTGCGCACCGCACCTCGAGGGCCAGGGACTGGAGCCGCTGCAGCAGCGCACCTTGGTGGGGCTCTGGGCCGACCTGCTCAGCGCCCTGCAACAGGGCTCTGAGGCGATCAGCGTCTCCGCCGAGGAGATGGCCGGCGACATGCCGCGGTAGCTGGTGCGACCGGTGAACCGGGCGCTGCGGGACCGCGGCTGCAGCTTCCAGGTCAAGCCGCTCAGGAGAGCCGCAGCGCCTCGGCCTGCTTGCTCGCCTTCTCCAGCAACTGACGCAAACGCTCCTCATCGGTGTGGCTGAGGTTGGTGCGCAGCAACTTGGCGTGAGGGGCATGGACACGCAGACGCTCGATCAGGCGATCGGGCGTCGAATCCCGGGCCAGCACGCAGAGGGCGGCCGTACCCGGCGGCAGGGTTTCACCCACCTCCCGCAGAAAACCGTCATTGATACCCAGGTCCGAGAGGGAGCCCGAGGCGGCCCCGATGCCGGCTCCCACCGCTGCCCCCAGCAGCGGATTGAGGAACAGCAGACCCACCAGGGAACCCCAGAATCCACCGCCGATGGCTCCGGCCGTCGTCAGATTCAGGGCCTGCCGCAGATGCACCTTGCCATCAACATCGTTCTCAACGACAACCGCATCGTCCAGCGAGATCAGCTGTTCTTTCTGGATGTCGACGAGCTGGCGGCGCACCTCTTCCGCCTCAGTCACCGTGGGGAAACCCACTACCACAAGGCTGCTCATGTTGTCCGTTCAGAAACGGTCTCAACCTAAGCGTCTGCGCCGAGATTGACCGTCAGGAACGAGGTCCCGAACGGCGCGTCGAACGGGGCAGGGGTCGGCCAGCCGCCTCGGCAGGATCCGGAGCCGGGGGCAACGGGTCGGACGGGCGACGGGCGGCGGCGGGGCGCTGCCAGCGGGGCAGGTTGAAGCTGTCGTCGTCGGGCCAGGCTTCATCCTCCGGGGTCGCCGCCGCCGACTGAGGCGCCAGCCCCCGCCGCGACAGGGCCTCAAGGCGACGCCGCGGCGCGGCGGCGGCAGGCGGCGGGGGTGAGGTGAGCGGGCCGGTGCGGTTGGACGGAGTGCGGGGATTGTCGGGGCTGGACGGACTGCTGGATCTCAGCGGCTCGGCGGCCCGGGAGCGACGGGCGGGGAAGGACGGATCGGGGGAATCGGCGCGCTCGCCCGGATTCGCCATCCCCCGGGTGGACCAAGGCTGTCCTGAGGCCGGGGCATCCGGCGACTGGAACGGGCCCCGACCCCCGGCTTCCTGCCAGGGTTCGCGCCAGTCGTCGCCATCCTCCAGGAACCAGTCCAGCCGCTCCTCCACCCAGCGGCCCAGGCCATCGAAGCCGCCCCGACCCGGAGCGCGGCCTTCGCCGCCGCGGGCCGGTGGCCGGGAGCCCGGCCGACTGCCCGCCACCCCATCGACCAGCTGGCGGCCAGCGCTCACCCAGCGATCGAATCGCTGCTCCAGCGGCTCAGCCTCGCGAGCGGATCGGCGCGGCTCGCCGCCGCGGAACTCGGGGCGGGAATCGCGGCGGTATCCGGGGTCGACGTCGTCCATGGACCCACGTTAAACAGCGTGGATCAGCGCCGCCGCTGGGCCAGCCAGCGCTCCCGGCCCAGGCCCAGCAGGGCGATGCAGAGACCACTCCATTCCAGGGTCCAGAGGAAGATGGCCATGGCTGCCCTGCGCTGGACGGACGCTAGGCCGCCGCCGGCTCGAACACCAGCAGACAACTGCTGTGCCACTGGCCGCCGTGGAAGCGCTGGCAGCAGGCGCGACAGGCCAGGCCCTGACGCCGTCGCCGGTAGGGGGAGCCCAGGCCGCAGCGGGGGCAGCGGGCAATCCAGCGGGCCACCTGCAGCGGCACGGGATAGCGATGGCGCAGGCTCACCTCGAACAGCGTCTGCTGGCGATTGATCGCCTCCATGCGGGCGCGGAAGTGGGGGCCGTGCACCTCCCGCACCCCCAGCACCCGGTCCACCCAGGCGTGGATCATCTCGTGGCAGAGGGTGCTGAGGGTGGCCTGGCGGGGCAGGGGCTCGAGCAGGGGCCTGGAGAGCACGATCTCGCAGAGGTCGCGGCCGTCGCTGTGGCGCCCGCGCCGGTAGAGGCCGGCCGTGCGGGTGAGGCGGCCATCGCTCCAGCGCAGGTCCACCAGGGGCCGAGCGTCCCGCACCAGGGACAGGTCGAAATGCTCGCGGTTGAGCCGGTGGAACAGGGGCAGCAGGGGTTCCAGGGGCACCGGGGCGGAGGCGGGGGCAGCGGGGCCCGGCGGCAGGTGAGGTTCATCATGGCGAGCTGCGGCGGCCGGGGCCGGGGCAGGGCCGGCGCAGCGGACCGCAGTCGGTCAGACTCACGCCACTGACGACGCTGCGCACACCATGGATGTGGGATTGGTCCGGGACCTCGGCTCGAAGGCCCTGTTGGCCGGCGCCGGCGCCCTGCTCCTCTACTGGACGGTCTCGGCGGTGAAGCTGGTGCTGAGCGCCCGCGGCATCAACCCGCTGATCAAGCAGTTCTTCACCCAGGTGGCCTCCGGTCAGATCGATGGCGCCTACCTGCTGACCACCAAGAACTACCGCTCCCACGTCAACCGCCAGCAGTTCATCCGCTTCCTGGCGGGCCTGCAGCTCAACAAGTACCGCAATCTCAAATCCGGCCGGCCGCGCCTGCAGGAAGAGCAGGTGATCCTCACCGTCAAGCTCAAAACCGACGACAAGGAGGAACTGCCCCTCGACTTCACCTTCAGCAAGATCGACGAAGCCTGGCGAATCGACCGCATCCAGAAACCCACCGCCGCCTGAGCGGCGCTCCATGATTCGGCCGCCTGAGCGGCGCCCCCATGATTCCGCCGCTCAGGTGGCGCTCCATGACTCCGCCAGGCTAGCGGCGCTCCATCACTCAACTGCTGAAGCTCCCCTCATGCGGCCCGCTTGCTGAGCGGTGCTGCATGACCGCGCCAGCTGAGCGGGCCTTGCGGACCCAGCGGCCTGAGGAGTCCTTCACGGCCCATGGGTCTGAACGACTCCCGTGACTCAGCCATCTCAGCGGTGCTGGACGCCTCCAGCTCGCAACGGCACCCCGCGAGTCGGCCGCGCCTGACCCGGGCCTGACTCAGCTGCGGAAGCCGAGATTCACGATTCAGCCTTGGGAAAGCGCCCCATGACCTCAGCCGCGAAAGCGGCACTGCCGGTCCCGGCCGCCTGATCAGCGCTGCTTGAATGCCGCCGCACTGAGCGTCGCTGTCTCCCGCGTCCAGCCTGCGTCCCATGGCTTCGCCGCTGCATCGGCCTGGCCTGACTCCTTCCCCCGGGCTCAGTCCCGTGGGTCCGCCACCGGTGACAGCGCTGCCTGGCCCGGCCCAGCCGGGGCACCCTTGAATCCACCCATCCCCGTCCCGCCCGGTTCCCCGCCGTGAACGCCCCCGAGAGCGCCGCCCCCAGCGCCACTTCCACCGGCGCCGATGCCGCCCAGCGACAACGCGCCCAGGAGTTGCGGGCCCTGCTCAACCGCGCCGCCCACTCCTATTACGTGCTCGACGCCCCCGAGATGGAGGACCCGGTCTACGACCGCCTCTACCGGGAACTGGTCGACCTGGAGAGCGCCCACCCGGAGCTGCTGAGCCTCGACAGCCCCAGCCAGCGGGTGGGGGGCAGCCCGGCGGAGGGCTTCCGCAGCGTCCGCCATCGCATCGGTCTGCTCAGCCTCGACAACGCCTTCTCGGTGGGGGAACTGGAGGCCTGGTACGGGCGCCTGTTGAAGGCGCTGGATCGCAGCCCAGCCGCGGAGCAGCCGCCGCCGGCCCTGTCGATGGTCTGTGAGCTCAAGATCGACGGCAATGCCCTGGCCCTCAGCTATGAGCACGGGGTGCTGGTGCGGGCGGCCACCCGCGGCGACGGCGAGCAGGGCGAGGAGATCACCGCCAACGTGCGCACGATCGCCAGCGTGCCCCTGCGCCTGGGGCTCCAGGATCCGCCCGCCTGGGTGGAGGTGCGGGGCGAGGCCCTGATCCCCGACGCCACCTTCGCCGCCATCAACGCCGAACGACAGGCCCGGGGAGAGGCCCTGTTCGCCAACCCCCGCAACGCCTGCGCCGGCACCCTGCGCCAGCTCGACCCGAAGGTGGTGGCGAGCCGGCGGCTCGATTTCTTCGCCTACACCCTGCATCTGCCCCCGGACTGGACGGCCAGGGGCGAAGACCCCGCCGCCCCGACCAGCCAGTGGCAGGCGCTGCAGTGGCTGGCGGCGGTGGGCTTCCGCGTCAATCCGAACGCGACCCTCTGCCCCGAGCTGGCGGCGGTCGAGACCTTTTTTGCGGACTGGCAGGAGCGGCGCAAGGGGCTCGACTACGCCACCGACGGCGTGGTGGTGAAACTCGACGACCTGCGACTGCAGGACGAGGCCGGCTTCACCCAGAAGGCGCCCCGCTGGGCGATCGCCCTCAAGTACGCCGCCGAGGAAGCCCCCAGCCGCCTGCTGCGCCTGGTGATGCAGGTGGGCCGCACCGGCGTGGTCACGCCGGTGGCGGAGTTCGAACCGGTGCCCCTGGCCGGCACCACGGTCAGCCGCGCCACCCTGCACAACGCCGATCGCCTGGCCGAACTGGACCTGCACGCCGGCGACACGATCGTGGTGCGCAAAGCCGGCGAAATCATTCCCGAGGTGGTGCGGGTGCTGGCGGAGCTGAGGCCGGCGGCGGCCGAGCGCCTGCAGCTGCCCGATCTCTGCCCGGAATGCGGCTCCAGCCTGGTGCGCGAAGCCGGCGAAGCCGCCACCCGCTGCGTCAACAGCAGCTGCCCGGCGATCCTGCGGGGCTCCCTGCGCCACTGGGTCAGCAAGGGGGCCCTGGATGTGGATGGCCTGGGCAGCAAGCTGATCGGGCTGCTGGTCGACCGGGGCCTGGTGCGCGCGATCCCCGACCTGTACCGGCTGGATGCGGCCCTGCTGGCCAGCCTCGATCGCCTCGGGGACAAGTCGGCCACCAATCTGGTGGCGGCCCTGGCGACCTCCCGCCAGCAGCCCTGGCATCGCCAGCTGTACGGCCTCGGCATCCACCACGTCGGCGAGGTGAATGCCAAGGCGCTGGCGAAAGCCCTGCCCAGCGCCGCCCTGCTGGCCGCGGCCGCGATCGAGACGCCGGAGCTGATCACGGCGATCCATGGCATCGGCGCCGAAATCGCCCAGAGCCTGCAGCAGTGGTTCAGCACCCCCGCCAACCGGCAGCTGCTCGGCGAACTGGAGGGCCTGGGCTTCTGTCTGGCCAGCCCTGCCC
>JBAPUA010000176.1:0-4532 GCA_049282435.1 Cyanobium sp. | reverse complement strand
CAGCGGTAACGCCCAGATCGCCTGCCCTGCAAGCGATCTGGGCCTCCGTAACGATGTAACGCTCCAGGGAGCATAGAGAGCCCCCTATGAATTCAAAGACGAATGCACACCTGCTCAACCAGACACGGCTGCTTGCTAATGCTTCTATATCTGAAAAAGGGTTACATCGTTACAGACACCGCCAGAGACTTCTGCCAGCAAGCGATCTCGGCTGTGACGCCCATCGATACGCCACGTCACATCTGAAACGGCCATGCAGACCACCACATCGACCTGGCTTGAGCCCATCCCCGGTCTCTGGCGGGATGAGGAAGCCCACCGCTACTGGCTGGTCGATCACCTGTTTCCGGTGTCGATCACCGGCGTGCTGGCCCATGGCCTGAGCGACACCGCCAAGCGCTCGATCGAAGCCAAGCGGCCGATCTGGGAGCCGCGCGGCACCACGGTGCATGCGGCCCTGGAGCGCTACACCCAGGCCCGCTTCCTGGTGGGCAAGAGCGCCAGCGAAGCCCTGCTCGATACGGAGACTCTCCCCGGCCATCACCAGTACCGGGACTGGATCCTGCCGCTGCTGCAGCTGCCGCTCTGGGATGAAGTTCAGGTGATCGCCAGCGAGCGGCTCACCTGCTGCCTCACCCGCAACCTGGCCGGGGCCTTTGACGGCGCCTACGTCTCACCAGCCCTGAGCGAGCGGCGCGGCCGCGAGGTGCGGGTGCTCTACGACCTCAAGACCCTCTCGGCCCACGGCCGGCCCTATTCCACCGCCGCCCAGCTGGGGGGCTACATGGTGCTGGAGGCGGCCCAAGGGAACCACTACGAGCTGGGCCAGACGATCTGGAGTAAGCCAGGCGAGGCCTCCTGCAGCACCTTCTACAGCCGCGAGCAGTGCTTGTCGGCCTGGGCTGCGGCTTGGAGCAGCTACTGCCTGGCTCGGAGACCCTTCTGAGCGCCACGGCGGCCGCGAGCTGAATCGATGGGTTGGCTAGTAGTTGCTGGCCGCTAGATTGAGCGGGCTCGGAAACGTCCGAGCAACTGTTCTGGTGCTCCTCGATGGCGGACCTCCTGCTTGCTGCTCCCCCAGCGCCAACCGCTGATGCGGCTGCTGACGCTGATCTCGACTCCCTGCTGGACGCGGTCACCACGATCAAGGCGCAGCAGAAGGAGCTGGAGCAGCAGCTCGAGCCGCTGTTGGAGGCCCTCAACACGGCGATGGCCAGCGGCGAGCTGGATCCGTCCTTCTCCCACAACGAGTGGTCCTTCTGCCACAGCCCGGGCCGGCTGACCTACGACTTCCCGGCGGCGGTGCAGCAGATCGAGAAACAGCTCAAGGCCGCCAAGGAAGCCGCCATCCAGCAGGGCAGTGCCACCGAGAAGCGTGGCAACCCCTTCTGGACCATCCGCCCCCCGAAGACCCAACCCCTGCCGTTCTGAGCTGATGCCGCCCCGGGTCCACAACCTGAGCGCTGCTGATCCGGTGGAGGAGCTGCGATCTGCCCCGGATCAGCAGGACGCCGATGGTGAGGCGGCCTGGGAGCCGCCGGTAGCGGTGGATCCGAGCCGGCCGATCAGCCAGACCAACCCGCCGCGGCGGGCACCCCATCACGCCCAGACCCCCAGGGCCACCGCTGGTGAGGTGGAACGGCGGATTGCAGAGGCCCAGCTGTGGATTGCACAACGCCTGCCGCTACTGGAGATCAGGGCGAAAGCGGGCGAAAGCTGGGGGGTGAGCAACGTCAAAACGGTCAATCGCTATCTCGACCTGGCGCGAATGCGCATGGTGGAGGAGCTGATTTCAGACCGGCGCCGGCACCAGGCCGAGCAGATCTTTGCCCTCAATGACTGTGCCCGCCGGGCGATGGATGCCGAGCAGTTTTCTGCTGCGGTGGGCGCCTTCCGGGTGATCGCCGAGATCGGCGGGCTGCTGCGGGCACCGATCAAACCGCCGGAGGCCAAGAGCTGATGGGCCGCATCGCCGCCATTGGAAGGCCCATGGCCATCGTCCCCAACGACGGTGGCCTGCTGCTGGACCCCGTCACCGACCGCTGGGCGGACTGGGGTCTGCTCGGTGTTCCCGATCCCGACCGGGCGACAACGACCGCGGCGTCGTTGTCGTTCGATGGTTTCATCGGCCGGGCGTTTCCGAGCTTCCAGCGCTCGCGCTTCTCAGCGGTGCTGATCGACCTGCTCCAGCAGGTTGCCGATGGAGCTCTGACCCGCCTGATCGTCTGCTGTCCGCCCCGGGCAGGTAAATCCGTGCTGGTGTCGCGGCTGTTCCCCGCCTACTGGGTGAGCCGGCACCCGGAACTGTTCTGCGCCATCGCCAGCTACTCCGGCGAGCTGGCCTATGCCCACAGCCGGGAGGCGCGCCACTACTACCGGACCACCGGCCATGCCCTCTCCAAGGATTCAGCTGCTGTTGGCAACTGGCTCACGCCCCAGCGCGGTGGTTGCATCGCCGCCGGTGTGCGGGGCCCGTTCACCGGCAAGGGCTACAACCTTGGGGTCATCGATGACCCCTACAAGGGTCCGGAGGACGCCAAGTCGGCGCTGCAGCGCGAGCGGCTGATCGACTGGCTCAAGAGCGTCTGGGTCACCCGCGCTGAACCTGGCCTCACAGCCGATGGAGCGCTGCTACCGGCGGCCCAGGTGGTGGTGCAGACCCGCTGGGACCACCACGACATGACCGCCTGGCTGCTCGAGCAGGAGGGCCAGGGGCCCGAGGGCGGCGAGAACCCCGAGCACTGGACGGTGCTCAACCTGCCGGCGATCGCTGAGCCGATCTCCATCGCGATGCCGATCCCGGCCACATGCACCCGTGTGCCGGATTGGCGCCAACCGGGCGAACCGCTCTGCCCCGAAAGGGTGCCGCTGGCGGTGCTGCAGCGGATCCGCACCCGCCTGGGCTCCTACTGGTGGAACGCCCTCTACCAGCAGCGGCCCAGCCCAGCGGAGGGTCTGCTGTTCCGCAAAGGCTGGATCCAGCCGCCGCTGCCAATCGCTCCTGGCCACCCCCGCCGGTACATGCCGCTGGTGCTGAGCTGCGACCTGAGCTTCAAGAACGGCAAGGAGAACGACGCCTGCGGCTTTGCGTTGCTGGGCTTGCTGGAGCCCCAGCGTGCCCCAGCGGTGGAGGCACGACGACAAGGACTGGCGCTGGCCACGAACGCCGGCATCGCCCATCGCCCTGGGCAGCACGCTCCAGAGGGGGCACATGGCTCCGATCCCTGGGCCGAACTCCAGATCGAAGCCCTCTGGGCTCACCGGCAGCGACTCGATCTGCCGGGAGTGATCAAGTTCCTGCTGGCCTCGTTGGCCTCCCTGGAGCGTCAAGGCCTCCGTCCCAACGCCGTCCTGATCGAAGACGCGGCCAATGGCCCGGCGGTCTGCCAGCTGCTCAGGCGCCAGGTGCCAGGGCTGATCGCGATTCCGCCCAAGGGCAGCAAGGCCTCCCGTGCTCATGCCGTGGCCCCGTTGGTGGAAGCCGGCCAGGTGCGTTTTGCCCGCAAGGCCGATTCCTTGGTGGAGGAGCTGCTGGCCTTCTCTCCTCGGGGCGGGGTAGACGACCAGGTGGATGCCTTCTGCCAGGGAGTGCTCTGGATCGAGGCCCAGTTCTGGCGGGGCCGGGGCTACGGCAGTTTGCCGGTGCCGATGGTCTTCTCCCGCTGAGCGATGACGGTCGCCATCGCCCGGCCCCTACGAACGCCCGCCTGCCGTGCTGCGGCAATGGGCCAGCTGGATCTGCCATTGCGGCCGCCGGTGGTGGCGAGCTGCCTGGCGCGCCGTCCGCGCCGCCCCAAGCGCGCGCGGCCCGCGCCCAGCAATCAGGCCGTGCAGCTGGTCATTGCCTTCCCGGCCAAGCCGCGGCGCCACCGGCCGGTCAACCCCCACGCCGCCGCCAATGCTCTGGCGCTACAGCACCTCGACATCGCCAAGACTGTCGCCGGAAACATCTCGCGTCGCACCGGTCACCCCAAGGAGGACCTCGAGCAGATCGCCATGATGGGGATCCTGCAGGCCGCCCGCCGCTATTCACCTCGGCGAGGATCGTTTCGGCCCTTTGCCCGGACCTACGCCAATGGCGAGGTGTATCACTACCTGCGCGACAAGGGCTTCCTGATTAAGGTCCCTGCCAGTTGGCGGGAGCTCTATGCCAGGGGGCAGAAGCTCTTGAGACTTGGGAAACCACCCAAAGAGCTGCCACACTTGCTAGGCATAAGCCAACGCCGTTGGGATGAGATTAGCCAGGCCTGCAGCGTAAAGATTTCCTCCTACACCCAAAGCATGTCATGCATTGAATGATGTCAATCCTTGCGTGCCGAGGCAAGACACAAAGCTCATCAACACGATAAGTCACTCTAAAAACCGAAAGACACAGGCATCGCAGCGATGATCACCCTCAAAAACTGCGCATGGCCGCAAGAATCAAAGGTTTTATTCCAGGAAGATGGCCTGCTCGTCTCAAGAGAGAGGATTCTTGCAGCCAGAAGATATGTAGATCAGAAATACAAGCATGCAGCCGAGCGCTTACTTGT
>JBAPUA010000175.1:0-6513 GCA_049282435.1 Cyanobium sp. | reverse complement strand
CCCCTCCCCCCGCCGGCATGACGACCACTCGCTGGCTTGAACCGATTGCCGGTTTGCAACGCCTCGACCCACAGCACACCTACTGGCTGGACGATCACCTCTTCCCGGTCTCGATCACCGGCGTGCTGCAGGTGGCCAAGTCCAGCTACGCCCTCGGCCGCATCGAGGCCAGCCGTGCCGTGTGGGAGCCGCGCGGCAACACCTGCCACCAGGCCCTGGAGCTCTTTCTCACCGACCGCTTCCGGCCCGCCGATCACTCCTGCGACGGAGAGCAGGGCGACAAGACGAGCGGGGCGGCCGTTGACTTCGAGGCCTACCGGGAGTGGATCGAGCCGTTGATCGAGCACGAACGCTGGCAGGAGGTGGAGGTGATCGCCTCGGAGCGCCCCACCTGCTGCCTGGTGCGCAACGTGGCCGGCACCTACGACACCGCCTACATCGACCCACAGCTCCCCGCTGCAAGCGATCGCCCAGCTGGGGTGAGCGGCCCAGCGCGGGTGCTGGCTGATCTCAAGAGCCTCACGGCCAGTGGCAGCACCTACTGCACCCGCGCCCAGATCGGCGGCTACCTGGCCCTGGAGTGGAGCCAGGGCAACTGGTTCGACTACGGCCAGACGATCTGGAGCCGGCCGGGCCGGACCCAGTTCTCGCCCCCCTACCCCCGGCGGGAATGCCTGGCGGCCTGGGCTGCGGTCTGGGCCCAGTACGTGGCGACCCACCGCCCCTTCTGAGCCCATTGGGCTCGTCATTGCGAGGCGCATACTTGCGGCTTGCGTTATCGGGCCGCTACGGTGGCTCGAAAGCCAGGGCGCGCCTGGTGTCGTTGTTCGCCAGGCGAGCGCCATGGTCTCCCGCCCCGTTCTCGAGCCCACCGCCGCGACCGAGGCCGTCGCTCTGGCGGAGCCCCTTGATCTCGACGCCCTGCTCGATCGCATCACCCAGCTCAAGGCCGCTCAGAAGGCGATCGAGAGCGAACTGACCCCGCTGTTGGATCAGCTCCATGCCGCCTTTGATGGAGGCGAGCTGGACGCCTCCTTCTCCCACAACGACTTCAGCTTCTGCTGGTCACCCGGCCGCCTTTCCTACGCCTATCCCGAAACGCTGCGGCTGCAGGAGCAGAGCCTCAAGCAGGGCCAGAAGTCAGCGATCGAATCCGGCACCGCCACGGTTCAACACGGCAACCCCTTCTGGACCATCAAGGCGCCCAAGGCCTGCTGAGCCGGCCCCGATGGCGAACGCCCAGAAGCGCAAGGGGGATGCAGCTGAGCGGGAGGCGGCCCAGATAATCGCTGCCCTACTGTCGCTGCCCGCTCGACGCAAGCTTGGGGCCGGCCGCACCAATGGCGCCGGCGGCGATACCGGTGACATCGAGGGCGTTCCCGGCCATGTGATTCAGGTCGCCAGCTGGGCGAACGTGGCCGCCGCCGCCCGGCTCAAACCGGCCGAGGCGCAGCAGCAGGCGTGCAATGCGGCCCTGCCGTTCGCGGCGAGCTGGGTGCGCTTCCGCGGCGGCACCTGGCGGATCGTGCTCACCCCGGAGCAGTGGGCCGCCTACGTCAGCTGCGCACTGCTGTGCGGCCTCGATGACGCCTGATTCGCACCGCACTCGCCTGGGGAAGGGAGCTCTCTGGGGAGCGCCCGAGCTTGTTGCCGAGGGGGTTGAGGCGCTGCGCGACGCGGCACCCCACCAGGACGACGACGGCAACCCCTGCTTCCGGTCGGAGCGCCCCTCCCGGTGCGATGGCCCTGCTCCACACGCCTCCAGGCGCGGTGTGGCCACCCGCTTTCCCCATCAGACACTGCCGCCGCGTGCCTCGGTGGCGGAGGTGGAGCGCCGCATTGCCGAGGCCCAGCTCTGGATCGCCCAGCGCCTGCCGCTCAGCCTGATGCGGGCAAATGCGGCCAACTCCTGGGGGGTGAGCAACACCCGCACGATCAACCGCTACCTCGATCTGGCCCGCAAGCGGATGGTGGCCGAGCTGATCAGCAACCGGCTGGAGCACCAGGCGCAGCACATCTACGCCCTCTACGACTGCGCCCGCCGGGCGATGGATGCTGAGCAGTTCTCCGCTGCCGTCGGTGCCCTGCGGGTGATCGCCGAGATCGGTGGCCTGCTGCGGGCACCGATCAAGCCGCCGGAGGCGAAGTAGGCCATGGGCCCAACCACAGGCATGCTGGCGACCAGGCCACCCCGGTCTTCCAAGGCTGAGCCACTTGCGGATGGGCTGCGTATCGGTGGCCTGCTGCACTCCCCGCAGCACGGGGACCCCTGGGGGGATCTCGGCTTGCTGGGTGTGCCTGACCCCTCCCTGGCCACCGCCAGCACGACGCCGCTGAGCTTCCGGGAGTTCATCGCTGTGGCCTACCCCCGCTACGGCTTCCACCGCTGGGCGCTGGTGTTGATCGCCCTGCTGCAGGCGATCGCCGATGGCCAGCTCTCGCGCCTGATCGTCACCTGCCCGCCACGGCTGGGCAAATCGCTGCTGGTTTCCAAGCTGTTCCCCGCCTACTTCATCTACCGCCACCCGCATCTGTTCGCCGCCATCGCCAGCTACTCGGGTGAGCTGGCCTACGCCCACTCCCGTGAGGCGCGGCACTTCTACCGCGTCACCGGCAACCTGCTCTCGAAGGATTCCGCGGCGGTCGGCAATTGGCTCACCACCCAGCGTGGCGGCTGCATCGCCGCCGGTGTGGATGGGCCGTTCACCGGCAAGGGCTACAGCCTCGGTGTGATCGATGACCCCTACAAGGGTCCAGCCGATGCCGGCTCCGCCCGGGTGCGCTCTCGCATCGAGGACTGGCTCAAGGCCGTCTGGTTCACCCGCG
This sequence comes from Cyanobium sp., assembly GCA_049282435.1. Lineage (GTDB taxonomy): Bacteria > Cyanobacteriota > Cyanobacteriia > PCC-6307 > Cyanobiaceae > Cyanobium. Next base: position 3,687 of record JBAPUA010000175.1, on the reverse strand, counting down.
CCGAACCCCAGTTCATTGACGCGGGCCATGGCGCGCTGCAGCACAACCTCTCGGCCCAGGTGATCGTGCTCACCCGCTGGGACCACGAGGACGTGATCGGCTGGCTGCTGGCCCAGGAAACGGGCGAGGCCCCCCAGGAGTGGCACATCCTCAACCTGCCGGCGATCGCCGAGCACCCAGCCGATCGGCAGAGCTTCCCGGTGTCCTGCACGCTGGAGCCCGACTGGCGCGAGCCAGGGGAGGCGCTCTGCCCGGAGCGGTTCCCGCTCTCCGAGCTGCTCAAGATCCGCTCCCGGGTGGGCTCCTACTGGTGGAACGCGCTCTACCAGCAGCGCCCCTCGCCGGCGCAGGGCTCGATCTTCCAGCGGGCCTGGATCAAGCCGCCCTTCCCCCGCGATCAGCCGCGCCGCTACGCCCCGCTGGTGCTCTCCTGCGATCTGTCCTTCAAGGGGGAGGAGCAGAACGACCACTGCGGCTTCGTGTTGATGGGCCTGCTGCTGCCGGATGCACCGCAGCCCACAGGCCGGCCGCAGTCGGCAGGCCCTTTGGCCCCGCAGCTGGAGCTGGAGGTGATCTGGGCGGCCAGGCACCACTTCGATCTGCCCCAAACCATCCGCTTCCTGCTCTCCACACTCGCGGCGCTCGACGCCCAGGGCCTGCGGCCCCAGGCGGTGTTGATCGAGGACGCCGCCAACGGCCCTGCTGTGCAGCAGACCCTCAAACGCAAGGTGCCGGGCCTGCTGCCGGTCCCTGCCCGGGGCAGCAAGGAGTCGCGCGCCCATGCCGTCGCGCCCCTGCTGGAGGCGGGCCAGGTGCGCTTCCATCACCGCGCCGCACCGCTGATGGAAGAACTGCCGCGCTTCCCCAAGGGCACCAAGGATCTGGTGGATGCCTTTGGCCATGGGGCCCTGTGGCTGGAGACCCGCTACTGGCGCGGGCTGGGCATTAAGCGCGATCCGCTGCCGATGTTGCTGACGCGGTGAGCCGTGGGCCAGCTCTGCCTGCCGCTGCCACAACAGGAGCCCCGCTCGGGGATTGAGCCCATGGTGCGAAAGCGTCCGCGCCGGGAGCCCCCCACCCAGGGGCACCAGCAGCTGGTCATTGCCTTCCCCTACAGCCCGGGGCCCCAACGGCCCCGGATGCAGCACCGGCGCCAGCGACCTGTGCATCCCCATGCCGCCGTCCACGCCCTGGCACTGGCGCACCTGGATCTGGCGGACAAGATCGCCGGTAACTTCGCCCGGCGCACCACCCATTCCTTTGACGATCTGCGCCAGCTCGCGGTGATCGGGCTGCTCAAGGCAGCAGCTCGCTTCGATGGCACGGGCGGGCGCTCGTTTCGGCCCTACGCCCGCACCTATGCCAACGGCGAAATCACCCACTACCTGCGGGACCACGGCTTTGCGATTAAGGTGCCGCCCTCCTGGCGCGATCTTTACGCCAGTGGTCAGAAGCTGCTGCGGGAGGGATTACCTCCACATGGTGTTCCGGAGCGGCTGGGGGTATCGACCGAGCGCTGGCGGGAGATCCAGGAAGCTTGTTCGATCACGGTGATTGCGCTTCAGCCGGATACTTAGGCATTTTGAAAAAGGTGCAATGCACTTAAAATGATCATGGCCCTTGGACTAGGGACACGGATTAAGTCAGGAGTCATAGTTTGTATGCCTCAGCTTTCTGGACATCAGTTGAAGGAGTGTAAAATCGATAAGGTGCAGTGGGGTGTGTTCTCATGACTGTCGGGCGAGTTATCTTTCGGGCCAAGCCAGCGAAGGGACACCCGCTTCGCGAGGAATGGGAAACTGCGGACATAGTTGTCTTAGTACGAGCTGATGATGAGGACGAAGCGATTTGGCGCGCAATAAGAAAGTTGGCTGAGGAGCACTGGGAGCCAATAGGAGAACATAGATGTGACCGTCTGATCGCCAATAGAGTCCGCTCCGTAGGCGCTGATTTCTTGGCAGCGTATGAAGAGGCGGAGAGGAGCGGGGCATCCATTCGAGTGTTCTCGAGGCAATGGGCACGTAGGGAGGACCAGCACGATCTGCTTCTTCCGCTCAGGATCTCCGAAGCGTTCATGGATGACGTGGTAAAGAGTGTGGGAGGGTCTCGTCTCCCTGCAGATGGATACGGAAAAACTGCGGATTACCGCATCGGCAACTGGATCTTTGAGTTGAAGGATCTACAGGAGGAGGGGCTCATACAAAAGAGCCGACAGCAGAAGATCTATAAGTTGTTTTATCCATATCTCGGAGATGCGAGGGCGAATGCCATGGATCCGAACGTTCTGAATGAAGCGGAGCGTCGTGAGCTTGAGGAGTTGTTGGGATCACCCATACAGAAGCAGGTGAAATCAGCCTCCAAGCAGATCCGTGCGACTAAGGAGAAGTTGGGCGAACGGGGCCTCCGTGGCGGCTTGATCTACCTGAACACGGGATACAGCAGTCTGCAACTGGAAAGCCTTGGGCCCATGGTAGAGAGGTACGTGCAGAAGGACACAACGCAGATAGATGCTGTGTTGTGCGTATCATTTTGGGTGGCGACAAATGGGTTGGATACGTATGTCATCTACCGGCCCCATCCAGTACGGTCGGAGAATCTAGTCATTGAAGCGCTTAGGAAGTCGTTTGAGACGCGGTTCGAAGAGATGATGACGTCGGTGCTACGTGGTGAGATTCCTGCGGATGCAGAGAGAGCCACTCCTTTGGCTCCCATAACATTTGCTGCAGAGGACGAGACGTTCTGCTGGGATCCAGGCGATGTAGAGCCCAGCTGGAAGTAGAAGTGAGGTGCAAATACTTGGTTCGCCGCCAACTTGACAACAGCTCTCTCAAACGCTTCTCGTTACCCGCACTCTATGCAACTTTGGCTCCGCGAAGCCAAGCTTTAACCGCTGAAAAGTGAAAGATGCATATGGCGCTTCGAACATGGGCTAAGTCCCACTGTTAGCAGTTTACGTTTTCTGACCTCCTTTGTTGGCACATCTGCTGAATTCAGCCACTCGCTTTGCTTATTGGTTTCATCAGGGTTAGCCTCGTCACCGAATGACTGCGAATGCATTGGTCGACCCTTATCGATCAAGCGCGACATTAAGTCGCTTCGTAGAACGCACGAACGCCGGACAGGAGCGCAATAGCAAGTTTCTTACTCGTGTCGCCGTACTTGAGTTGACGGACGAGATAGCTGTATGCCGTTGCCGCAACTTCTCGTCGGCCAGCGGCCGAACGAAGTGCCCAAGCCCGGCATTGCCTGACAAAGGCTTCAGCCGGGCAGCCTAGGACGTAGTGATCAAGTTCTCCCCAAGTTGCCGCCTGGGCTTCAGTCGGCCAATCGGTGAAATCGGAGCCTTTGGGCCGAAACGGCCCTTTGGGGTGAAACATTAGACTCAACTCCAGTGAGACAGCATCAAGACATGCCGTGCCTTCACCGACTTCTCCGTAGTCGATAATTACCGCTGATCCATCTTGTGCAACCAACACATTCTCCCCGTGAAGGTCGCCGTGAACGCAGCACCACCTTGTCTGAATCTCTCTTGCTTCATATTCAGCGGTCCACGAAAGTTCGAACTGCTGGAGAATTTCCTCCAGCACCTGGTCGCTGATCAGGCGGAGCCGCACCTCCTTGATAGTTCGCCGTGACTCGTTGATTGGTAGCGCCCCTCCGAGTGGTGTAACTCAGGAGGTCCTGTGA
>JBAPUA010000174.1:0-7804 GCA_049282435.1 Cyanobium sp. | reverse complement strand
GCTGTCGAGATCTCTCCTCTCGCTCTCGAGCATCCGCTTCTCGCTCTCGAGCGATCTCATCCTCAGCTGCTCGGTTTCTTGCTCGATGTCGTAAACGGGACGCCAATTGAACGTCGCCAGCAAGCGCCGCCAGGGCGGCAAGGTGGAGACCCATTCCGACCTGGTCATAGGCCGGGATGCTTCCGAGGTGGAGGAGGTTGTCATCGCCGTAGTTGGTGGTGAACGAGATCAGAAGCAGCAGGGCGCCGGCAACCAGGGTTGAAAATCCCTGGCGATCCAGCCAGCGGGGCCGGGGCGGCAATACGAGCCGCGCTGGAGAGTTTTCAGACACCATCAGCGTAGCGAGGGCATCCCAGGCCGGTTGCCTTCATAGTACATCAGTACCAAGCGCGAAAGCATCCGTGTCTCCACGGGGTCTCAAGCGCCTGTGGCGGGCGCACCCCATCCGCCACCAACTACCCCCGGCGGGCATCGCCCTCACCCCTCAAACCTCCGACTCCGCCCTCCACTTCAACCGCCCCGCCAACAACTGCCGCTGCGCCCACAGCTCCTCCAGCCGCGCCCGATACCGCGCCCCAGCGGCCGCCCACGAAAACCGCTGCCGATAGACCGCCAGCACCGACGGATCCCTGCTGGGATCGGCCGCTGCCGCTTCGTGATCGTTGGCCAGAGCCAACCGACGTGCTGCCACCTGCTGCATCAGCTCAGCGGCGTGGTCTAGATCCGGTTCCCCCCACACGTGGCCATCGGCGCAGGGATAGGCACCACGGGGAATGGGCACCTCCTGGCAGCGCACGGGGTGGGCGAGGGGGCCGGTGCAGAAATCGGTGTTGCCGCCGTAGGCCGTTGCAATCACATCCAACCCAAGTTGCAAGGCTTCCGCCATGCTGCGGCCGAAGCCTTCCGATCGGTGCAGGGAGAGGAAGACATCACAGCAGCCGTAGAGGGCGAGGAGCTCTTCGCGCTCAAGGTTGGCCACCACGAGGTGGATGCGGGGATCTTCTGCGGCGCGCAGTTGCAGCCAGTGCCATTCGGCGCTCTCGCCCTGCAGAGGGAAGGATTTGATCATCAGGGCCACCTGATTGGAGAGGGGGTGGTTGTTGATCTCGCGGCCAAAGGATGCGGGCAGGTGGGGCAGCGGGAAGGCCAGCTGGAAGGCCTCCAGGGCGCCCATGGGGTTTTTGCGGATGGCGGTGGAGTTGAGATCGAAGCCGTAGCCGAAGAGCACCGCCTCTTGAGGCAGTCCGTGGCGAGCCCTGGCGGCCTGGCGAGCGGAAGGGCTACAGAAGCGATCGGGATCTGGCACCTCAGCAGCCATCGGCATGACCTGCAGTGGCAAGTCGGCTGCGGCGGCCGGCTCTCGAAGGGCTTTAGCGGTGAAGGCGCTTGAGGGCCAGAGTTCGTCGGCCACCTCCAGCAGGGGGAACCAGGCCTGGGGCCATTTCTGGGTTTCCCAGGGCCAGGCAGTGAGGGTGTATCTCTCGCGCAAGGGATTGAGACCTGCCTGCAACAGCCAGCGCGCCTGGATCGGTGCGGTTAGGCACACCAGATTGAAGGCGAAGGGGCCGCCAGCGGGGTCGTGGCAGAGCAGCGGCTCGAGGCTTCGATCACTGCAAGTGGCGCCATTGCTGGCGGGATGGTTGATGACGCAGCAAGGCACTCCGGCGGCATCGAGAGCCCTGGCAGCCATGCGGATGTCTTCGCCAATGCCGAACACCTCGAAGGCATGGCCGATTAAGTTCACGCCGAAGGGGCGCTCGGTAAAGGGCCCCAGGGCCGTAGGACACGACACACCGCGCAGCATTGGATAAGCGCTGCTGCACTGCTGCACCGCCTCCAGCAGGCGAAGATGGGGGCCAGCTGGCGGGCCCGGCGTATCCAGCTGCAACTCGGCGTGCAGGGCCTGCAGCAAGCGCACTGGCAGCAGACGCGGCAGTGCTAATGCAGCGGCCTCTTGCTCAGTAGCCAGTTGAATAGAGGCTGTTTCGGGATCCAGCAACCAGTGCTGCCGCAATTCCTTCAGGGCCTCAGGCTCAAGCCAGGGCTCCGCCTCAGCCGCCAGCTCGGCCAGGTGTTCCTGAACGCCAACGCCCGCAGGTAGAGCGGCAATACCCAGCTGCAACTCCAGCGCGTAGTTGTGCAAACGGGCGGCAGGAGCGGCGCCGAAGTGGCGGGCGATCAGCGCTATGGCCTCCAGAGCGACTCGGCTGCGCTGCTGGCTGGTGATCGTGGCGTCGTGCAGGCGGGTGCGGCCCTGGAGGTGGGGCAGATAGCCAATGCGATGGGGGAATGCGGCAAAGGCACGCAGCCAGAAGTCGAAATCGAAGGCCGTGCTCCAGTGCTGATCGAAGGGGCCCAGCAGCATGGCCATGCTGCGGCGAAATACCACCGTGGGCTGGCAGAGGAAGCAGTGGGAGCGAAAGGCCTCCACCTTCTGGGGGGCCGGCAAGGTGGGGTAACGCTGGCGCAGACCGGTGGCGGCGTTGAACTCTTCTCCCTCCCCGTACACCATCAACCAGTGGGGATGGGCATCCAGCGCAGCCGCGGCCCGGGCCAGGGCGCCGGGGGGATAGAGGTCGTCGGCATTCAGCCAGCCGATCAGCGAGCCGCGGGCGGCGCGGAAGGCCTGGTTGAGCGCATCGGCGGGGCCGGTGTCGCTACGGCTCACCAGACGCACTCGCGAATCAAGGGCAGCAAGTTCCTGCAGCAGCTGGAGGCTGCCATCGCTGGAACCGCCATCGGCCACCAGCAGCTCCAAGCACTGCGGCTGCTGCAACACCGAGGCCACCGCTTCGCGCAGGAACGGCTCTGCATTGCGGCAGGGCATCAACACAGACACGGAGGGCCTGATCGACAAGTGCAATCCCGGAGTGCACCTATCTTCACTGCAAGCCCAGAGCACGCACGCCAGCCATGCCCAACGTGGTGGTGTTCTACCGACGCTGGTTCAACTGGAACCAGTTCACCAGGGCATCGGCTTCCTGGCTGGCCGCGAAGTGGTGCACCTTGCGGCGGTAGCCCATGTCGTCGGGCGGATAGGCGATGTCTTCGTCGACGGTGAACAGCCAACAGGGCTGCTTGGGGCGCCAGGGCTCAAGAAAGATCGGGACCTGCGGGACGTGATCGAGATCAGAGTAGTTTCTCACGCGGCCGTCAGGACGCAGAACCTGCCGAGTGAGCCGAGGCCAGCGATGCTGAGGGCTTGCAAGACCTGCAGGGTCCTCACGAACTGCAGCCCAGCCAGCCCTCGGGATTCAGCTGCCTTGCTCGGCCAACCCCACTGACAAGCCGGCGGAGCAATGCAATCCAGAAGGGCTACTCATGCGGAGAAGGCTTCGCCTACGGAGAAGACTTCGTCTACGCCAGCAAGCGCCGCCAAGGCGGCAAAGAGGAGACATATGTTGATCTGTTAGAACAACCCCTTGTCATGGGAAAAGGGTTGACCATCCCTGGCGATTTGCGGCGTCAAAGCGGGCAGCGCTGAGCGGTTTTGAGATGTCATCACCGTAGCCAGGTCGCCCCAAGCCCAATCAGCAAATAGTGCGCCTGCACTATCGCGGGTGGCTTGCGTGCGTTCGCGGGTCGGTGTTCAGCAACGCTTCACCGAGGAGGACACCCCATCCGTGACAAACCCCTCCAGCTCCGGCGCCACACTCACCATGGCCGCCGGCCGACCAACCAGCTGTTGCTTGCACAGGCGTAGGGCTGCCTGCCAGCGGAGCCTGAGCAGCTCCCGGGGGCCGGTGTCGTTGATCTGGATCAGCACCGAACGCTGGGGTGGCTGATTTCTGAGGTTGCGTAGGAGCAGCAAGGGAAGCTCCGCGGGGTGGGAGGCCTGGATCTCCAAGGGTTCACCCGGCGGCAATTGTTGGAGCGCACGCGAGCGCAGCACAGTCAGGGGATCGCGCAACAAGTCGACCACGTCGCCCACAAAGCCATCCATGCCATAGCGACGCCAGAGCTGTTGGCCGGCCTGCTGCATGGCCAGCATGCGCTCTGGATCGGAGGCCAGCGCTTCCAGCTGGCTGGGCAAGGCGGTAACTGCTGCCTGGGTTTCGGGCACCATCAGCGCAGCGGCCTGCCATAACTCAGCGGGCCCCGGGAGCTGCAACTGATCCGAGAGGATCACGGGGATGGCGCCGTAGCCGAGGGCTTCCCAGAGGCGGATGGAATTGGGTCCGGAGCCAGATGGGCAGAGGGCGAAACAGCTGCGCTGCAGGATGGTGGCATAGGCATCGGCTTCTGCCGCGAGCTGGGCGTGGCGGGCTGCATCGCCTGCCTGCCCCTGCACCTGTTCGCGGTACACCGCCTGCTCATAGTGCCATTCTCGGTGGCGCTCCAGCTGGGCATCGGGCCGGGGCGGCAGCTCCAGGAGCCACTCGCGCACCGGGGTGAGGTAGAGCCCTGGTATGTAGGCCCCCTGAAAGCTATACAGCAGCGGCCTTTGCGTTGGCGGCAGCAAAGGCTCAGTGAGCGGATGCGTGGAGCAACGGACTGGATAGAGCGGAAAGGGATGAAGGCGCATGTCGCCGATCTGATGCACCCCTTGGGTGGCATGGCTCCAGAACAGGTCGGTGATGCCGGCCCTCTGGAAGAGCTCCAGATGCTCCAGTGCCCAGATGTGCTGGCAGACGGTGACGCGGATGCCACTGCCCGAGGGACTACTCGGCGGCGGTAACTCCGGGGGGGATCCACGACGAGAACGATCAATCCAGGTGGCCCACGGGAATGCCAGGTAGGCCTGGTTCAGGTAGGGCGCAGCGGCGGTAAGGGTTTGGCCCGCAAAGAATTCCGTGGCGTTGGGTTGTTGCCAGGGAAGAGGGACTGCTGAACACAGCAGTGTTCTTGATAGCCCTGCAGCGGCCTGCTCATCCACAATTCGATTGATCAGGCTGACTTCCCCGCAGGGTGAGCCAGGTGGCGTAGACGTTGGAGCCCGGCCACCACACCGTCCTGCTGAGCCTTGAGTATCGCAATTTCACCTTCCAGGGTCTTCACCCGGACGGCTTGCTCATCACGGCTCTTCTGCGCTTGCTGCAGCGGTTCAGCCTGAGCCGTTAGCTGTTGCTTGAGCTCTGCCGCGCTCTGCTGTGCTGCAGCTTTTTCCTTGGCGGCGGCATCGCGTTCGGCCTTCAGTGTGGCCAACTCCCCTTCCAGATCCTTCACCCTGGTGGCCTGTTCATCGCAGGCCTTCTGCTTCTGCTGCAGCGTTTCAGCCTGAGCCGACAGTTGTTGCTTGAGTTCCGTGGCGCTCTGCTGTGCTGTCGCCTTCTCCTTGGCGGCGGCATCGCGTTCACCCTTCAGTGTGGCCAACTCCCTTTCCAGATCTTTCACCCTGGTGGCCTGTTCATCGCAGGCCTTCTGCGTCTGCTGCAGCGTTTCAGCCTGAGCCGACAGTTGTTGCTTAAGTGCCGTGGCGCTCTGCAGTGCTGTCGCCTTCTCCTTAGCGGCGGCTTGCTTGGCTGCCTCGAGCTCGGCCAGCAGTTCATCAACGCGGGCAATGGCAGCAGCGATGGCCTCCTGCTCTTGTTGTTCAGCGGCCAGTGCTTGGCAGCGCGCTAGGGAGGTATCCACGCCGGCCAGGCTGTTCACGCTGAGAAGTAGGCCTCGCTTCTCAAAGCTGTAATCCACTCGCTGATAGCGCAGACCAAAAGCCTGAAGCTGTTGCTCCCAGGCGAGAGCCATCTCTTTCTCGTCGGTACGGATCATGTCGTCGAGCAAGAAGTCGACCGACAGATCCATACCACTGGCGGCATCCAACACGATCGGAACTGCGGGGTACCGCGCCCAATGGCAGGTTGCACCTGGCGGACCATCAATCACCACCAGTAGCTTTAGAGGCCGCTCAACAGAGGTGGCAACTGCCTGGATGGCCTCGGCAATGGCCGCCGTGCCTTCGTAGTAGCTGTAGCTAGCTGTGGCATCTGCCCAGGGCTCCAGTGGACTTAAGCGCAGATCGAGCAGGGGGCGATTGCTGCAGGACGCCACCAGATCGGTGGTTTTCTGGTGATACGCGTTGAGGTGTTCAAAGGTGATCAAGTGGTGCGGTGATGCCTCTTGAACTGCGGAGTGCAGGTTGAACTGCTCCAGCGCGCGCAGGCAGAGCAAGGTGCTGGTGCCGCTGCCAAATTCAATGATCACGTCGTAGCACTGGTCGCGAATCAAGCGCACCAGTGTGAGTGCGAAATCAGGGGAGATCGGCCAGCCATGCAGGGGGGCGGGCAGATCGCCAATCAGCGCCTGGAGTGCCTGATGGGCTTCCAACTGTTGGGTGGTGTTGGCAATTTCGCGCGTGATCTGCTTAGAGAGCTGGGTTTTGAGGCCCTGGATGGCTTCCGCCTGCTGACGCACCAGCTCAGCGAGCTCTTCCACCCGCAGGGAGGCATCGGGCTGAGCCTGGGGTAAATCGGCCATTGGGCGAAGGCGGGGCTCAGGCAGCTATGTGATTCGAGGATAGGCGTGCCACTGGTGTGGAAGCTATGGCTTCAAGCGCGGGCGACACGCTCGCCACCGCCCAGGGGCGCACACCGATGCGTTCAGCACAGATCTGCAACGCGGATCGCCAGCGCAGCTGCAGAAGCTTCGAGTAGGCCTGATCGGTGATCAGAATCAGCAGCGGGCAATCGGGAGGCGCTGTGCGCAGCCAGCGGCGCAGCTCCAGCGGCAACACAGCAGGGGATGCAGCCGTGATCTCCAGCGGCTCGCTCGGAAGACACTGCTTCGCCCGAGCACGCAACACGGCCAGGGGATCCCGCAACAACTCCACCACGTCGCCCACAAAACCATCCAGGCCATAACGGCGCCATAGCGTCTGGCCGGCCTATTGCATGGACTGCAGGCGTTGGGGATCGGAGGCCAAGGCTTCCAGCTGCTCTGGCAAGGCAGCAACGGCGGCCTGGGCTTCCGGCACCAAAACAGCAGCGGCTTGCCACAGCGCAGCGGAGCCGGGCAGCTGCGACTGATCCGAGAGGATCACAGGGATGGCGCCGTAGCCGAGGGCTTCCCACAGGCGGATGGAGTTGGGGCCGGAGCCGGACGGGCAGAGGGCAAAACAGCTGGTCTGCAAGGTGGCTGCATAGGCATAGGCCTCCAGCGCGAGCTGGGCGTGGCGGGCCGTATCGGCTGCCTGGCCCTTCACCTGTTCGCGGTACACCGCTTGCTCGTAGTGCCATTCGCGGCGGCGCTGCAGCTGGGCACCGGGCCGGGACGGCAGCTCCAGAAGCCAATCGCGCACTGGAGTGCGGTAGAGCCCGTGGGAATAGGCCCCCTGAAAGCTATAGAGCAGCGGCCGTTGCGATGGCGGCAGTGGAGGCTGTGTGGGTTGGTGCGTGGCGCAGCGCACCGGATAGAGGGGAAAAGGATGGATGCGAATGGCACCGATCTGTGTGAGCCCCTGAGTAACATGGCTCCAGAAGAGATCGGTGATGCCAGCGCGCTGGACAAGTTCCAGATGCTCCAGTGCCCAAATGTGCTGGCACACGGAGGCCGGATCCTAGGGGCCACACGGCTTGAAGCTGGAGGCTCGACCGCACACCCATGGCGGGAGCGATCAATTCAGGTGGCCCAAGGGAAGGCGAAGAAGCTGTGGGACCGCAGAGGATCGTGAGCGCAGGGCCTGACTGACGGACACATCTCATCCGAGAGGGTCATGCGACAGCCAGCAGCTGGGACGGGTGCGGCCGTGGCGGCAGGTCAATCCGCGTGAACCAGGGCTGCTTTTGGCGCCGCTGCACGCTGCGGCTGGGTATGCAGGGCTCCAGCTGCTGCAGCGGGATCGGCATCCAGGCCATGGCCCTCGCCTTGG
>JBAPUA010000173.1:0-2923 GCA_049282435.1 Cyanobium sp. | reverse complement strand
GCCGCCCTCTGTCGCCAGCTGGATCTCCTGCTTCAGGCTCATGAGCTCAAACATAATTAATGCGTAAAATTTATAACACTTTTAGCATTTGTGCCTCTTAACTGCTGCGTAAAATTTTTCTAAACTCTCTTGGAATCTTTAAAGTTGATGCCCATGGCAGGGTCCCTTAAGCGTGTGTGGAATCGCAGGCATCCTTGGCGTCCTTCCTCCCGATGGAGTCTCGGAGGTCTTGCAGCGCGCTCTGTGGCATCGCGGCCCCGATGACGGTGGCCACTGGCAGGAGTTCCAGGGGGTGCCGGTCACCCTGGTGCATCGGCGCCTCGCCATTCAGGACCTGACGGTCGCTGGTCAGCAGCCGATGGTCTCGGCCTGCGATCGCTACGTGCTGGTCTTCAACGGCGAGATCTACAACCAACGCCAGTTGCGTCGGCAGCTCGAGGAGCGGGGCCATCGTTTCCACTCCAGCAGTGATACCGAAGTGCTGCTGGCGTTGCTGGTGCACGATGGATCGGCTGCTCTGCAGCAGCTGCGCGGGATGTACGCCTTCTGTCTGTGGGATCGCCACGACCAGCGCGCCCTGCTGGCCCGAGATCCTTTCGGCATCAAGCCCCTCTACCTCTGGCAGGGCCCCAGGGGTGAGTTGCTGTTCGCCTCGGAACTGCGTTCCCTGCTGGCCACGGGTCTGGTCCCACGTCGGGTTGATTCTTTCGCTCTGAGCGCTTTCCTCAGCGAGGGCAGCGTGCCTGAACCCAGGTCTCTGGTGGCAGATGTCACCAGCCTGCCTGCGGGTTGGTATGGACAGTGGCAGGCTGGAGTTTGGAGCGCCCAAGCCCACTGGCATCCTGACTACCGCTCCGGTTCACCCAAAGCCAGCCAGCCAGCGATCCAGTTGACCCGCCAGGCTCTCGATGAGTCGCTGCAGAGCCATCTGCTCAGTGACGTACCGGTTGGTCTGTTCCTGTCCGGTGGCATCGATTCCGCCTCTCTCCTGAGTCTCGCTGGTTCCGCCCTGACCAGCCTGACCATTGGTTTTGAGGAGAAGCATTTCGATGAATCCGCCAGAGCCGCATGCCTGGCAAGGCATTTCGGAAGCCAGCACGTGGCCCTGTCCCTGAGCGCCGAACGCTGCATGGCCCTGGTTTCCCCCTTCTTGGCGGCGGTCGACCAACCCAGCGTCGATGGTTTCAACACCTATTGTGTTGCCCGTCTTGCCAGCGAGCAAGGACTGAAAGTGGCTCTCAGTGGACTGGGCGGCGATGAGCTGTTTGGCGGCTATCCCAGTTTTGGCTCCATTCCTCGCTTGCTGCGCTGGCATCGACAGCTGGGTCTTCTGCGGCGGAGCGTCTCCGCCCAGTTGTCCCGCCGCCGGGGTCACCGCTGCCAACGACTCGCCGCCTTTCTCGATGGACCTGCCACGGTCAGCCGTGCCCACCGCTGCGTGCGCGGTCTGTTCTCTCCCGTCGAGATCAAGCGGCTTCTCTGTCATTGGGGTCTCGACGCCGAGATCCCCTCGCCCATGCACGAGCGCCTGGCGCCACGTTTCGCTTCTGCTGACGCATCGGCTGTCCCAGTCCCTGATTCGCGCTTCCCAACAATCAAGGATCAGATCGCCTGGTTGGAGAGCACTCGCTACATGGGGTCCCAGTTGCTGCGTGATTCCGACACCTACAGCATGGCCCACGGCCTTGAATTGAGGCTGCCGCTAGTGGATGTACAGCTGATGTCAACTTTAGTGACCATTCCCGCTGCCCAGCGCCTGGCATCCGGGAAGCAGTTGTTGCAACGAGCCGTGCCGGAGATCGAGAACGTGGCAGGTCGAGCTCTGAAACAAGGCTTTTCATTCCCTCTACAGGTCTGGCTGGATCCGGCAAACTCGTCCATTCCGTCGAGATTTGCCTTGCCGCCCCTTCCCAGCACCCCGGCGGATATCGATCTCTCCCCCTGGGCCCGGCGCTGGGGGCTGATGGTGCTGTACCACTGGCTCTCCTGCCATCTGGATATTGATCTGCCAGCAGTGCCGTTTCACTCATCATGAGCCTGGCTCTGACCGTCTCCTTTCTGTGGCGGCATCCCCTGCTTCAACGGCATGGATCGCTGCGCCAGCAAACGGCCGCTCTGAGGCGTTATTTGCTTTGGCAGGTTGCCAGCCGGCTGCTGCCCGGTCCCATTGCTGTGCCCTGGGTAAAGGGCTCCTGGCTGATGTTGAGCCGCGGACTTACGGGTGTTACCGGTAACTGGTATGTCGGTCTGCACGAATGGCCGGATATGGCCTTTGTGCTCCACCTGCTGCGTCCGCAGGACACCTTTGCTGATATCGGCGCCAATGTTGGCAGTTACACCGTGCTGGCCTCGGCGGCAGTAGGAGCCAGCACCATTGCCTTTGAACCGGTCCCGCAGACGTTTCAGTGGCTTTGCCGGCATGTGGCTCTCAACGTCATCACCAACCGCGTTATCGCCCATCAAACTGCTGTGGGACGAGCCGAGGGGGAGCTAAGGTTTAGCATAGATAGAGGTGCGATGAACAGTGTCGTTCGCACTGATTATCTTGGCTTAGCCCAAGTCGTGCCGGTGCTTTCGATTGATGCTGAGCCGGGATTCGCTGGGGCCTGCTGTTGGAAGTTGGATGTTGAAGGTCACGAACTGGATGTGCTCGCCGGGGCGAAGCAGACTTTGGCCAAAGCCGCTCCGCAAGCTATTCTCTGCGAGGATCGTCGTGAGGAGGTGCAACAGATTCTGCGAGAGGCTGGTTTCCAGAGTTGTTGTTATGACCCCTTCAGTCGCACCCTCTCAGCGGAGGTCGCCTCCCCCGGTAGCAACGAACTCTGGGTGCGGGATTTCTCCTGGGTACAACATCGTCTGCGCACAGCTCCGGTCTTTCAGATACTTGGAATGTCCCTTTGAGTCGGGTTGGGCCCCATGAAGG
>JBAPUA010000172.1:0-2950 GCA_049282435.1 Cyanobium sp. | reverse complement strand
GCCCATTGACGATGGACCAGTGAACTGGATTTGCAATATTTTCGCTGCAATCAGACCATCCAATCGCTCATGGTGGAGACCAGACAATGATCGGATTCAATGAACAACCCCCTGAGCATCAACTTCGGGTCGGTCGATCAGCAACCGGATGCCGCTCTGGTCGCAATCCGCCGCTGTGCTGCAAACACGCAGGCCCCGATGCGCACCAACCAGGCGCCGCCCCTGGCTGCGCCTGAGACGCCAACCTGGCCGCCGCCAGAGACAGTCAACCCCTGGGGCCCTTGCCGTTGATCAACGCTCCTTTGCTGTCCTTGAGCTCTTTCCAGATCGCCCGGATCTGGGCATAGGCCTGCTCCTGGCTGAGCTTGCCATTGCCTTGCAGGCCCACGATCAGCCCGACCCGTTCGGCGAAGGATTCGAGATTCTGATGGAACAGCAACCGCTCGGGCGACCAGTCATTGCCGCGATAACCGGCATGGGCCTCCATGGGTGAGCGAACACCCGACTTATCGCTTGTCACAGCCAGCTCAATAGTATTTGGACAGGTTAGATCGCAGCTCCAAACAGAGGGTTAAGACCAGGTCAAGCACCGCGCTGCAGAGTGCGGACAACCTCCCCTTAACCCCCGAAGGCTGCGGCGGGCCCAGAGTCGATTCAACAGGGAGATCTGGGCCATGGCAGGTGCTGGGAAAGACCCCGCCGATCCCCGGATCCTCAGCAACGGAGCCTTCGCCCTGGCCTTGATTCAACGGGCCAGCCGCCGCCTGGTGGATCTGCAGAACGAGGTCGTCGCCGATCGGGATCCGGAGCCCCTGCATCAAATGCGGGTGGCCATGCGTCGCCTGCGCACGGCCCTGCGCCAGTTCGGTCCGGCCCTGGAGCTGCCTGAGGCGGTCAAGGATCAACGCATCGCCCGGGTGGCAAGGCGTCTGGGCCTGGCGCGCGATCTCGATGTCCTGCGGGCCCATCTCGAGGGTAGCGTGCTGCCGATGCTGCCGGAGGCCGAGCGCCAGCGGCTGCAACCGGTGCTGCGCCAGCTGGGGCGGGAACGCCATCAGAGCCGGAGCCAGGTGGAGAAAACGCTGCGCAGCGGCAGCTACCTGAATCTTCTGGCCCAGCTGCAGCGCTGGCAGAAAAAACCACAATTCACAGCTCTGGGGGATCGACCGCTGCGGCAGTGGCTGATCGAGTGGCAGGCCCCCGAGCTGGTGTCGATCTTCCAGCATCCCGGCTGGTCGGTGCTGGAGCCCGAGGGTCGTGTCCAGGACGTGCACGATCTGCGCAAGCAGTGCAAGCACGCCCGCTATGCCTTGGAGAATCTCCTGCCGCTGACGGGGCCCCACTGCCACGCCTGGGCCGGCCGCTTCCGGGGCCTTCAAGAGCTGCTGGGGGAGCTCCACGATCTGGAGGTGCTCAGGCAGGCCATCGATGACCAACTGCCGGCCGGCAGCCTGGCCGATCTGCCGGCCCTGGCGGAGCGGCTGGAGCGGGACAGCCAGTGTTGCTGGCAGCGCTGGCGCCTGGAGGCCATGGAGCTGCAGCGGCCCCAGCGACGCCGTCAGCTCTGGCGGGATCTGCTGCGGGAATCCGGTCCCGGCGGGGTCCGGCCCTGGTGGGCCCTGGGGCTGCCGGCTCGATCCGGGGGGCGGCACGGGGTGGTTGGGGCCTGATCTTGAGCGACTCTTAAACAGCCCATAACGACCCAGGGGGCCGCCGCCGGCTAATCAGATATGGCTCATTCTTGGCATTGCAATGACCTTCGCGAAGAAGGCCCTGATCCTCGGCACCACCGTTGCCGTCAGCAGCGGCCTGGCTCTGACCGCTGTAGCTCTCGCGGCCAGCACCATCAACGGTGCAGGGGCCACCTTCCCAGCCCCCTTCTATCAGGCCTCTTTTGCAGGCCTGGCAGGCAAGGGCATCAAGGTCAACTACCAGTCGGTCGGTTCCGGCGCCGGTGTGCGGCAGTTCGTCGCCGGCACGGTTGATTTCGGCGCCACCGATGAACCGATCAAGCCCTCCGAGGCCGCCAAGGTGAAGCGCGGTGTGGTCCAGTTCCCCGCCACCGGCGGCACCATCGCCGTGGCCTTCAACAACCCGGGCTGCGCCTCCCTCAAGCTCACCCAGAAACAGGTGGTCGGCATCTTCCTGGGTCAGATCGACACCTGGGACGAGCTCAAGTGCGGCAGCGGCCCCATCAAGGTGGTGCACCGGTCGGATGGCTCAGGCACCACCTTCGCCTTCACCAACTCGCTCTCGGCCTTCTCCTCGGAGTGGAAGAGCAAGGTGGGCGAGG
Source organism: Cyanobium sp. (assembly GCA_049282435.1). Lineage (GTDB taxonomy): Bacteria > Cyanobacteriota > Cyanobacteriia > PCC-6307 > Cyanobiaceae > Cyanobium. The sequence continues at coordinate 657 of JBAPUA010000172.1, read as the reverse complement.
GCAAGAGCGTCAAGTGGCCCGTGGGCGTTGGCGGCAAGGGCAATGAGGGTGTGGCCGGCACGATCAGCAACACCCCTGGTTCGATCGGCTATCTCAGCGATGCCTTCGTCAAGGGCAAGATCAAGTCCGCCGCTGTCCAGAACCGGGCCGGTCGCTTCGTCAAGCCCAACGCCAAGAGCGGTGGCGCCGCTCTGAACAACATCCGACTCGACGGCATGCTGGCGGGCGAAGATCCCAATCCCGCCGGCGAGGCCAGCTACCCCATCTCCACCCTCTCCTGGATCCTGGCCTACAAGACCGGTAACGGTGACAAGACCGAGGCGATTCAGAAGGCGATGGAGCATCTGCTCGCCAACACCACCCAGTTCCGCGGCGAAGTGCTCGGCTACATCCCCCTCAAAGGATCGATCCTCAGCCAGTCCCGCCGCGCCATCGACAGCATCGGCAAGTAAGCCGATCGGCCGATCCGGCAAGCTTCGGCCCCCTGAACGGGGGCCTTTTTCATGGCAGCTCCTGTGCCAGCAGCTGGCTGCGCGCGCCGAGGCCGATGGCGGTGCCACGCTGCGCCGCCGGCAAGCGCCTTGCCATGGCGGCGGCCGGCTGACGCCGTCCGCGAGGGGTCGGCGACGGCGCGGCCGAAGCTCCCCAGATCGTCAG
>JBAPUA010000171.1:0-23880 GCA_049282435.1 Cyanobium sp. | reverse complement strand
CGGCCCCGGCGCCGCCCTGATCTACCGGCGCCGGGCCGCCCGCTCCGAGATTCTCGAACTGCGGCTGATGAACGAGCCGGGCGGCGACAGCGGTGGCAGCACCCTGCGCCTGCGCGCCCACCGCGATGAACTGATCGCCATGGAGCTGGAGCTGGGCTCCAGCCTGCAGCTGGCCAGCGACGGCGCTCTGCTCAGCTCCCCCATCTGATTTCACCGCCCGTTTTGCCCGCCGATGACCCCGCCCTGCCCGCCGCCGCTCCCCAGCTCGCCGGTCGACGCGGTCCTCCCCCTCCGCCCGCGCCGGGGCCGGTCCCGGCTGGCCAGGCCGCTGGTGCAGGGCCCGATCTGCAGGGCCCTGCTGCTCGGCGGCTGGCTGCTGGCCGGTGTCGCCAGCGGCGCGGCCCAGGCACAGACGATCCTCGATCAACAGCCGCTCCCGGGCCAACCCCGCCTGGCCACTGCCGAGCGAACGGAGACGGACCTCGCACCCGCCGCCGATCCGCTCACCGGGCCCCGGAGCCCTCTGCAGCGCGACTGGGTCGGCCTGCGCCCCGTCAGCGCCTCCACCCCGATCCTGGTGATGGCCGGCCATGCCGACTCCCAGAACATCGGCGGCTCCGGCACCGCCGGTGAGGCGGTCAGCCGCTTCGGCGCCGCGCCGATGTACCCCGGCATCAGCGACGAGCTGTACTGGAACATGGTGATCGCCATCCAGGTGGTGACCCTGGGCCAGCAGCGGGGCCTCGACATCCGCTACTACCGGCCGCCGTTCCGCACGATCGTCGATGGCAACGAGGCCGGCACCAACTGGAGCGTCGGCCGCGACCATGCCGCCAGCGGTGGCTACGCCCTGGAGATCCACTTCGACGCCTACGGCCCGGACGGGCTCGGCTCCGGCCTGATCCCACCGGTGCACCGCCCGTTCACCAGCGTCGATGAAAGCCTGGCCCGGGAGTTCGGCGGTTACCCGATGGCCTTCCGCAACGTGCTCGGAGGACCGAGACGGGGCATCGGCCTGCTGGAAATCGGCAAGCTGGAGGGGCACCTGGAGGCCTCACTGCGCGACCCCCTGACGCGCCAGCAGGCCGTTCAGGCCATCGCCGCACGCATCGTCCGAGCCCTGGAGCTGGGCCTGGCTCTCCCGAGTGCGCCCGGCGCCGACAATCCAGCCCTGGGAAGCACCGCGACCCATCGCACCGCCCAGGGGCGCTGAAGGCGCTGCCGGCGCGGAGCCTCCAGCCGCCAAGCACCGTGACAACCCAGCCAGGCCCAGCCGCCGGCAGCGACTCCTGAGCCCCGGGCGCCCGGGCGGTCAGGCCTCCGCCGCCCTCAGGCCGCCGCCGCTCAGCCGACCGCCTGGTGGGGCGAGCAGCGCTCCTCCAGGGAGCCATCCTCGAGCCAGTTCTGGGGCCTGGTGAACACGTCGGTCAGCAGGGCCTCGCGACTGCCGGGCTCCGGGCTGTAACCGTATTCCCAGCGCACCAGCGGCGGCAGCGACATCAGGATCGATTCGGTGCGCCCATTGGTCTGCAGGCCGAAGATCGTGCCGCGATCGAAGACCAGGTTGAACTCCACATAGCGCCCGCGGCGATAGAGCTGGAACTGCCGTTCCCGCTCGCCATAGGCGGTGTCCTGACGGCGCTCCACGATCGGCCCATAACTGGGCAGGAAGCCGTTGCCACAGGCGGTGGCCAGCCGGAACAGCTGCTCCCAGTCCTGCTGGAGCGGCCCCACGGCCCGGCTGGCCGCGGCCGCGGGGCCATGCGGATCCTGCCCCTTGTAGAGGATGCCGCCGGGATCCTGGTAGTCGTAGAAGATGCCGCCGATGCCGCGGGTCTCGCCGCGGTGCTTCAGGAAGAAGTACTCGTCACACCAGGGCTTGAACACCTGGAAGTAGGCCGGATCGACGCTGTCGCAGGCCCCCTTGAGGGTGCGATGGAAATGCCGGGCATCCTCCAGAAAGGGGTAGTAGGGGGTGTGGTCGGCACCGCCGCCGAACCACCACACCGGGCCCGCCTCGAAGTAGCGGTAGTTGAGGTGGACGGTGGGGACATAGGGATTGCGGGGGTGCAGCACCATCGAGGTGCCGGTGGCGAACCAGCGCTGCCCCTCGGCCTCCGGCCGCTGGCTGAGGATCGAAGGCGGCAGCTGCTCCCCCTCCACCTCGGAGAAGTTGACGCCCCCCTGCTCGAACACGCGGCCGCCCTTCATCACCCGCGACCGGCCGCCGCCGCCTTCGGAGCGCACCCAGCTCTCCTCCTCGAAGCGGCCCTCGCCATCGAGGTGCTCGAGACCGGCGCAGATCGAATCCTGCAGTCCCATCAGCAGCGCCTTGGCCCGGGCGCGGGAATCGGCGGGAGGCATCGCCGGGGCTTCGGGCGGCAGGGAATCGGGCGACATGGGAGCGGGCGGACCCGTGGCAACAGGGAGCCCTCTCACGTTTTCAGGCCAGCCCCCCCGCGGACAAGCCTTCGAGAGCGTCTGTCACGACGGTCCGCCCCCACCGGCCCGCCGCCTGGGGCGGTTCCCCGGACAGATCCGACCAACGCCGTCCCTAGGATTCGCCCTGACCGCAGATCCGCCGCGCCGGATGCCTTCCGTAGACCAGCCTTCCGTAGACCAGCCTTCCGCAGACCAGCCCGCCGCCGACCCAGCCCAGGGCGATCCGTCGATCGCGGCCCTGGAGGAGCTGCTGGCCCCGATTCAGGATGGCGGCAGCGGCCGCAGCCTGCTGGCCCTGGGCTGGATCCGGCGGCCGCGGCGCCAGGGATCCCGAGCCGTGATTGAACTGGCCCTGCCCGGCTTCGCCGCCAGCCAGCAGGGCCGCATCGCCGCCGAGATCCGCAGCGCCCTGCTGGCCGCGGCCGGCATCGAGGACGTGCAGATCGAACTGGCCCAGCCCGCCCCGGCCTCCAGTGGGCCGATCGGGGCCGCCGGCCATGGCAGTGGCGGCCACGGTCCTGGCCAGCTGCCCGAGCGCCAGGGCATCCCCGGGGTGCGGCGGGTGATTGCCGTCAGCAGCGGCAAGGGCGGCGTCGGCAAGAGCACCGTGGCGGTCAACCTGGCCTGCGCCCTGGCCAGCCGGGGGCTGCGGGTCGGCCTGCTCGACGCCGACATCTACGGCCCCAACGCCCCCACCATGCTGGGGGTGGCCGATCGCACCCCCGAGGTGCAGGGCAGCGGCAATGATCAGATCCTCACCCCGATCGAAACCTGTGGCATCGCCATGGTGTCGATGGGCCTGCTGATCCAGGAGAACCAGCCGGTGATCTGGCGTGGCCCGATGCTCAACGGCATCATCCGCCAGTTCTTGTACCAGGTGGCGTGGGGGGAACGGGACGTGCTGGTGGTGGATCTGCCTCCCGGCACCGGCGATGCCCAGCTGAGCCTGGCCCAGGCGGTGCCGATGGAGGGGGTGATCGTCGTCACGACACCCCAACAGGTCTCGCTGCAGGACGCCCGCCGCGGCCTGGCCATGTTCCTGCAGATGGGGGTCCCCGTGCTGGGCGTAGTGGAGAACATGAGTGCCTTCATCCCCCCCGATGCCCCCGACAAGCGCTACGAGATCTTCGGCCAGGGCGGCGGCGCCCGCCTGGCCCAGGAGGCCGAGGTGCCGCTGCTGGCCCAGCTGCCCCTGGAAATGCCGGTGCGCGAAGGCGGCGACAGCGGCCGACCGGTGGTGCTGAGCGCCCCCGGTTCGGCCACGGGTCAGGCCTTCCTGGCCCTGGCCGCCCGCCTGGAAGCCAGCTCCGCTCCTGCAGCGGCCCTGGCCTGATCACGATGGCGGTCCTGAGCCCCCGGGCCCGGCGCGGCGGCTACGCCGCTCCGGGTAGCCGGCGGCAGCCCCATCCCCTGGCCGCCATCGACTGGATTCTCTGGGGGGTGCCCCTGGGCTTGACCTTTGTGGCCGGCATCCTGATCGCCAGCACCCAGCGCCAAGCCAACTACGCCGACTGGTATCAGCACTGGATCACCGCCGCCGTGGGGCTGGTTCTGGCCCTGCAGGTGGCGCGGCTGCCCCTGGAGCGCCTGGCCTCGGTCCGCTGGCCGATCTACGGCGCCACGATCCTCAGCCTGGTGGCGGTGCGCCTGGTGGGCACCTCAGCCCTGGGAGCCCAGCGCTGGATCAGCATCGCCGGCTTCCATGTGCAGCCCTCAGAGTTCGCCAAGCTGGCGGCGATCCTGCTGCTGGCGGGGGTGCTCTCCCGCTATCCGGTGGAGCGGCCGGTGGATCTGGTGCGGCCGATCGGCCTGATCGCCCTGCCGTGGGGTCTGGTGTTCATCCAGCCCGATCTGGGCACCTCGCTGGTGTTCGGGGCCGTGCTGCTGGTGATGCTGTTCTGGGCCGGCATGCCCCTGACCTGGCTGATCCTGCTGATCTCCCCCTTGGTCACGGCGATCCTGGCGGGGGCCTGGCCCTGGGCCCTGCTGGTCTGGCTGCCGCTGATGGCGGTGCTGGCCTGGCGTTCGCTGCCGTGGCGGCGGGTCGCCCTGGCGGCGGTGCTGGCGATCCAGGGGCTGTTCGCCCTGATCACCCCCTTCCTGTGGATGCACGGCCTCAAGGACTATCAGCGGGATCGCCTGGTGCTGTTCCTCGATCCCTCCAAGGATCCCCTTGGCGGCGGGTATCACCTGCTGCAGAGCAAGGTGGGCATCGGCTCCGGCGGCCTCTGGGGCACGGGCCTGATGCACGGTCTGCTCACCAAGCTGCAGTTCATCCCCGAGCAGCACACCGACTTCATCTTCAGTGCGGTGGGCGAGGAGATGGGGTTCATCGGTTCGCTGCTGATCGTGGCGGCCTTCGCCCTGCTGGCCTGGCGCCTGCTGCAGATCGCCTCCCACGCCCGCACCGATGCCGAATCGCTGGTGGTGGTGGGCACGGCGGCGATGCTGATGTTCCAGGTGGTGATCAACATCTCGATGACCATCGGCCTCGGACCGGTCACCGGCATCCCCCTGCCCTGGGTGAGCTACGGCCGTTCGGCCATGCTCGTCAACTTCATCGCCCTCGGACTGTGCGCCGCCGTGGCCCGTCGCAGCCGGGCGGGCCAGCGATGGTGGTGAACCTGCAGCAGCTGCGCCAGCTTCTGGCCGAGGGAGTGCCACCGGGTCGGGGGGATGAGGACAGCGTGCGGCGCCAGTGGTGGGCCGCCCTGGCCACCCTGCAGGAGGACCTGCTGCTGCCGGGCCCCTCCCCGAAGGGGCTGTGGCTGGCGGCGCCGCTGCCGGCGCTCTATGAGCCCCGCCTGCTGCTGCGGCTGCAGGGCTGGGTCTGGGCACCGCCCGGCGTCGACCAGTTGCTGCCGGCCGGCGCGGCGCTGCTGCCCGGCAGCCGTGGGGCGGCGGCAGCCCCCGGCGCCAGCTTCCAGCGCCTGCCCCTGCGGCAGGCGGACGGCACGGACCCGCTGCTGGTGCTGATCACCCCGCGCCTGCAGGTGGCCCTGGCCCTGGAGGGTCCGCCCGAGGCCCGGCGCCTGATCGTGCGCTTCGAAGCCGCCGTGCTGGCCGGCGCCCTGCAGCTGCTCGATCGGCGCCTCGAGCATGACGACCCCGCCGCCGCCGCCCGCCTGCGCCTGGCCCTGCAGGAGCTGGGCAGCCTCGAGAATGACCCGGATCTGGCCCTGCGCTTCTGGCCGCTGCTGGCGGAGCGGCTCTCGAGCATGGCCCCGAGCGTCACCCTGCAGCCGATCGCCAGCCGGCCCCGGGCCCGAGCCGCCGGCCCACCGCAAGCCAGCGATCTCCCCAGCGTCGACAGCAGCGCCGAACTGGCCCTGCTCGAAGCCCTCACCCACGAGGTGCGCACGCCCCTGGCCACGATCCGCACCCTGATCCGCTCGCTGCTGCGCCGCAGCGAACTGACGCCGCTGGTGCGGCAGCGGCTGGAGCAGATCGACGGCGAATGCAGTGAACAGATCGACCGCTTCGGCCTGATCTTCCTGGCCGCCGAACTGCAGCGCCAACCCGGCAGCGGCCAGGCCCTGACGGCCCATGACCTGGCCCGCACCGATCTCAGCCAGCTGCTGGACCAGATGCAGGACCTGTGGCAGCGCCAGCTGGCCCGCCGCGGCCTGGGGCTGCAGCTGGCGATCACGCCAGATCTGCCGCCGGTGCTGAGCGATCCCAGTCGGCTGGAGACCATGCTCGGCGGCCTGATGGATCGCTTCAGCCGGGGCCTGCCCAGCGGCAGCCTGGTGCAGCTCAGCCTGCAACCGGCCGGCTCCCGCCTCAAGCTGCAGCTCGGCAGCCAGGACCCCAGGGGCGTGAGCGGCCGCAGCACCCCGGGGACCGCCACGGCCGAGGTCGCCACGGCCCGACGGGTCGGCCCGGTGCTGAGCTGGAACCCCAGCACCGGCAGCCTGCAGCTGAGCCGACAGGCCACCCGCCAGCTCTTCCACCGCCTCGGCGGCCGCCTCACCGAACGGGGCGGCAGCCAGCTGACGGTGTTCTTTCCCCTCGCCGAAGCCAGCCCCTGAGCTGGGGGCCGCCGCCTGCGGCTCTTTGTCGACGGAGTGTGAAGACTGCCGCGCCGGCGCCCATCGGGCCCAAATGACGGTGCTAATTTTCCGCTGAAACGGTCAGCGAGCCATGTCAGCGACTGCCCTCAAGGGTCAACTTCCGAAATACATCGGCAGCACCGGTGGTCTGCTGAACTCAGCCGAAACCGAAGAGAAGTACGCCATCACCTGGACCAGCTCCAAGGCCCAGGCCTTTGAACTGCCCACCGGCGGTGCCGCCGAAATGAATGAGGGCGAAAACCTCATGTATTTCGCCCGCAAAGAGCAGTGCCTGGCCCTCGGCACCCAGCTGCGCACCAAGTTCAAGCCCCGCATCGAGGATTACAAGATCTACCGGATCTTCCCCGGCGGCGACACCGAGTTCCTCCATCCCAAGGACGGCGTCTTCCCCGAGAAAGTGAATGAAGGCCGCCCGATGGTGGGACACAACCCCCGTCGCATCGGCGCCAACCCCAATCCCGCCGGCCTCAAGTTCAGTGGCAAAGCCACCTACGACGCCTGAACTCCGCAGCCAGAGCCGTTTCGGCGAGCATCTTTAATGGCGGGGCTGAGGCCCCGCTTTTTTCTGCCCATCGCCCGATGCCCGGTCCCGTCCAGCCCCTTCATCGCGACGCCTTCCTGGCCGAGGCTGCCCGCAGGCTGGCCGGCGATGACACGGCCTTCGGCGGCCACAACCTGATCCCGCTGTGGAAACGCTGGCCCGCCGATCTGGAGACCCCGCTCTCTACCTGGCTGAAGGTGGGGGCGGGCCGCGGCCATGGGGTCCTGCTGGAGTCCGTCGAGGGGGGCGAGCAGCTGGGCCGCTGGAGCTTCGTGGTCAGCGATCCGCTCTGGACCCTGACCTGCCGCGGCGAGCGCAGCCAGCGCTGCTGGCGCGGAGGCCGCCACGACGAGCTCCAGGGCAACCCCTTCCAGCTGCTGCGCCAGTGCCTGGCCGAACTGCGCCCGGCACCGGTGCCGGGGCTGCCGCCGGTGGGCCAGCTGTTCGGCTTCTGGGGCTATGAGCTGATCCGCTGGATCGAACCCAGCGTGCCGGTCCATCCCACCCCGCCCGGTGGCCCCCCGGAGGGTTGCTGGATGCTGGCAGACAGCCTGCTGGTGTTCGACCAGGTGCGCCGTCAGATCACGGCGCTGGCCTACGTCGACCTGGGCGGCAGCGGCCACGAGCCCCCGGATGCCGAGCGCGCCTGGAACCAGGCCTCGGAGCGCATCGCCAGCCTGGAGGCCCGCATGCATGCCCCCCTGCCCGCCACGATCCAGCCCCTGGCCTGGCATGACGCCTCCGCCTCCGACGTGGCCCGCCAGCTGCAGACCACCAGCAATGTGGGCCGCGAGGCCTTTGAGGCGGCGGTGCGCCAGGGCGCCCGCCACATTGAGGCCGGTGATGTCTTCCAGCTGGTGCTCAGTCAGCGGCTCGAGACCAGCATCGACGGCGATCCCTTCGATCTCTACCGCAGCCTGCGGATGGTCAATCCCTCGCCCTACATGGCCTTCTTCGACTTCGGCGACTGGCACCTGATCGGCTCCAGCCCCGAGGTGATGGTCAAGGCCGAGCCCGGGGAGAACGGCACGATCCTGGCCTCGGTGCGCCCGATCGCCGGCACCCGCCCCCGGGGCTCGAGCGAACAGGAAGATCTGGCCCTGGAGATCGAACTGCTGGCCGATCCCAAGGAGCGGGCCGAGCACGTGATGCTCGTCGATCTGGGTCGCAACGACCTGGGCCGGGTCTGCAGGCCGGGCAGCGTCGCCGTCGGCGAGCTGATGGTGATCGAGCGTTACTCCCACGTCATGCACATCGTCAGCCAGGTGCAGGGGCTGCTCGAAGCCGACCACGACATCTGGGATCTGCTGATGGCCTGCTTCCCGGCCGGCACCGTCAGCGGTGCCCCCAAGATCCGGGCGATGCAGCTGATCCACGCCCTCGAACCGGATGCCCGCGGTCCCTATTCCGGGGTCTACGGCGCCGTTGATCTCAATGGCGCCCTGAACACGGCGATCACGATCCGCACCATGGTGGTGCTGCCGGAAACAGCGGACGCAGCCGGCCGGCAGGCCGGAGCTGAGATCCGGCGCTGGCGGGTGCAGGTGCAGGCCGGCGCCGGCATCGTCGCCGACTCCAGGCCGGAGGCGGAGTACGAGGAAACACTCAACAAGGCCCGCGGCATGCTCAAGGCCATCGCCTGTCTGCTGCCGGCCGCCCCCGCCACGGAGTCGCCCCGATGAGCGACCAGCTGCTGCTCAAGGGTTTCGAGGTGGAGATGTACACCGGCCGCCCCGATGGCACGGTGGTCGGCTGCGCCGCCGAGGCCGCCGCCGACCTGCAGGGCTTCGTCACCGAACCGGACAACCGCAACCTCGAGCACATCACCGCCCCGGATGCCAGCTACCGGCGCCAGCTGGAGCTGCTGCTGGAGCCCCGCCGCCGGCTGCGGGCCTGGCTGGCGCCCCGGGGGCTCACCCTTCTGCCCGGCAGCACCCTGAGCCTGGGGGACAGCCATCGCTTCGAGCGCTCCGATCCGGCCAACTCGTATCACGACACGATCGAGCAGGCCTACGGCACCCGGGTGGTGACCGCCAGCGTGCACATCAACCTGGGCATCAGCAGCATGGAGCACCTGTTCGCCTCGCTGCGGCTGGTGCGCTGCGAGGCGGCCCTGCTGCTGGCGATGAGCGCCAGCTCCCCCTTTCTCGACAACGACATCACCGGCGCCGACTCCCAGCGCTGGCTGCAGTTTCCGCTGACCCCGCCCCTGGTGCCCCTGTTTAGCGGACACCAGCACTACATCGACTGGATGCATGAGCAGCTGGCCGCCGCCGCCATGTTCAACGTGCGCCATCTCTGGACCTCCGTGCGGCCCAACGGCGATGACCGGCCCCACGATCTCAACCGCCTGGAGATCCGCATCTGCGATCTGATCGATGACCCGCGCCTGCTGCTGGCCGTGACGGCCTTCGCCGAACTGCGGCTGCATCAACTGCAGCGCGATCCGCAACGCCATGATCCGCTGCTCGCCAGCCGCTTCAGCGCCGCCGCCCTGGCGGATCTGGCCGATGCCAACGACCGGGCCGCCGCCCGCAGCAGCCTCACCAGCAGCCTGTGCGACTGGCGCAGCGGTGAGCCGATCGAAGCCCGGAGCTGGATCGCCAGGGAGCTGGAGGCGATGCAGCCCCTGGCCGCGGAGCTGGGCCTGAACGAGGCCCTCACCCCCCTCGCCTCCCTGCTCAGCGACGGCAACCAGGCCATGCGCTGGCGGCAGCGCCATCAGCAGGGGGAGAGCATCGCCGCGATCCTCAGCAGCGAGACCGCCGCCATGGAGGCCCGGGAGGTGGCGCTGGAGGCATGGCTTGCGACAGACGCATCCAGCGCTTTGGGATGATGATGGACTGTCCAACGTCCCGTCTGCCCCCATGCGGCAGCCCTCCGCAGCGCCCATGGCCGTGACGCCCGCCCCCAATCCAGCTCCCGTCGTCTCCGCGGCGTCGATCGAGCCCACGCCGCGGGTCATCCGTCTGCTCGCCGAACGGCTGGAGCTAGTGGAAGATCTCTGGCAGTCCGTCCTGCGCAGCGAGTGTCCACCGGAGCGGGTCGAACGGCTGCTGCGGCTGAAGCGACTCAGTGGACCGGTCACCCCCACCGAACTGGCCGACGAGAGCCACGTCGACACCGAAGGGATCGTGGAGCTGATCCGGGAGATGGATCTGGCCGACGGCATCGCCGCGGCCCGGGCCTTCTCCCTCTATTTCCAGCTGGTCAACATCCTCGAGCAGCACATTGAGGAGGACAGCTACCTCGAGAGCCTCAAGACGGCCCCGGCCGCGGCCAGCAACGATCCCTTTCTGCCGCCCCTGGCCAGCCAGAGCGAACCCGCCACTTTCCGTCAGCTGTTCGAGCGCCTGCGGGCCCTGGGCGTGCCGCCGGGCCAGCTGGAGAACCTGCTGCGGGAACTCGACATCCGCCTGGTGTTCACCGCCCATCCCACCGAGATCGTGCGCCACACCGTGCGCCACAAGCAACGGCGGGTGGCGGCCCTGATCCAGAAGCTGCAGCTCAGTCCGGCGATCAACCCGGATGAGCGCCAACAGCTGCGCCAGCAGCTGGAGGAGGAAATCCGGCTGTGGTGGCGCACCGATGAACTGCACCAGTTCAAACCCTCGGTGATCAACGAGGTGGACTACGCCCTGCACTACTTCCAGCAGGTGCTGTTCAACGCCATGCCCCAGCTCCGGCAGCGCATGCGGGCCGCCCTGGCCAGCAGCTATCCCGATGTGGTGCCCCCCCGGGACGCCTTCTGCACCTTCGGCTCCTGGGTGGGCTCCGACCGGGACGGCAACCCCTCGGTCACGCCGGAGATCACCTGGCGGACCGCCTGCTACCAGCGCCAGCTGATGCTCAAGCGCTACATCCATGCCGTCGAGGAACTGCGCAACCAGCTGAGCATCTCGATGCAGTGGAGCCCCCCCAGCAAGGCCCTGCTCGAATCGCTGGAAATGGATCGGCTGCGCTTCCCGGAGATCTACGAAGAGCGGGCCACCAGCTATCGCAAGGAGCCCTATCGGCTCAAGCTCAGCTACATCCTGGAGCGACTGCACCTGAGCCAGCGGCGCAACGACCAGCTGGCCGAGGCCGGTTGGGAGTTCCCCGGCGATGGCCCCTCCACGCCCGTGATCGAGACCCCCTTTGGCCTGCCGGCCGGCGGTGTGGGGCTGCAGGATCTGCACTACAGCTCCGTGGACGAGTTCCGCAACGACCTGGAGCTGCTCAAGGAGAGCCTGGATGCCACGGGGCTCAAATGCAAGGCCCTGCGGGATCTGCTCACCCAGGTGCACATCTTCGGCTTCTGGCTGGCCAGCCTCGACATCCGCCAGGAGAGCACCCGCCACAGCGACGCCATCGACGAACTGAGCCGCTACCTGCAGCTGCCGCTCGCCTACGGCGCCATGGACGAGGAGCAGCGGGTGACCTGGCTGCAGGCCGAACTGCAGACCCGCCGGCCCCTGCTGCCGCCCGCGGCCCGCTGGAGCGCCGCCACCGCCGAGACCTTCGCGGTGTTTCGCATGCTGCATCGGCTGCAGCAGGAGTTCGGCTCCGGCATCTGCCGCACCTACGTGATCTCGATGAGCCACACGGTGTCGGATCTGCTGGAGGTGCTGCTGCTGGCCAAGGAGGCCGGCCTGATCGACCCCCTGGCCCAGCGCTCCGAGCTGCTGGTGATCCCCCTGTTCGAGACCGTCGAGGATCTGCAGCGCGCCCCGGCGGTGATGGGCCGGCTGTTCGCCGATCCCTTCTACCGGGAGCTGCTCAACAGCAACACCGACAGCGGCCAACCCCTGCAGGAGGTGATGCTCGGCTATTCGGACAGCAACAAGGATTCCGGTTTTCTGTCGAGCAACTGGGAGATTCACCGGGCCCAGATCGCCCTGCAGCGCCTGGCCGACGAGCACGCCGTGGCCCTGCGCCTGTTCCACGGTCGCGGCGGCTCGGTCGGGCGCGGCGGCGGACCGGCCTATCAGGCGATCCTGGCCCAGCCCAGCGGCACCCTCAAGGGCCGCATCAAGATCACCGAACAGGGCGAAGTGCTGGCCTCCAAGTACTCCCTGCCCGAGCTGGCCCTGTACAACCTCGAAACCGTGACCACGGCCGTGCTGCAGAACAGCATGGTCACCCTGCCCCTCGATGACACCCCCAGCTGGAATCAGCTGATGGAGCGCCTGGCCGCCCGTTCCCGTGACCACTACCGGGCCCTGGTGCATGACAACCCCGACCTGGTGGCCTTCTTCGAACAGGTGACCCCGATCGAGGAGATCAGCAAGCTGCAGATCTCCAGCCGGCCCGCCCGCCGCAAGGGCGGCACCCGCGATCTCTCCAGCCTGCGGGCCATCCCCTGGGTGTTCGGCTGGACCCAGAGCCGGTTCCTGCTGCCCAGCTGGTATGGGGTCGGGGCGGCCCTGCAGGCCGAGCTGGAACAGGATGCTGGGCAGATGGAACTGCTGCAGCTGCTCTACCAGCGCTGGCCCTTCTTCCGCATGCTGATCTCCAAGGTGGAGATGACGCTCTCCAAGGTGGATCTGGACCTGGCGGGCCACTACGTGCGCTCCCTCGGCCGCGAGGCCAACCGCGAGGCCTTCGCGGCGATCCTGGCGGCGATCAGCGCCGAGTTCACCCTCACCCGGGATCTGGTGCTGGCCATCAGCGGCCACCAGCGCCTGCTCGATGGGGATCCGGCCCTGCAGCTGTCGGTGGAGCTGCGCAACCGCACGATCATCCCGCTCGGCTATCTGCAGGTGGCCCTGCTGCGGCTGCTGCGCGATCAGAACCGCCAGCCGCCGATGAGCGAGGGGGCCGGCAAGGCCAGCGACGGCCGCACCTACAGCCGCAGCGATCTGCTCCAGGGCGCCCTGCTGACAATCAACGGCATCGCCGCCGGCATGCGCAACACCGGCTGACCCCCACACCCTTCCTCCAGGCGCGAGCATCTCCCTCTTGATCCCCTTCCGCAGCCAACCGCCCCAGCCCCGCCTGCGGGAGGGATATCAGTTGCTCCAACAGCCCGCCTGGGACGCCGCAGAGCTGGACCAGCTGCTGCAGCTGTGCGGCGACCAACCGCGGGGCTCCAGGCGCTGGGGGCTGGTGCTGGAGCGCAGCGCCTGGCACCTGGCCATTCGCAATGACCGGGATCAACTGGTGGGCTTCGTGCGGGCGACCAGTGATCAGGCCCTCAACGCCAACCTCTGGGATCTGCTGGCCGATCCCAGCGACCCGGCCCGCGACGAGGTGCTCCAGGCCCTGGTCCAGGCGGCCCTGAACCGGCTGCGGCGGGAGATGGCGGGCTGCAGCGTCTCCCTGGCCGCCCCCCCGGAAGCGCTGCGCGCCGTCACCAAGGCGGGTTTCGTGGTCGATCCGGGCGGCATCCGGGCGATGGGACTCAACCTCACGAACCCCTGAAGGCTCGCCGACCCTGGTCTGCAGACAGGCCGCAGGCCGTGGCCGGCAGCCCCGCTCCCCCCAGGGCCGCGGCACGTCCCTCGAGACCCACCTAGCCGTCACCCCAGCAACCCGATCCGGCTCCAGGTCGCCACGATCACCTCTCCGGTCCAGCATGAAGACAGGACCAGGACATCGATCCGTGAGCGTCCCCTTCCCCGTTCCGGCGGCAGAAGAGCAATCAACGAGCATGGAGGGACTCGAACCCCCGACATTCAGAACCGGAATCTGACGCTCTATCCAACTGAGCTACATGCCCAACACCAGGCAAACCGGGAATCGGTCTCGGCGGATGAGAACTCACCCTGGAGACGGCGACGCCAGCGGTCACACCTGAGAGAAGTACCTTAGCCGCTGACCGCCCCAGACCCATCCGGCTGCACCGCCTGGAGCTGCTGCACTTCCGCAATCTCGCCGGGCTGCAGCTGACCCTGGATGCCCCCAGGCTGCTGGTGATCGGCGCCAACGGGGCGGGCAAGTCGAATCTGCTGGAGGCGGTGGAACTGCTCACCAGCCTGCGTTCGCACCGCTGCGCCAGCGATCGCGACCTGATCAGCCATGGTCAGCCCTTCAGCCGGCTGCGGGCCATCACCGGCGAGGGGGACAGCCTGGAGCTGCGTCTGCGCGGCCGGGGCGGGCGCCAGGCCCTGCGCAACGACAAGCTGCTGGAGCGCCAGCTCGACCTGATCGGACCGCTGCGCTGCGTCGGCTTCAGTGCCCTGGACCTGGATCTGGTGCGCGGCGAACCCGCCCTGCGCCGCCAGTGGCTGGACCGGGTGGTGCTGCAACTGGAGCCCGTCTACGGCGCCCTGCTCAGCCGCTACGGGCGCCTGCTGCGCCAGCGCAGCCAACTGTTGCGCCGCGGCCTGAGCCTGGCGGATCGGGCGGCCCTGCTCGATGTCTTCGACCAGCAGATGGCCCTGATCGGCACCCGCCTGCACCGGCGCCGCTGGCGGGCCCTGCGGCGGCTCGAACCGCTGGCGAGCACCTGGCAGCAGCGCATCGGCGGTGCCGCCGAGCCCCTGGCCCTGGCCTATCGCAGCGGCACCGAGCTGGACGGAGACGTGGACGAAGGCGACCAGGAAGAGCTCTGGCGCGCGGCCCTGGAGCAGCAGCTGCGGCTGCAGCGGCCCCAGGAGGAGCGGCTGGGTCAGTGCCTGGTGGGGCCCCATCGCGACGACGTGAACCTGCTGCTGGCCGACCAGCCGGCCCGCCGCTACGGCTCGGCCGGCCAGCAACGCACCCTGGTGCTGGCCCTGAAACTGGCCGAGCTGGAGCTGGTCGAGCAGGTGGTGGGTCAGCCACCGCTGCTGCTGCTCGACGACGTGCTGGCCGAACTGGATCCAAGGCGCCAGCAGTTGCTCCTGGAGGCCGTGGGCGAAGGCCATCAGTGCCTGGTGAGCGCCACCCACCTGGAGGCCTTCAGCGGCGGCTGGCGCTCCGCCTCCCAGGTGGTGCTGATGCAATCGGGTCAGCTCTGTGCGTGATGACCGACAGGTGTGGGGGCTGGCCGACCACAATGCCGACCGCCACGTATGGTGACGTTCACGTTGCCTGGACCCCTGATGAACCAGAGCCTGCCCTGCCTCCACCCCAACCCGGGATGGACCGGAGCCGCCCACCAGCCACTCCTCGCCAAAGTTCAAGGCACCACCGAGAATCCCTCCAACCCGAACGTCACCGACGCGGTTGGGAAACACTGCATCCTCGAGCTCTACGACTGCGACAGTTCGCGACTCGATGACGAAGCTTTCCTCAGGGACACCATCACGACAGCAGCTAAGCGTGCTGGTGCCACCCTGCTCAACCTGATCACCCACCGCTTCGAACCCCAGGGAGTCACCGGTCTCGCCCTGCTGGCCGAGTCCCACATCTCGATCCACACCTGGCCGGAGTCCGGCTACGCGGCGGTCGATGTGTTCACCTGTGGCGATCACACGATGCCGGAACGGGCCTGTCAGGTGCTCTGCGAGGAGCTCAATGCCGGCCGCCACAAGCTCACCAGCTTCCGGCGCGAGACCCCGGCCACGATCGAGGGCACGGAGCGCGACCCCGTGCTCCACGCCGCCTGATCGGGCAGCGAGCTCCGCTCAGTCCGAGCTCTCCCAGGAGCGGCCAGACCGAAAAGTCTGCCGCTCCTGTTCTGCTGTCGGGGTGCTGGCCGCCGGCCGGTCCGCCAGGACCCGGTTGAGCTTGCCGCTCACCAGCCCCTCCAGATCCAGGCCCACGGCGGAAAAACCAAGGTCAGAGAAGGCCGCCACCAGGGCGTTGCGCAGATCCTCTTCGGCCAGCTGCACCAACACCGCGGTCAGGCGATCGGCCGGCAGTTCGATGCGGGCCGTTTCTCCCTGGCTGCGCACGCGCAACTCGTCGAATCCCTGGCGCCTCAGCCACGCCTCAGCTGCCGCCACCCGCTCCAGCCTCGCGGCGCTGATCGGTTCGCCATAGGGAAAGCGGGAGGCCAGGCAGGGCTGGGCCGGCTTGTCCCACCACGGCAGCCCCAGGGCCCGGGAAATCTGGCGCACGCCGGCCTTGTCGACGCCGAGTTCCGCCAGGGGCGAGCGCACCCCTTGCTCCCGGGCGGCGCGAATGCCGGGTCGATGATCGCCGAGGTCATCGCGATTGACACCATCGAGAACGACGGCCGCCCCCGCCGCCGCGGCGATCGCGGCCAGCAGGCGATGCAGCTCGCGCTTGCAGGCGTAGCAGCGATCCTCCGGATTGGCGGCATAGGCCGGATCGGCCAGCTCCGCCGTGGCCAGCTCCTGGTGGCGCAAGCCCAGCCAGGCCGCCTGGTCCCGGGCCTCCTGGCGCAGATGGGGCGCCAGGGCCGGCGAGACCCCGGTGATCGCCAGGGCCCGCTCCTGCAGGACCTCCACCGCCAGCGCCGCCACCAGGGCACTGTCCACCCCACCGGAATAGGCCACCACCACCTGATCCCAGGCGGCGATCCACTGCCTCAGGGCCTCCAGGGCCCGCTCGAGGTCAGCGGGAAGCGACTCCAACAGAGTGAACAGCATCGGTTGATCCTGGCAAACCCATCGACGGACCTGGGTAGCATCAGGTTCTGAACACCCCGTCCATGGCAGGCGCAAGCAGCACCCAGACACCGCAACGGGGCACCGGCAAGGGGATCGGCATCCGCACCGCCGCCGGCAGTGAGGAGCGCGACCACGGCCAATTGCACGTCTACGACGGCGATGGCAAGGGCAAAAGCCAGGCGGCCCTGGGGGTGGTGCTGCGCACCATCGGCCTGGGCATCTGCGAACAGAAGCGCACCCGCGTCCTGCTGCTGCGCTTCCTCAAGGGGCCCGGCCGCTCCTACGACGAAGACAGTGCGATCGAAGCCCTGCAACAGGGCTTCCCCCATCTGATCGATCAGGTGCGCACGGGCCGGGGAGAGTTCTTCACCGCCGCGGAGGCCAGCCGCTTCGATCGCCAGGAAGCGCAGCGGGGCTGGGATATCGCCAAGGGGGCCATCGCCAGCAATCTCTATTCGGTGGTGGTGCTCGACGAGATCAACCCGGTGCTGGACCTGGGCCTGCTGGACACCCAGGAGGTGGTGCGCACCCTCGCGACCAAACCGGCGGGAATGGAGGTGATCTGCACCGGCCGCGGCGCGCCGCCCGAACTGGTGCAACTGGCCGATCTGCACTCGGAGATGCGCGCCCATCGCCGCCGGCTGGGCGCTGGGGAGCTCGACGGCCAGGAGCAGATGGCCGGCCTCGATGGCATCGAGATCTACACCGGTGAAGGCAAGGGCAAGTCCACCAGCGCCCTCGGCAAGGCCCTGCAGGCGATCGGCCGCGGCATCAGCCAGGACAAGAGCCATCGGGTGCTGATCCTGCAATGGCTCAAGGGCGGCAGCGGCTACACCGAAGACGCCGCCATCGCCGCCCTGCGCGAGAGCTATCCGCACCTGGTGGATCACCTGCGCTCCGGCCGCGATGCGATCGTCTGGCGCGGCCAGCAACAGCCGATCGACTATGTCGAGGCGGAACGGGCCTGGGAGATCGCCCGGGCCGCCATCGCCAGCGGCCTGTACAAGACCGTGATCCTCGACGAGCTCAATCCCACCGTCGATCTGGAGTTGCTGCCGGTGGAGCCGATCGTGCAGACCCTGCTGCGCAAGCCGGCGGAAACCGAGGTGATCATCACCGGCCGCTGCAAGAGCCGCCCCGCTTACTTCGACCTGGCCAGCGTGCACTCGGAGATGGTCTGCCACAAGCACTACGCCGAACGGGGCGTGGACCTCAAGCGCGGCGTCGACTACTGACGCACGGCCGGCAACAGATCCCCTGGCGGTCTTGCCTCGCACGGGGGATCGTGACCGATCCGCCCCAGCGACTGGAGCTCACGCAGGCAGGGCAAGCCGCATTGCGGAACCAGCGCTCACGGCGGCCCGGACTGGCTTGGATCGCGAATCGTCAGTGCCGGATCAGAGATGCGACATGCGATTCATAGCGAGCCCTGATCTTCTGTGGCGTCCATTCCCTCCTCTGACAGCAGGCCTTCGGCGCCAGGTCCGTCGGCGGCTGCGTCACCCTCAGACCCTGAGGCCTCCCCGCCCAGCTGCTCGTCATTCCCCGCCTCGGCTTCCATCATCTCGGCAGCCCCTGCCAACCGGGCAAACAGGCTCTGCACCGCATCACGGCTCTGCTCCAGTTGATGGCTGGGCAACCGGTGTGAACCGACATTGTTCACCGCCAACTGGTTCTGCTTGCCGCTGCTGGTTTCGCTGGCGGTGACGGTGAGGATGCCATTGAAATCAAAACTGAACTGCACCTCGATCGCCACATCACCGGCGGGCTTTGCCGGCAGATCCTCCACCTCAAAGGATCCCAGCGGCACATTCTCATCGGCGTTGAGATTCTCCCCCTGGGACACCTCCACCCGCACCAGTCTCTGGTTGTCCTTCATCGTGTAATACAGCTTGGAGCGGGTCACGGGGATCACCGTGTTGCGCGGAATGATGGTGCTGAAGATATTGGGGATCAAACCCATCTCCGTTTCCATCGCCGTGGCGATCCCCAGGGAGTGGGGGGTCACATCCACCAGGAAGGTCTCCACCTCCTCGCCGTTCAGCACCGCCGCCTGCAGCGCCGCCCCCAGCGCCACGCAGCGATCCGGATCGAAGCTGCTCACCGCCACCCCCTCGAGGTGCTCCTCCACCAGCTCCTGCACCAGCGGGATGCGGGTGGAGCCGCCCACCAGGATCACCCGGTCGAGATCCCCGGCCTGGAGGCCGGCATCCCCCAGGGCCCGATCGATCGCCTGGAGTGTGTCGCGCAGCAGCGGCCGGATCAGCTGCTCAAAGTCGTCGCGCAGCAGCTCGGTGTCGAGATGCAGCGGTGTGTCCCCCTGACTGAGCAGGTAGGCCTCCCGCACCGTCACCCGGCTGCGCTCGCTCAGCTGCATCTTGGCCCGCTCTGCCGCCTGCAGCAGCCGCGCCTCCAGGGCGGGCTCCGCCGGCAGCAGCACCCCGTGCTCCCGCTCAAACCGCTCCGCCAGCAGCCGCTGCAGGCGCCGATCGAAGTCATCGCCCCCCAGGCGGTTGTTGCCGTGACTGGCCAGCACCTCCGTCACCGGGCCGGTGATCTCCACGATCGAGACATCGAACGTGCCACCCCCCAGGTCGTACACCAGCAGCCGCTGGCTCTGCTCGCCGCGCTGGTCGAACACCAGGGCCGCCGCTGTGGGTTCGTTGAGGATCTGCAGCACCTCCAGCCCGGCGATCTCCCCTGCCTCCTTGGTGGCCTGCCGCTGGGCATCGGTGAAATACGCCGGCACCGTGATCACCACCTGCTCCACCGTGTCGCCGAGAACGGCTTCGGCCCGCTGTTTCAAGGAGCGCAGGATCAGGGCGGAGATCTCCTGGGGCCGGTGCAGCGTTTCCCCCAGCGCCACCTGGCTGTCGCTGCCCATCTGTCGCTTGATCGAGCGCACCGTGCGTTCGGGTGCCGCTGCGTACTGGCGGCGTGCCGCCTGACCCACCAGCAGCTGCCCCTCGGCGCCGATCCCCACCACGGAGGGCAGCAGCAGCTCTCCCGTCTCATCGGGAATCACCCAGGGCTGGCCGTCCTCCAGGGCCGCCACCAGGGAGTTGGTGGTGCCCAGATCAATTCCGACAACGACGGCCATGGCAATCAGCGGCAACGGATGGGGATCAGATGGGGATACGGCATCGCCCTGGAGGGCCTGGGGTCTGGGGGCGTCAGGGGCCGGCCACCAGCACCTGGGCTTCCCGCAACAGCTTCTGCCGCCAGCGATACCCCCTGACCGCTTCCTCCACCACACGGCCAGCGGCGACGCCAGGGGCGATGCCAGGGGCGGATGCTCGCTGACCGAGGGCCTGCATCTGCTGCGGATCGAACGGCTGGCCCAGACTCTCGAACGGCTCCAGACCGTGCCCCTGCAGCACCTCCAGCAACTCGGCCCGGATCAGGCCGATGCCTTCGCCGGCACTGCGGGCCAGCGCTGCGGCGGAGTGGGGCTGGGCCCGCTGGGGCTGGTGGGATCCCGCCAACCAGCGCCGCAACCTCCCCCAGGCTCCCCCCCGCTCCTGGGGCGGCCTTGCCACAGGGCTCTGCTGCATCTGCAGCACCAGCTGCCAGTGGGCCTCGGCCCGGTCAAGCGCATCGAGCACCGGCAGCAGATCCCTGACCAGAGCCTCCTGCTGCTGGCGCAGGTCGGCCTGGAGCTGGGCCCGTTCGCGGGGAGAAGTCATCGGGGTTGGCGTCAGAGGGTGAGGCGCAGCAGCGCGGCGAGGTTGAGCCGGCAGGAGAGCCGCACCTGCTCATCGAGCGCCGCCAGGGCGTCGGCATCCAGCTGGGTCAGCAGCGGGCCGGGCTGGAGCGGATCGCCGCCATGCTCGCC
This sequence comes from Cyanobium sp., assembly GCA_049282435.1. GTDB lineage: Bacteria > Cyanobacteriota > Cyanobacteriia > PCC-6307 > Cyanobiaceae > Cyanobium. Next base: position 3,507 of record JBAPUA010000171.1, on the reverse strand, counting down.
TGCGGCCCGGAGCGTGTCGTAGGCGGCGCGGATCTGCTGGAACTGCTGCGGGTGGCTGTGGGCCGGAAACTGCCGCAGCTGGCGGTGATAGGCGGCCTTCAGCTCCGCGGCCGAAGCCTCCGGCGGGATGCCCAGCAAGGCGTAGGGATCGGCCATCGATTCAAAGGTCCATGAAGGTACGGCGTTGGCTTCTGCGGGGCGGCGGCGGCGGCGGCGACGGCTCCGCCGCAGTGTCCAAGAAGCCACTGAGATCGAATTCCTCCGGGTCCATCGGCGCGAATGCCACGCGGGCCTGGTGCTCGAACTCCGGCAGCATCTTCTCCAGCTGGGCATCGCTGAGGTCAGTCACGCCGTTTTGCGCCGCCATCTGCCGAAACATGGCCTGGAAGTCGAGCTTGGTAAACATCGTCTGCCAGGTGGGGTCGTTGTCCATGCTCCGGACCTGACGGCGCGGCTGCTCCCGATCGAAACTCTCCTCAATCCAGGCCTGCTCGCGGCGGCAGGCGGCCAGGGCCTGGCTGTCCTGCTGGCGGCGAGCCTGATCAAACGCCTGCTCCGACAGACGGTCGTAGGGGCGCGTGAAACTGCGCTCCATCGTCGCCAGGGCCAGGGTGAGCAGCGGATTCTGGGGATCCTGCCGCCGCAGCTCCTGCACCAGCGCCAACCAGGGTTTGGTGCTGCAGAGCAGGCGCAGATCCAGCAGCGCCAGCGGCAGCAGCCGCTCCGGCTGGTGGCTGGCCCGCAGCAGGCGGCTGGCCTCCTGGGCCGGCGATTCGCCCCGCTTCAGGCGCAGGCCCAGCAGCAGCAGCAAAGAGCGCAGGGCTCGATCGACCTGGGCCGGGTCGGTGCCGGCAGCATGCTGCTCCAGCTGGAGCAGGCGGACCGTGATCTCCTGGGCGAGCGGCTTGCCGCTGCGCCGGCAGAAGCGCTGGAGCGCGGCCACGATCGCGGTGAGGGCCTCCACCTGTTCAAGCGGCGGCAACGCCGTGAGCAGGGCATCCCAACGGCGGCTGGCCTCCGGCAGCTCCAGGGTCACCTTGCGCAGGTTGATGATCACCTCGCCGCCTGCTGTTGCGCCTCGTGGCGGCGCGATCTGGTCGATAAAAATCCGCAGGGCCTCGAGACCGGCGCCGCTGTCCGGATTCATGTTAAGGGCGTTCCCCAGGCCCAGCACGTCGCCGTGGCTGAGGGCCTCCAGCCAGGCCGGAGCCATGTCGCCCTGCTCCGGACCGGGCTCGACCATCACCCCGAAGATCGATCCATACTGCTGCTGCAGTCGCCGCCGTTCCGCGTCGAGGCCGCTACAGGTCAGGGTTTCGTCGAGCACCTCATACACCGAACTGCTGCGGCAGCCGCCCTCCAGGGCTTGCCAGAGCAGGGGGATGGCGATGCTGCTCGCCCCGTTCATCGCCGCCAGCATGCCGCGGCGGCCGGTGACATCCGGCAGCTCCGGCGCCAGCTGGCGGGCCTGCTCGACGCTGCGGCGGGCCTGCTGGCGCCCCCCCAGCCGCATCAGCTGATCGGCCTGCCAGCAGTGCAGCCGGGCCAGGGTGGTGGAGAGCAGCGGTTCCGGCCAAGCGGCAGGGGTGTCCCGGGCGGCGCGGCGCACCCAGCCCAGCAGCTGGCCGGCCAGCCGTTCGGCCTCCTGAACCTCCTCAGCATCCCCCTGCTCGAGCAGGGGGAACAGGCGCAGAGCCAGGTCGGGATCAAAGACCGGTCGATCGACGATCGGCCGCCAGCAGCGGATCGCCTCCAACGGCGCGTCCCGCTCCAGGGCCTGCTGGCCCGCCAGCAGCAACAGCGGCCGGCGCAGGGGGGCCAGCCCCGGCGCGATCGCCAGCAGCTGCCGTTCATGGGCCAGCAGCAGCTGGCCGGCCTGGAGCAGGTTCTGCTGCCGCAGGTGGTACAGCAGCTCCAGGGCGCGCACCAGCTCCTGCCGGGGTGGATGCCGCCGCCGCTCGGCGAGCAGGCTGGTGGGTAGCTCGCCGCTGCGGGCCGCCAGATCGAGAGCCAGGGCGGCGCAGGCGGGATGGTCGGCATCCTTGAGGGCGTTGGCGGCCGCCGGGTGATCTCCCGCTTCCAACAGGGCCCAGGCACGCCAGACGGCGCCATGGTCGCCCGGAGTGGCGGGTGCGGCCATCTGGTCGAACTGCCGCCGGGCATGGACAGGGTTGCCCTCCAGCAGGCTGAGCACACCAGAGGCCCAGTGGAGCTGCTGGGCCAGGAAGCGATCCGGCTGCTCGCGCAGCAGCGATCGCACCCGCTGCTCCTGCCCCTGGAGCAGGAGCAGCTTGAGATAGGCACCGGCGTACTCCGGGGCCAACTGGCCGGCGGCGAACGCCTGCTCCAGCAGCGTCAGCGCCTGCTCCGGCCGCTCCTGATTCAGCCGCAGACGGGCCAGCAGCAGCAGCGGCTCGCCGTGCAGTCCCAGGGCGATGGCCTTGGTGAGGGCGATTTCGGCGCGCTTCGGCTGCTGGTGCTCCAGGGCCTGGCCGCCCTCCAGACACCACAGCTGGGCTTCGCCCGGGGTGAGCTTCAGATCGGGCTGGCGACGCAGCGCCTGCTCGCGCGCGCGGATGGCCTGGGCGTACTGCTGGCGGGCGACAAGGTCGGTGAGCTTGCGCTGCAGGGCCAGGTCGTCGCCGCCCTTGCCGTTGCCCTTACCATGGGCCTGGCCATCGGCCGCGGCTGCTGCAGATCGCCGGGGAGCCATCGGATCGGGAGACGTGAAACCATTGAAGCCGCACTCTGCAGGGTTCCAGGCTCCGCTGTAACGGGCTGTGAGGAGCAACCCACCGTTGCCCTGGGGTCAGGGCAGAGCCACAGCCTGGACACCAAAGCCCCAGTGTCCAACCGGTAGCAACCAGGCAGGCGGAACGATCAAACCAGAAAGGGCAAATGCCGCCGCTGGCGCTCCAACAACAGCAGCGCCACCCAGATGCCGACAAGATTGACAGCCAGAAGCACCAGGGACTGGCCGACCTTGAACTCCCCCTGGATCAGGGCGTGCCGCAGGGGGCTGAGATATCGGTAAAGGGGATTGAAGTCAGCAGTCCAGCCGAGGTGGCCGAGGGTCTTCTTTTCGTAGAGGATGGGCGAAAGCAGGAACACCAACTGAAGCACAATCGGCACCAACTGAAACAGGTCGCGATAGCGAGCACCCAATAGACAAACAATTAGAGGCAGCCAATAGAGAAAAAGCACAAGATTAAGCAGCGGCACCAGACCGTAACCGAACAAGTTCACAAACAAGCTGGGCTGAAAAGCCGACAGCACCAAGACCACAAGCCCGAACGATTGCAGGAAGGTCTGAACCTGAAAGGCCCATTCTTCCAAGGTGTAGAAGATGGGGTTGAGATTGGTGTTCTTGAGGTGGCCGGCGTTGTACTCAAACAGGCTCGGAGCTGAACCAACCGAAGCGGCAATGGCATTCCAGATCACCAGTCCCGTACCGAGATACACCACGTAGTGGTTGAAATCCTGCACCTTGAACACGGTGCCATACAC